>JACQPT010000191.1 GCA_016207415.1 Ignavibacteriales bacterium
GACGCCGTTGTGAGAGCTCTCAAAGAATTCCCCATCGTAAACAGCTCCGTCGAAGGCGATAAGATAATCATGAAGAGGTTCATCAACCTTGGGATGGCCGTGGCCGCTCCTACGGGGCTTATCGTGCCCAACATCAAAAGTGCCGACGAGAAGAATTTCATCGGACTTGCAAGGTCGGTCAATGACCTGGCGACCCGCACGAGAAACCGAAAACTGAAGCCGGAAGAGATTCAAGATGGCACGTTCACCATCACGAATTACGGCGTTTTCGGGAATATCATCGGGATACCCATCATCAATCAGCCGCAAGTCGCAATTCTTGGCATCGGCGCCGTGAAAAAACGTCCCGTGGTGATTACCGATGAATCCGGCAACGACATGTTCGGGATTCGCGCGATGGCGTATTTTACGCTCTCCTTTGACCACCGCATCATTGACGGCGCTATTGGCGGACAGTTTTTGGCAAAAGTGAAGTCGAATCTCGAGAATTACGAATTCAATCAAGTGAAATAGCAGAACGGCAACGGTAGGACGGTGTTAGGCCGCCACCTGTTCAGGACATATGGAATTCATCATAGACAAAATACCGGCAACCCCGACTGAGACTCCTGGCCCGCGAAGGCCGGAGTGGCTCAAGGCACGAATCCCCGGTGGTGAGAATTTTTCCCGCCTGAACGGAATCATGCGCTCCCACCAGCTCCACACAGTGTGCGAGGAGGCGCGCTGCCCAAACATGGGTGAGTGCTGGAACGCCGGGACGGCGACATTCATGATTCTTGGGGACATTTGCACCAGGTCGTGCGGTTTCTGCGCAGTGAAAACCGGGCGTCCGCTTCCCGGCCTGGATTGGGACGAGCCCCGGCGCGTTGCAGAGGCTGTGGATCTTATGGGAGTGAGACATGCTGTCATCACTTCCGTCAATCGTGACGAACGCAAAGACGGTGGTGCTCCGATTTTCGCCGAAACGATACGCGAGATTCACCGACGGGTTCCTCACTGTCGTGTGGAAGTCCTCATCCCCGACTTCAAAGGGAGCGAAGAGGCGTTGGATATCGTTCTTGAGGCGAGGCCGGACATCCTGAACCATAATCTTGAGACCGTCCCGCGTCTGTATAAAATCGTCCGTCCGCAAGCAAATTATCAGCAATCGCTGGAAGTGCTCGACCGCGCAAAGAAGAAAGGGTTTGTGACAAAGACGGGAATGATGCTCGGCATCGGGGAGCGAACCGAAGAGGTTCGACAATGCCTGCACGACATACGTGGGGTCCATTGTGATATTCTCACCCTGGGACAGTATCTTCAGCCAACAAAGGATCACCTGCCCATCGACCGGTATGTCCGTCCAGAAGAATTCAAAGAACTCAAAGAATTTGGTCTTAGCCTCGGGTTCAAGCATGTGGAATCAGGACCGCTGGTTCGGAGTTCTTATCACGCCGAGCGACACGTCTGAGGTTTCGGAACTCGATGATCACAAAATACGGTTACGATGTTTTCTTCACCGTCGCGACCCTCTCCATGGTTCTTGCCATCGTCTCGTTGCTTTTCGTCGAACCAAAAGTTGTCCGGTATTCGCTAGTGATCTTTGCCGCAGTTGTTTTTGCGTTTTGCCTGAACTTTTTCCGAGATCCCAAACGCACTATTCCTTCGGGCGACAACCTCGTCGTCTCACCAGCAGACGGAAAGATCATCCTCATAAAGCCGGTGCAGGAGACCGAGTTTCTCAATTCTGAAGCCACTCAGATCAGCATCTTTATGTCGCCTCTGAATGTTCATGTTAACCGAAACCCTGTGAGCGGGACGGTGGCCTTCCTGAAGTACAACAAAGGCGAATATTTCGCAGCATTTGAAGATAAGGCGTCCGAGAAGAACGAACAAAACACAATCGGAATCAAGGGCGTGCGGGGAAAAGTGCTCTTCAGGCAAATTGCGGGCTTTGTTGCAAGGAGAATTGTTTGTACCTTAAAGCAGGGAGATCATGTCAGATTGGGAGAGCGATTCGGCATGATCAAATTTGGATCAAGGGTCGATGTGTTTGTACCGAAGACGGCGATCGTAAAAGTGAAAATTGGGGATACCGCCGTCGCAGGCGAAACCGTACTGGCTGAGTTTGGGTAATAGAACATCACGATTGAAGGAGCCCCCGCAGAATGAAAATCACACGAGCAGTTGTTCCCAGTCTTTTCACCGTCCTGAACATCTTTTGCGGTTTCCTGGCGATTCTCTATACAAACCAGGGGAGGATAGAAATGGCTGTGTGGTTTATCATTCTTGCTGCCATTTTTGATTCGTTTGACGGCGTCATGGCCCGTATTACAAGGTCTTCAAGTCAGTTCGGTGTAGAGCTGGACTCTCTTGCGGATGTCGTTTCCTTCGGTGCCGCACCGTCCTTTCTTGTGTATCAGGCGCACCTTCATACGATGGAAAACTGGGGAATTATTATCAGTTCGATGCCTCTCGTGTTTGGCGCAATCCGGCTTGCTCGTTTCAATGTCCAGCTTGTTGGTTTCGATAAAGACCATTTCAAAGGCCTTCCAATTCCATTCCAGGCAATTACGATTTGTGCATTCATGTTGGAGAATTACACGCAAGGATACGGACTCAGCGGCTGGCAGAGTCAGGCCCTGGCACCATTGGTCGCCGGCCTCTCACTGCTTATGGTCAGCAGAGTGCAATACGACACGTTTCCCAAGTTCACGAAGCGGGAGTTGAAAGCGCATCCGTGGAAAGCTCTCGGATTTACAGTTGCGGCATTGATCGTTGTGGCTTCTCTAGGACGCTTTTTGTTTCCGGTGTTGATGCTTATGATCCTGTTCGGCATCGTTCGGTCGCTGTTTGTCATCTTGAAACACTGGGCGTTCCACGTCGACAAGGAGGCAGAAGAGGAAAGCGAAGTCTCAAGCATCGATATTTGAGGAGGAAAATGTGTACCAATCCAAGATTGTCGTGACCTTCAGAAGATCGATCCTCGACCCACAAGGGAAAGCTGTCGAAAATGGTATTCATTCCCTGGGCTTCGACAAAGTCAGAGACGTAAGGATCGGAAAGTTCATTGAGATGGATGTGTACACCGCGAATCGAACCGAAGCAGAGCAAATTACCAAAGAGGTATGCGAAAAATTGCTGGCCAATCCGATCATGGAAGATTTCAGTTTCACTGTCGAGAACCACAAACATCCATGAATCATTCCTCGCGGCTTAAATTCGGCATCGTTGTTTTTCCAGGCTCCAACTGCGATCACGACGCTCACTACGCAACGGGAAAAATTCTTCAGCAGGATGCAAGATTTATCTGGCATAAGGAAGGTTCGTTGGGGGACGTGGATGTGGTGATTCTTCCCGGTGGGTTCTCCTACGGCGATTACCTGCGTTGTGGAGCCATTGCGCGTTTTTCACCGATCATGAAAGACGTTGTCCGTTTCGCCAAGGCAGGGGGCGCGGTGCTGGGGATTTGCAACGGATTCCAGATACTCACCGAGGCGGGGCTTCTTCCGGGTGTCCTATTGAGAAATGCCAGCCTTCAGTTTGTCTGCAAGTATGTCTGCGTCCGGGTGGAGAACGCTGAAACGCGTTTTACGTCGAAGTGCAGAAACGGCGAGGTTCTGGAAATCCCCATTGCCCACGGAGACGGGAACTATTTCATTGAAAGCGACGAGCTGAAGCGGCTCGAGGACAACCGGCAGATCGTTTTTCGTTACTGCGATGGGGAGGGGAAGATTTCAAAAGCGTCAAACCCGAACGGCGCAATGTCGAATATCGCAGGCGTTGTCAACACTACGGGGAATGTGCTGGGCATGATGCCTCATCCCGAGCGTGCCTCAGACCCCGCCCTCGGCCACACCGACGGGAGGAAAATCCTCGATTCTGTCGTCGAAAGTCTCGTTCTACAAACTGTTCTTACTTGAAAGGGACATGCATATGGGTAGTCTAGGCGCTCCGGAAATTATTCTGATTGCCGTGGTGATTCTGATTCTGTTCGGTGCCAAGAAGATTCCGGAATTCATGCAGGGGCTCGGCAAGGGAGTTCGTGAGTTTCGAAAAGCCTCAAAAGACATCCAGGAAGAAATCGAAAAAGAGGCAAAACAGATCGACGACAAAACGAGCTCGTAGTACATTGTCGGAGATTACTGCCGAGCAGTCCGAGAGCTGTAGTCCCCCCGGTTGTTCCCACAGCTTCAGCGTCCATACCGCGTTATGAACACATTCGACCATTTACGCCAGGAATTAGCCGCCGGCAAAACGTCGTGCGAAAAAATTGTGCGGTCCTACCTGGGCGCGATCGACAAGGGAAAAGCCCTGAATGCATTCCTGTCTGTGTTCCGAGAAAAAGCGCAGCTTCAGGCTGCTGAAATAGACAAAAAAATTCAGACTGGCACGGCAGCACCCCTTGCAGGAATGGTGGTGTCCGTCAAGGATGTCATCTGCGTGAAGGATGAGCGCGTCACCTGTGGCTCAAAGATTCTTGAGAATTTTGTTTCCTTGTACGATGCAACAGTGATCGCTCGTTTGAAAGCCGCAGACGCGGTCATCATCGGCAAATGCAACATGGACGAGTTTGCGATGGGTTCGTCCACTGAGAATTCCGCCTTTGGCCGTGTGAGGCTGCCTCAGGACGAATCGCGCATTCCCGGGGGATCCAGCGGGGGTTCCGCCGTGGCTGTGAAGGCAGGTATGTCTACGACGTCTCTCGGTTCTGACACCGGAGGTTCGATTCGTCAGCCGGCGGCTTTGACCGGGGTGGTGGGATTGAAGCCGACGTACGGCAGGGTGTCTCGCTATGGACTCGTCGCTTTTGCCTCCTCTCTGGATTGCATTGGTCCGTTTGGGCTGTGCGTGAAGGATGTGGCCCGGGTACTCAAGGTCATCGCCGGACACGATGTAAACGATTCAACATCTGCACTGGTACCCGTTCCCGATTATGTGGTCTCCCTGAACAAAGATGTCAAGCGCTTGCGCGTGGGACTGCCGAAAGAATATTACGGTGACGCCCTTAATGCGGAGATTCGTGAGGCCCTTGACAGAAAGGTAGATATTTTGCGCAAAAACGGCGCGACTATCCAAGAAGTCTCTCTTCCGTCGACCGACTACTGCATTGCCACCTACTACATCCTTGCCACGGCTGAGGCCTCGTCTAATTTAGCCCGTTATGACGGTGCCCGATATGGATACAGAGCCACCGATACACCGGATTTGTCAGAAATGTATGTTGAGTCCCGCACCCGCGGTTTTGGGAGCGAGGTGAAGCGGCGCATCATGCTCGGGACATACGTGCTTTCAGCGGGGTATTATGACGCGTACTACCGTAAGGGACAGAAAGTCCGAAGGATCATTCAGGACGATTTCAGCAACGCGTTTCAGAAGGTTGACGTTCTGATTACTCCCACGTCTCCCACAACAGCCTTCAAAGCTGGTGAAAAGGCCGAAGATCCCCTTCAGATGTATCTCTCCGATATCTACACCACCTCGGCTAACCTCGCGGGGATCCCGGGTATCAGCATTCCATGTGGGAGCGACAGCCACGGGTTGCCGATCGGCATGCAAGTTCTCGGAAAACAATTTGACGAGGCAACTGTCCTGAAAGTAGCGGATTTTCTCGAATCGACAGCGTAAGAAAGAATTTGAACATGGATTTCCGGAAAGAATCCCATGAGCATATTGGTTGACGAATCAACGAAGCTGGTCGTTCAAGGAGTTACCGGCGCTGAAGGCACCTTCCACACGCAGCAAATGATCGAGTATGGAACGAGTGTTGTTGCAGGTGTGACACCGGGGAAGGGCGGCACCAGCTACAGGGGAAACGAGAAAGATCAATTTGTTCGGTCCATTCCCGTCTTCAACACGGTCGCCGAGGCCGTTCAGCAGGAAGGGGCAAATACCTCCGTCATTTTTGTACCTGCGGGGTTCGCCGCTGACGCCATTCTGGAAGCCGCCGACGCTGGAATTCGACTTATCGTGACCATCACCGAAGGAATTCCCGCAGCCGACATGATGAAGGTGTATGAATATATTCGTGCGAAGGGTGTGCGGATGATCGGCCCTAATTGCCCGGGCATCATCACCCCGGGAGAATGCAAAGTAGGCATTATGCCGGGGTTTATTCACAAGGAAGGGCGTGTAGGTTTGATCTCACGAAGTGGGACGCTCACGTATGAAGCTGTGTGGCAATTGACCGAGCGCGGCATAGGCCAGTCGACGTGTGTCGGTATCGGCGGCGATCCCGTCATTGGAACAAGGTTTATCGACGCGATAAAGCTCTTTCACGAGGACGATGGGACAGACGCCATCATTATGATCGGCGAGATCGGAGGGACAGCTGAGGAAGAGGCGGCCGAATTCATCAAGCGTCATGTGAAGAAACCCGTCGTTGGTTTTATCGCCGGCAGGACCGCTCCCCCGGGAAGGCGGATGGGTCACGCGGGCGCTATTATTTCCGGTGGAAAAGGCACAGCTGAAGAGAAAATGAAGGCCATGAATGAGGCTGGGATCATAGTGGCTGAAAGCCCGGCTGTGATCGGCGAAACGCTTGAAAAAGCTCTGAAGTCACGCGCCAAAACCCCGCGACTTCGGGTAACTGTCGCAAGGAACGTCCAGAGAGTGGAGAAAAAGAAGCCAAAAGGAAAGAAACCCAAATCTCGGAGAAAGAGATAGAACAACCATGTGGGAAGAAAAAAGAATTGGTGTCGTTCGAGAAGTCTCCGGCTCGTCGATTACAGTGCACATCGACGATGCGATTACGAATCTGTCGAGAAAAATCGGAGACAAA
>JACQPT010000205.1 GCA_016207415.1 Ignavibacteriales bacterium
CTCTATAACCGTATTGACGTAACTTGGCGTGTCGTGGAATCCTTCCCAGAAACGGGTGTCGCTCCAAAGCACCTATCTTCTGGTCGATCTTATCAATAAACGCCAGTGCACGGTTCGGACTGTCCTTTGTGATGAAGTCGTGGATTGAAAGGAGATTATCCTGGGCAACAGGCAAATAGCGAAGGGACTATTTACCGGGCATGAGCTCGGCGACGGAGTTTCGCCATCATTTGTCGATGGGTTATACCCTTCTTGCCAGCCGCCGATTGAGACTGAGCAACGCCAAGTTTCTCAAACAACTGAACCTGAGCCTTGAGGCGCTCATAATGATCAATGCTCATCACAACAAGATCGCCCTCTCCGTTGGTCGTCAAATAGACCGGCTCATCTTCTTTGTGACAGATGGTTGCAATCTCCCGTGTTCTGTTCCGCAAACTCGAAATGGATTTGATAATTGGCATATCTGCTCCTTGAAAGTGATGATGCAAATTAGTACCAAATTATGACATAATCAAGTATGACCTGCGGCGCACTTCACATAACAGGCGTAACCACGGCGCTCACACATTTGATAATACAAAGATGAAACGATGTGAAAACTTAAAGAGTTCGCTCCATGCCTTACCATTTCGTTTTACTTCATTTGTAAGGCACGGCGTGGTTACGCCGGAACCTTATACGCCATGCCCCGCCGATGCCGATTCAAGAGGAATAACATATGGAAATAGATTACGATAAAATCGACGATACAGTACTTGCCCTCTTACATCTTACGAGCTTTCAAGAAGGAGGTATTTTTCGCGCCTGGAAGGGACACGATTGGGAAGCCCTTAATCGACTTCACGAAAAGGGCTTTATCAGCAACCCCAAGAGTAAAGCGAAATCAGTCATCTTGTCCGATGAAGGAGCCGATCGTGCAAAAGAACTGTTTGGCAAGTACTTTCAAAAGGAGTGACAATCTGCGGGGCACGGACGTATAACAGGCGGCATTACGACACTCTCACGTTTGCAAAAGCGAATGTCTGGCTGTGGAATGAATTATAGAGGACGTTCCATGCGCAACAATTCCATTTCATTTCATTCTTTGCGAACGGCGTAATGCCCGCGGACGTTAGCTGAAACGGCGGCAAGGTTATGGGCAAGAAGAAAGGATATCACAATGAAACATATCCCCAGAATTGTATTAACGTCGTTGCTCTCCTTGTCAGCACTGTCGGCTCAAGAGGATTCTGTATCATATGTTGAGCCGAAGAAAAACTCACTCGGCGTGGGATTGGGGATTCCTTATGGCGTTCTAGGTGCAAATCTCGATGTTAACATTGTTTCCACGCTCTATGCATCAATGGGGATAGGAACATCGGCGTTGGCAGGCGTTGCACACAATGTCGGACTGAAATATTTCGTCCTTCCAGTCTCCGAGGCATGGAGACCACGCGTGTCCGCCTTTTATGGGACGAATACACTAGCAGAGATAACAATTGTGAGCTCCGGCTCGTCAACGACAGATCGAAAGAAGTACTTAGGATTGAGTCTAGGTATCGGGGTGCAATGGATGTGGGGAGATGCCAAGTCAAACGGTCTCGATTTTGATATCATTTATATCGCGACGAGGGGTCTCGATATCGAAGGATTGCGTAATCAAGGGTTTGCAATAGATGAACCCACCAAGGTTGGATTTTCTCTTGGCTATCGACACGGTTTTTGATTATTTGCGCGACAAGGGGGCCGCTTCAGCTAACAGGCCGCACTACGGCGTTCGCTCGTTTGAAAGGGCAGAATGAAAAGCAGTGTAGAGAATTATAGTGCTCACTCAATGCCCAACCCATTCCACTTCGTTTCATTTGTTGGGCACTGCGTAGTGCGGCCAGACGTTAGCAGGCGCCATTTGCATCCACATGAAGGGTGATCTCATGACGACAACAACCCAGGGAGCCTCAGTTGCACTCGTAATGCTTGTTTTTACAAACTCACTGATTTCACAATCTTCTCCGAAAGCGGATTCTACAGCTATTCAGCTACAATTCTCCCGCTTTCAAGAGGTCCTTTTGGCTCACGATACGATTTCAATCGGAGACTTCTATACTGACGATGCAGTGAGCCTGCTTCAGAATCAGCCTGTGAGACGAGGCCGCAATTCGATTGCCCAGCGATGGAACAAGTCCCTGGCGAATCCGATTCTCATTCGGTTGACCTCAAGCGAGATTAACCTCTCAGTAACCGGACAAGATGCGTTCCAATTCGGAAGATTTGAAATCCGTGCGGCTGACACATCAAATGCTCTCTTAGCCACAGGAAAAGTCATGATCCTTTGGAGGAAGCAAGCTGATCATTGGAGAATGGCTCTCGAAATGGACAACTTCGATGCCATGCCATCTCGGAAGCCTCCAGATCAAACAAAATGATGAGTGCAAACTGTCTTAATAATGCAAACGGCGCATAACAAGCGTAAGCACGACGCTCCATTTGTTGATAAGGACTAAAGATGTCGCTCCGTTGTTTACGCTAAACGTTTTGCGCAATTGGCAGTTGCCGGAATTAAACCGCTATCTCACATAGCGTGAACCAACTTCTTTCCATCATTCTGATCACAATTGCAGCTGCTTGTACGGAGTTCGAGAAAATCGATGCGATTCAACTTAAGTAACACGTCGGGACTCTGGCACACGATTCTCTTGAAGGGCGAAATGCTGGCTATGTCGGAGAGAAACAAGCTGGAGGGTATATTGCCGATCACTACGCCAAATTCTGACTCCGGCCAATCATCATTGACTCAACTGGAGACTCATCGTATTTCCAACATTTTCGTTTCACGCCATGCCGTGCACCAGAGCCCGGTTCAAAATTGCACCTCCCCAACCGCCGGATATGTGTTCACAAAACGTGCCGGGCCTCCTCCCCGGTGATCGTTCGGCTCGCCACGGCGAAATAATACTTTTGGCTGCTCATCACGATGGACAAGGAATGGAAGGTCAGACTGATCCCGGCAGAATTTCGCTCCATCGGCCCGTGCAAGTTGATCATATCTGGAACAGCGCAGATGACAAGGCATCAGGAGTCGCTGCACTTCTTGAGGTTGCCCGTATTCTTTCCAAGTCTTCACATCGTCTTCAGCGTTCAGTTTTGTTTGTTTCTTTCAATGCAGAGGAACACACTCTTGACGGCTATCGTTGGCTCAACGATCCAAGTCTTCCAGGCCCGGGAGGTGGCGGATCGGAATATTACACAATCAATCCGCCAATTCCTTTGTCACAGCATTTCGCCGTCATCGACTTGGAAATACTGGGTCGGAATCCAAAAGAGTCTCTCCGTCTCTATGGAATTCAGAAGGACTTTCTTCAGCAAGCAGCCACACTTGCCACGGACCAGACTGGCCTCAAAGTCACCACAACGCAGGACGTTGAGGAATGTTGTGACCACATTGCATTCCATCGGAGGGGAATACCAGCAGTTCTTGTCGGTGTACCCGGCAATCGTAATCACTACCACCAAGCTGATGACGACGCGAATCGACTACGAGAAGTTGGCCAGACGAACTTCTTGGCTTGTGGAATTTATCGTAGCACTTTCAACGCAATGAATATTCAGCAACCGCCAGCTGCGCATAACAAGCAAAACAACCGGCGAAGTTAAAGCTCCGGACATGATGCGCAATCATTTCGCTTTCGCTTCATTCGTTGCGCACTGCGTTGTTTTGCCAGACGTCAGCCGCAATGGCGATGGAGTATAGGTGATAGAAAGTGTATCTTACTGGCGAACCATGGAGATGAATCAAGCACATGAGAAATACCATCGCGAAAATAATGCAGTCGTGGAACCGATTCGTCCAATGGACGTGTAATGTCGTTTGGACGCGATGAATTCGGGCGCCCGGGCAGCTAACATACCCCGCACGTGCGAGCGAGATATTATCCGGAATCCATACAAACAAGAGTTCGTCAGCACGAGGAGGTTTCATGAATACTCTTGAAGTTGTTATCTTAACGTTTGCAGCGATGGCGCACAGCATTTCCGCGCAAGCACAGGAAACGAAGAGCAATCAAACAACCCAATTCAAGGTGACTCGCGTGTCTCAGAAAGTGTTGTTCGAAAAAATGATAGGGAGATGGGAAGGTAACTGCCGAACCTGGTTCGAACCGGGAAAGCTCGCCGACGATTCAAGCGTGACTGGCGAGATCACAGGAGTCCTTGATGGTCAGTTTCTTCGCCATACGTACGTGAGCATGATCCAAGGAAAGCGGCGACGCGGCGAAGATATGATCGCATTCAATTCAATGACGAAGACGTTTCAATCCTCGTGGGTTGACGACTTTCACATGAACTACGCCATCATGTTCTCGCAAGGTAAGGCTACCGAGCGCGGCTTTACCGTGCGGGGCGAATACGACGTTGGTGAAAATCAACCGAAATGGGGCTGGAGAACGGAATATGAACTGCTCGATGATGACCATCTGACGATCACTGCCTACAACATCCATCCTGCGGGAATGGACCAAAGCGGTGGAGACGTTTTACCGTCGGGTTAAGAAGGCAGATGACGTTGCCCGGTGATTCGCAGTCGTGAGGCAACAAAATATGAACTAAATGTCAACCATCTCGCATCTTTGATTTTGGGCCGCAAAACGCGATCAATTGATACAGAGCCTTACTTCGAAAAACAGTCGGCATTGCAACTCAAGCTCATATGAAAATCTGATGATCTCGATACACAATTCTCGACTTTTCGTTCTCGGCGGAGCCAGCGGGATCATCGGCACACTCTGCTACCTAACCGCCGCTGTTGTGGGACTAGGTCACACACTGACATATACGCTCGCAATGGCCTGGCCTATACCGTCGGTGATTTTCGTATTCTCTCTATTCGAATACATTAAAATCGACCGACATAAAAGAATACATTGCCGACTCGCCTGAGAATCAAGAATTCTTGAATCTCATGAGACGTTCTGTGAGGCTCGTCGATATGGGTTTAGGCGTACCGTGGGATCTTTTTGTGGGAACTTCTTTGATCTTTCTCTGGCTTGGTCTTATCAAGCATAAGAGATTTGGCAGATGGTGGGCTGTTCCTGCTGGGTTGCTGGGAGGACTGTTGATTGTACTCAATATCAGCACATTCTCCTGGCCGCCTAACACGCGAGGGCTCTTCGACATCGGCCCCGCTATTGGTGTGTTCATTATCGCGCTGAGCGTCAGATTGCTTCTCCTCGGCATCCGGATGAAACATATTTCAACCGACAATACATCATGGTAAAACATTCCGTTCCACTTATTTTCTGCGAACAGCGTAGTGCCGCCGGACGTTAGGCACACCAGTGGCTCAAGAAGTTAAGAGAGCTATCAAGATGGATAACTCCACCATTGCCATAATAACAGCTCTTACATACGTCGTTCTTACTATCGTGCAGATTCCCGTTGTCCGATACTTTGACCATCGCAGATTACTTTCTGCGCCCAGCCAAGAAACGTATCGATGGGGATACTTCCTCGGACTTCAGGGCATGACCTGGGCAATAATGTCGATCCTCGTGATGGCCCTATCAGGAAGTGACATCCGAATAATCTTCCAAGTGAGTGTCGGCACCATCGCCGTATGGGGATATCCTGGCTACACCGTTATTCAGCGAAAGAAATGGGCTTGGGCCTGGTTGACTATCTTGAGTATGAATCCAGTTCTTTGGATTGTCAACTATCGATACGGCAAGAATCGTTGGAGTGAATTTCATTGAGATCTTTCGGATGCCTCACGCCAGCCAACTGCCTTGGAGCATGAAATCGTTCTCTCAAAGAATCTTCAAATAGTGAAACATGTCAATGAAATCTGACCTCGCGACAGCCCGGTTGAATCTTCTTCCAGTGAATTCTTCCCACCGGGATTTCATTCTCGGTCTTTTCCGACATGAGGAGATCAAGAAGTTCCTCTTTGATGAGGCCAACGTGGGAGAAGAATTCGTCGATTCATTGATACAAAACAGTGACCACCTCTTTTCGGAAAAAAAGATAGGCCTCTGGCTGATGACAACGAGCCTCGGCGGGGATATCGTGGGCTTATGCGGGTTTTTCAAAAATCCCGAACTGGAGATTCTTTACGTGGTTCATCCTTCGTATCAGAAAAGAGGCTTTGCTGTTGAGGCATCGAAGAAGGTTCTCTCCTGGCTTGAAGAAGCCGATGTGAATGAAGATGCGTACGCGAGGATTGACATCGACAATCGTGAATCCCGCATTGTTGCCGACAAAATAGGAATGAAAGCGATCGGCGAGGAGGTAAACCCTATTACCGGAGGCAAGATGGCTGTTTACAAATACACGGCCTATGGTTTTTCAATTGACAGAAATTCAGCATCACACGTGAAGCAATGATCAAGGCAATTGTTTTTGGGGCAACAGGAATGGTCGGCGAAGGAGTTCTGCACGAGAGTTTGAAGCACAATGCTGTAGAGTCTGTTCTGGTCGTTGGGAGGAGGCCTTGCGATGTACAACATGCGAAACTGCGTGAAGTTGTCCATGGCGATTTGTTCGACGTTTCCGTGATCGGCGAGAATTTCACGGGTTATAACGCATGTTTTTTCTGTCTTGGGATTTCGTCGATCGGTGTAAATGAAAAGGACTATCGAACAGTGACCTATGACCTTACCATGGGGGTCGCCACAATCCTCGCAAAGCTTAATCCTGACATGACATTCTGTTACGTGTCCGGATTGGGGACAGACAACACGGAAAGGGGCCGAAGTATGTGGGCTCGCGTGAAAGGCAAAACAGAGAACGATCTGATGAAAGTTGGTTTCAAGGCAACATATTCGTTCAGGCCGGGATATATCAGGCCTACAAAGGGGCTCAAGCGTTCCCTCGTAATCGCAAAGGTTCTGGTTCCGATCTATCCTCTGCTGGCGACGGTGTTCGCAAAATATGTTTGCACTCTGCAGGACGTCGGGCTCGCGATGATATCTGTCTCTCGCAATGGATATCACAAACACATCCTGGAGTGCGAGGATATTACCCAAATTGCCAAATCCACAAATCGTGATTGAAATGACGTACACTGAAGGCAAGCGGCCTCTTCGGTGCCCATGTGGAAACATCACAAAAGCTGGAGGCAGTCATGAAAAGGAGAAAACGGTTTCCTGATAGCGTTTTGGCTGCAGTAGAAAAAAGCATGGTGATTGGGGTTCGGGCTGGTATGAAGCCTCACCGCATTATCGGGATTTGGGCCGTTGTAGTGGAAAAGCGCGTGTTTACGCGTTCATGGAGCATGAAAGCACGAAGCTGGTTTTGGACATTTCTCGAAGATCCTCGCGGCTTACTCACTGTCGACAGCCGTAGATTCAACATCCGTGCTGTGCATACCAGGAGCGAACGCCTGAAAAAGGCGGTGGATCGTGCCTACTTGCAGAAATATCACACACCGTGGTCCAGAAAATTTGCGCGGGGCCTTGGAAGGGGCAAGCGCAGGGAAACAACAACAGAGTTGTTGCCGGCCTAACCGGAATTCAAGCCGACAGTCAAGGGTTCCCGAATTTTCTCTTTGACTTTCGCGGCGTTTTTCGCTAAATTGTTCGTTTAGATTTAGTCAAGCGGAACAAAAAACCATAGATTTCTTGAACTCTTGAGGGTATCATGTTTGCGGTCGTAGAAATTTCAGGTCAGCAATTCAAAGTCACTCCCACCCAGAAGCTCTTCGTACCGAAACTGGGTTCGGCAGAGGGATCCAAAGTAAAGTTCGAAAAGGTCCTGCTTGTGGCAGACGACAAGAAAACCACCCTCGGCACACCATTTGTCAAGGGAGCGGCCATTGAGGCGACTGTCCTTCGTCACGTGAAAGACGAGAAGGTTCTCGTGTTTCGAAAAAAGAAGCGCAAAGGATTCAAGGTCCGCCGCGGACACAGGCAACAATTCACAGAAATCGAAATCAATAAGATCTAACTCGCGTTTCTGAATTCGGATTCAGCATTTCAGATTTAGGATTTCGGAGAAATTATGGCTCACAAAAAAGGTGGTGGAAGTTCGCGCAACGGCCGGGACAGTAATTCGCAGCGTTTGGGCGTGAAACGTTTCGGCGGACAGCTGGTAACGGCTGGCAGCATCCTGGTTCGTCAGCGCGGCACAAGAGTTCATCCCGGTCGCAATGTGGGTATCGGCAGCGATGATACCCTGTTTGCGCTGACCGACGGTGTCGTCAGGTTTGAACGCGTCGGAAAAGGCAGACAGCGCGTGAGCATTCATCCTGCATCTTCGTAACTCGAACGAACCGAGCCTCCAATCCCCCGGAGGCTTTTTTGTTTCTCACCCAACATTAAAGAACCGTCTTTTCTGGAGGTCATTTCCATGAAAATCACTGTTATTGGCGCGGGAAATGTCGGAGCGACAGCCGCCCAGCGACTCGCCGAAAAAGAACTTGCCAATGAAGTTATTCTCGTTGACGTCGTGGAGGGATTGCCGCAAGGGAAAGGACTCGATATGTACGAGTCCGCTCCCGTGGAAGATTTCGACACGCGGGTCATTGGTACGAATTCGTACGCAGAAACGGCGAACTCAGACATTATCCTGATCACAGCTGGCATCGCGCGCAAACCGGGCATGAGCCGGGACGATCTGCAAAAGACCAACGCTGATATCGTCAAGTCGTGTGCCGAGCAGGCTGTTGCCAAGTCCCCACAGGCAATTATTGTCGTCGTTTCCAACCCTCTCGACGTCATGACGTATGTTGCGATGAAAGTCAGCGGTTTTGAACGGCACCGCGTGATCGGCATGGCTGGCGTTCTCGATTCTGCGAGGTTTCGAACGTTTATCGCCATGGAAATGAACGTCTCGGTCGAGGATGTGTCGGCATTCGTCCTTGGCGGTCACGGAGATTCGATGGTTCCCCTTCCGCGCTACTCGACGATTGGGGGGATCCCTCTGCCCGACCTGCTGGACCAGGCAACCATCGACCGATTGGTCAAACGAACCCGCGACGGCGGTATTGAGATCGTAAACTTTCTGAAGACAGGAAGCGCTTATTACGCTCCGTCGTCCTCGGCCGTACAGATGATTGAATCCATCGTCAAGAACAAGAAGAGGATTCTCCCCTGCTCTGTCTGGCTGAAGGGCGAATACGGATTGAGCGACGTGTTCGCGGGAGTTCCCGTGAAGCTGGGAAAGAATGGCATGGAGGAGATCATCCAGATAAAGCTGACGGGCGATGAACAGGCGGCGTTGAATAAATCAGCAGCGGATGTCAAAGCGAGTATTGCGAAGCTGTCGTTGTAGTGAGCGAAAACTTCCTGGAGTTCTCATGAAAAACATGAGAAATTTCGGAAGTCACGCAAAAATCCGCTCTTGACACTGAGAATCAGTTTCGTTAACATTAAAAACAAGATTTCTTCCCCAGAACCTCATCCATTCATTTTACTTTTAGGAGGGCTGTATGGCCAGAGTTCAGAAATTTCTTGTCGTGGTTATGGCATTGGGAATTGTTGTAGTCTTTGCCGTTTTCGCCAGCGGGTGCGAGACAGATGAGGGACCGACCGGACCAACTCCAATCTCCGACGATTTATTCCCGCTTGTTGCAGGACACAAGATTACATTTTCCGGATATCTTCGCCAACCGGGGGCGGACACAAACATTACCGCGACGGGCGCATTCTATGAGAATAGAATGACGATCGGTATCTTCAACAGTACGACGATCCCGGGACTCGGAACCTTTACAGCTGTCAGTGATTCCAACAAAGTCAGCCCGCTCCCGGGTCCCAACGGCACATGGAGCGTCGGCGCATTGCTCTTTCAGAAATCCGTCGCCAGCGGTTCGGCTGATTTCTCGTATGTTGGAAGTCTGGGCTCATTTTTCCGAACCTTCTATCCCTCCACAGGCCCCACAGGGACCACGCGCAGCGACACGCTGCGAGTTTTCAAACTCACGGACCTTGCTTCGGGCATCGGGCTTGAATACACAGCTTATGACAGCACGTACAATGTGACAATTTCGGGAGCGGCGACGACAGCGCGGCTTCAAATCGTAGGTATTGTCAACGGAACCGAGAATATCACGTTGGGCGGAACGACATTCAACGCCTACAAAATTACGATTTCGCGCAGAGTCTACCTTGGTGGATCATCGGTCGCATCAAGTGTTGGCGTCACTGCCGAACTCTGGGTTGTGAAGGACCTTGGACCTGTGAAAATGGTTCTTGGTGCCGATGACCGAAGCTACGGAAGCTATAGAGAGTTTAAGAGCAAGAACTTCTAGCACAAGCAATCACTGACTTAGATGTAAAACGGAGCTTCATGAACCCCGGTCATTTGATCGGGGTTTTTTATTCGACTGATCACATTCCGACCAAAGGACAACAGATGGAACACTTTAATCTGCGCAGCGTCTTTTTTGGGCTGATGCTTATTCTCTTGGCTTTCAAGTTATCGAATGCTCAAGGAACCGGAACCATTAGCGGCACGGTGAGAGACAGCGAGGGGCGGGAACCCATCCCGGGAGCGAACGTACGTCTTAAAGGGACAACTATGGGTGCGGCAACGGATGAGTCAGGGATATTCAAGATCGTCAGCGTTCCGTCTGGCGCGTATACCCTTATTGCGTCAGGAGTCGGCTATCAGTCGAGCGAGTTTTCTATTCAAATCGAATCGGGGATAGAAGTGAAGAAAGACTTTGTGCTCGCAACCGAAGCCATACAAGCCGGGGATGTCCTCGTTTATGGGGCCTCATTACGGAGGGAGCGCATCACAGACGCGCCCGCGTCCGTCAGAGTGCTTAATGCCAAGGATATTGTCAGGGGTGCGCCTTCAGGTCAGCTGGCAAAGCTCCTGGAAACACAAGCGGGTGTCGATATTGTGCAGAGCGGATTGTTTGACTTTAATTTGAACACAAGAGGATTCAACACTTCGCTCAATCGCCGTATTCTGATCTTGCTCGACGGCCGGGACCTTGGAACTGCATTTCTTGGAGCTCCCGAATGGAACGGCATGTCGGTCCCAGTGGAGGAAATGGGTCGTGTGGAGCTGGTTTGCGGCCCCGGGTCTGCACTGTACGGGGCAAATGCTTACAACGGCGTCCTCAATGTCTCCACTCATCCACCGAGGGCAAGCTTGGGAACGCGTGTCACTGTTGGTGGAGGCGAGCTGAGTACGTTCAGGGGTGATATTCGCCATGCCGGTATCTATGAGCAATGGAGTTATCGAGTCAACGCCGGCGGCGCGAGCGGAAAATCATTCAGCCGTATCCGCACAAATGGTCAATTTGAATACGCGGGGATGAATCCCGTCCTGAATAACGAAGTGGTAGACCTCGACCTCAGTCCAGTGCAGCAATTGTATGCCTCAGCTCGTGTCGATTACGATTACGAGAGCGGCGGCTTCGCCACCATCGAAGGTGGCCTCACTCAAGTACAAAACGAAGTTTATGTGACCGGTATTGGACGGGTTCAATCGAAGAAGGCTCAACGTCCTTTTGGACGACTGAGTTACCAAGGACACGGCGTGAATATCAACGTTTGGACTAACAGCCGAATCAATGTCGAGCCCGAGCGATCCCTTGCCACGGGGCTCTCGCTCACTCAAGACGCAAGCATTTCTCAGGGCGAGGTGCAGTACAGCTTCTCAACGTTGGAGGGTGAGCTGTTGTCTGTGGTTGGTGCCTCCCATCGACTTGTCAGTATCGACACAAAAGGAACGCTGATGCCCGAACCGCGTAACGACAATATGAGCGGCATCTACGCCCAGGGAGAATACAAGGTCATGCGCGATCTCAAGGCAGTGGTTGCTGCTCGATGGGATCGCAGCACATTGCATCCAAGCCAATTCTCGCCTAAGGCTGCAGTGGTTTGGTCTTTTGCCCAAGGCCATAACGTGCGCTTGACCTACAACAGGGCGTTCCAATCCCCAAACTACTCCGAGCTTTTCTTGTTCGTCATGCATCCAACCCGACCGCTGGCATATTTCGGCAACCTGATCACGAATCCTCCGGGTCTCACGGGATTCCAGGGGAATGTACAACCGGGCACTCCAAAAGACCTGACGGTTGAAAAAATCACGGGCTACGAAGTGGGTTACAAAGGAATTTTCTCAAATGATCTTTTTGTAACGGTTGACGCTTACTACAATCAGATGAAGGATTTTGTGACCGACCTGGCAGCGGGTGTGAACCCGAAGTATCCAGCGGCGGGACTCTTTCAAAACGATCCCCTTTCCCCTCGGAATATCTGGTCCTATATCAACGCGGGACGCGTCAACGAGACCGGTTGCGACGTCGGCGTCAATTATTATCTCTCGGAATCATGGCAAATGGACGCAAATTTCTCGTTGTTTGATTTTGAGGTTCTGGAGAAAAATCAGAACGATATCCTGATTCCCAACTCTCCAAAGTATCGGATCAGCGGTGGAGTGACGTATGCGAGTGCCGACAAATATGATGTGAAGTTGAGCATGAAATACGTGCCGACATTCGACTGGGCGGCGGGTATCTTCATTGGAAAGATTCCGGCCTATGCTCTTGTCAACCTTTCGGCAAGCTACCGCTTCTCAGAGCGGATCGGTTTCAACCTTGCCGTTTCTAATCTCCTCGACCGTGAGCATTACGAAATCTTTGGGGGGTCGTTAATTGGAAGGCGTGCCATCATCACCACGACAGTGACGTTGTAGAAACTGAAATCCTCAAACGCAAAAAATTCCGTCCAGCAGGCGGGATTTTTTTTGCCCTGCCGGGGGAGAAGTCCGATCATTCTCACGTGCGCCAACCCGAAGGATCGGACTTCGCGCGTCAGCGCAATCGCTTTAAATCGATCAGCATTTCCACGACCATCCCCCTTTTGAGCTTTCTGAACTTCACGCGGTCGGTCATGGAGTTCATCAGGAAGACACCGCGGCCGTGTTCCTTTAGCAGGTTCCTCTCATCGAGCGGGTCGGGAAGCCGTCTCGGATCGAAGCCGCCCCCCTCATCCCGGACTTGCACTTTCACCGCCTGCCGCGTGACCAAGCAAACGACGATGACTTTCTTTCGCGGGTCGGATTTGTTGCCGTGGAGGATCGCGTTGTTCACTGCCTCTGTACTGGCGACAAGAACACGATAAAACGTCCCGTCGTCCAGTCTTTCCGACTCGTTCATTTTTTGAAGAAACCGTTCCACATCGCCGATGTGTTTCGGATCGCTCGTGCATTCCATCGCAAATCGCCGCGGCGAAGGCCGACGTGTTTTCTTCGTCATGAGTTAATGCCCAAACGGATTTTCATAAGCCAAATGACACGCGCATCGTCAGGTTAACTATGGAAGAAAGGGAGACGCCGTTGACGCCTTGCGTTTCTCTCCATCCTTCAATGACCACCCGTTCCTCGTCATGGTCGAACCATTGAAAGACGGCCGTCGGCCCGGAGTTTTGCAATTGCAGATCCAGAACACGCCCTCCCGCCGAATACTTAAAGCGATCTTGCGCAAAGTATCGAAACCCGATGCCCATCCTCATTGCGGGCAACGGGCGACAGAATATCTGCAGCCACACGTCCTTGTCGACAAAGAAATTTTCGGGCCGCTCCTGAAACTCCTTCCAGCGAAGAATTCCCCTTTCGGAGAGTCTCACACCCCCCAGCAACACAAACTCCCATCCACCTGCGCGGACGATGGTCGAATCGTGCCACGATGCCTGGCGAAACGAGAAACTGCGAATAGACGCAACACGTTCCTCGAAATCATAGACGGTGTAGTTTGCCAGAACTTCCGCCATGATGGTCGTGCGGAACCATGGAGAAGGAGTGTAAACAGCCTTCGGTGAAAGACGAATGACGCGATTCCAGTTGTTGCTTGCGCTTTGGAATCGGTGGAGATAGACGAGATGATTGAGAGAAACATCGGCTGTGAGTGTGAGAGTCAAGAATCGGTTAAAACGGTGAACCTCCTCAATGCCCAGCGTAATGAAGAGCTCGTCCCGGTCGTCCGTGTTCATCGAATCTGGAGTGTCGTATCTGAGAATGCTTGTGGACCCGCCAAAGGTGAGAGAATCACGGTCGGAAAGCGCGAGAAACAGATTTCCCGTTACTGCCGTTCGACGTGAGACATTATTCAATATGCGCGAGGAATGAGATTCTTCTCTCTCGGAGAGGCTTACGTTGAAAGACGTCGACGCCCACTCATTCAGCATGTGGGAAATGGAAAAACCGCCGTACAGCTGGGACTCTTGAATCCGGGGGTTTGCGATCTCGGACCCGGCACTTCCCTCATAGTACATGCTTCGTTGGACTGTTCTGCTTAACAGTCCGCCCCGCAGCGAAAACATCGACGCCTCACCGGTGGTATAGTTGAGCTGATTCGCAACGTCAATGACCTCAGCATCGCGCACGAAAATATTACTATTTGTTTGGAATTGTGTTTGAATGAATGGGGACGCTTTGACGTAAAATTCTCTCCGCAACCTGTTATACTGAACCGACAGAGAGTCGTACGTTCCAGGCCCGAACGCACGTACCAATGTCACCGTTGCATTCCTGTGTTCCGGCTTCCGTCTCCCGAGAAACGAACGGGACCATGCCGAGGTGACGGAACCCTCGATATCTTCAAAAGCGAGACCGTGCGCTTGCAGGTTTGCCGAGTAGGCAAGCCCCTGGTCCCGCTCATTTTCCTGGGAGTTTATTTCCACACCCGCCATGGTACTCATGGTCGAAGCAGCTCCGTTGAAGGAGTACGCAAATCCTCCAAGGAGTTGATGCTGGGCGAGTTTTGCCAAATCCACAGCGCGCGCATCGGAGAGAACATGAGAAACCGCGGAGGCACGGAGACCCCATGCGTGTGTAATTTCCGACCCCACCTGAAACTTTCCTTCATATTCGTCTTGAATTGAAATCTGTTCCGTTCGAATGAGCCTCGAACGAAGTCGCTGCTCCATGTCCACCTTCATGCCTTCGAGTTGACCTTTGAAAAGGAGAGAGCCATTCCAGAGGAAAGTGTTGAGGATTCGCTCAAAGCTGATTCCCGCGGCCCGCGCACTATCTCGCTGCATCGTGGCAAACGAATCAGTCCATCCCTGTCCCCATGCCGTCAGTGGAAACATTCCAAGCAGCAGAAACACCCAGAGCCTTCTCATGAATCACTCCCGTGATTACTTCCACAACCGTTCATGGAAAAGACGCAGGAATATCTCTCGGTCAATTCTGGTTGCCAGGTGCACGGTCGGCTTGCGCTGTGAGCTGTGCCGTCGGAACTCAGCGACACTCATGCCTCTCGTGAGCTCTCCTTGTGTTTCCACATCGACGGAGGCCTTTTTTGTTTCAATGATGGAGGGCCACACGGCTGCAGCGACAGCAATGGGGTCGTGCAGGTATCCTCCGGAAAATCCCTCGGTTTGCCTATGATACTGCATGTAGTGTCGAGTTCCGCTAAGAATAAAACGAGCGACAGTGCTCGCCCGACGTTTTGCCCGATACTCAACTTCCTTTCTCATCAGCACAACCTGTTCGGTGACGTCCAAAGGAATAACAGTAACCGGCAGACCGGAGTTCAGCACAATGTGGGCGGCATCGGGGTCCACATAATAATTAAATTCCGCGACGGGGCCGGTGTTTCCATGTACCCGAAATGCCCCTCCCATGGAAACGATTTTCCCGACTTTTCTGAGCACCTGCGGTTTTTTTTTCCATGCCAGCGCAAGATTCGTGAGCGGGCCGAGGGCGACAATCGTCAGCTTTTTTTCGGCCAAGGCGCATCGTTCCAAAATTACGTCGACAGCGTTTTTTGCCACGGGCAACGACGGTGATCCTTGAGGCGCGACGCCCCCGAGGCCATCCTTCCCGTGGACCTCAGGAGCCGTTACAAGCGCCCTTTTCAAGGGTTTTGCAGCTCCTTGCGCAATTTCCGGCCGACGGGGCGGCTGAAGCAGGTCGACCAGATAATTGACATTCCGAGTACACTTCCCGACCTCAACATTGCCGGCCACGGTTGTGATGGCACGGACGGAAATTTCGGGAGAGCGCAGGGCGAGGATAATAGCCAGCGCGTCATCGACACCTGCATCTGTATCGAGAAGGAAAGGTCGGGGCATGCACTGTGTACAAAATGAGGAATAACAAATTCAGAATTGTCAACGACTTATGGAATGATGTCTTTGACGGCGAATTTTGGTGAAAACTTCAGTGTCTCTTTGGCTTTTGCATTGCTGATGAGAGACGACGTCCCTGAAAAACCTTGGTCAACCTTTGTCGTCTCTGGATAAAACTCTTTGAGTAATTCCCTACTCTCTCTTCCTGTCCAGTTGTCATCAGCGCTGATATAAAACGAATCATGAAACGACAGTTCGGTGGCCTCGACGGCCAGACGGACAGCCTGGACAACATCCTGGACGTGGACATAAGCCCAGAGGTTCTTGGACCATTTCGGATACTCCTGAATAAGCTGCCTGTAGGTTTCGACTTCTTTTTTGTCAGGGACCCAGACCCACGGCGGGCGAAGGCAAATAGTCTGTATGCCGTACGTGCGCGTGTAAGCAGCACACAGCAACTCGGACGAAACTTTGCTCAGCCCATAGGGATCCTGAGGACGCAGCGGGTGATTTTCGTCGATGGGAGCGTACTCGGGCCACATTCTCGTAATGGAAAAAGAGAATCCCAGCGTCGATTCGCTCGACATGAAGACGACTTTTGGAATGTTGTTCAGCGCGCAGGCCTCCAAGACATTAAATGTGCCGACGGTGTTTACCTGGAATACTTTTTCCGGCGGCTCATTGAGGGGATGCGGGATGCCGGCCAGGTGAACCACAGCGTCATAATCCTTTATGATTTTGATTAACGAAGAGAGGCTCAGAATGTTTGCCCGATGGAAGAGATTATAGCTTCCGCGCGGGTTCTTTAAGTCCAGTACCTCAACCGTGTGACCCTGTGAAAGGTCTTCGACGACATACCTACCTACCAGACCGCTCCCTCCCGTGACGAGGAGTTTCATGGAAAGAGCACCGCCCTTTCGACCCTGAATGAGAGAAGTTTGGCAGTATGTGGGCAGTTTGCGTTCATATTTCTGCTGTTCGGAACTTCCTCAGTTTTGGATGACCTCAATCTGAAAACATCAAACAGGCGACTCTGTGCTGAGCGGTGTGATTGGATGCTCACTCTTTCCAACAAGGGAGATGATGGCGAAGTCAAAATGTATAAGCAACATAAAAAGAAGAGCCGTAAAATGCAACGCGTCGCACCGTCGAAGTTTTCCTTCCTTCATAATGACTATTGGAGATCTGCCGGAGTTTCCTTCTTGATGACCAACATATAGACTGAAAAACTCACAACGCCGACAACGATGGCGGCTGTCGTGATTTGATCGGTGAGAGATGGGATCGCTTTTTCGTTTGGAGGCCGAGGATTGCGCCACGAGGGACTGTAGCCATAGGAAGAAACAGGTTCGAACGATGTAACCTTAAATGTAAAGACGTATGTTCTGCCAAACGAACCAAACCATACCGGCACAGTAAGTACGACGGAGTCCCCGATATTTTCTCTTATTGCGGTGACCCCTTCAACGGACAATAAATCCCATGTCGGGAAAAGCTCACGCTCGAGCCACTTTGAGCCGTCGTAGTAGATGTTTTCTATCGGTGCAACATAATCCCGTATAAAGCCCAGTGGAGGCACAGAAATCGAAGGTGATTGCTTTGAGCTGTCTACATAGAAACTTGTTGACTGGCGTATCCTGGAACTCTTGCCCTTGTGGAAGATCAATACCTTCGCCCAATCAATAACAAGATATGCATCGGCAAGATTCTGCAACTGCAAATGTATGGCTGCGTCGTCAAACTTGAACTGCACAACCAGACTGTCATCCTTGAACAACAGCTTTGCTTCATCCACGAATCCCGTTTTTTGACTGTCGGAGGGCACAGACAATCGGTAACCGTACTGGTATTTGTTGCCTGTGCCGGAAAAACCTTGTTTTGAAGTGCCACATCCAGTCAATAACATCAGACAAAGAAAGAGGATCCTGAGATGGTAACTCTTGACACCTCTCACAATTGCTTCCATACTCCTGTGTAGCATGATTTCACTCAAATGTTTTCGTTACTCATTCTTCACATGGAATTCAATTCTTCGGTTTTTGGCTCTACCCTCTGCTGTGGAGTTTGAAGCTATAGGATCGCGTATTCCCATCCCCGCGACGCTCATTCTCCTTTGATCAATGCCTGATTCGACGAGCCAATCTTTCACTGCTTGTGCGCGAGCTAGTGAGAGCTCTTCATTTCTCCGCTGATTTCCCAGATTATCTGTATAACCGGCGATTTCAACATTGACGTCTGGATTAGCCACAAGAGCAACCAGGGCTTTCCTCAGAATCGCTTCCGATGGCTCCGTTAACGTTGCACTCGACTTTTGAAAATTCACACCTTGTAAAACGACATTTTTCCCCTTTTGAAGCACCACCTGGTCTTTGGGAACAACCATTTTTTCCAACTTCGTTGCAACATCCCTCAACAGGCTTACTTGGCGGCGTAGCGAATCGATGGCGGCATCCCTTATAGCCAACTCAGTTTCACATGGATTGACCTTTGCCTTTTGTTCATCTTTGACATTCGTCCTCTGCAGGTCAGCTCTCGTGAGAGGTTTGAAAAACTCAGGCTGCCGGGGCATTACAGTTCTTTGCGCAGAACAACCTGAGAGTACCAGGCCTATCCAAATGAGGCAGAAAAAGTAAACATGCTTCATCATTATTCCTTTCGTTGAAATCAAAACCTTAACGGTGTTCCGCCGTCCCGACATATGTCCCGTAGTGGAGTCCATCCTGCCAGAAACTTTACATCGGACTCTATCTCAAATACCAATCTGTGATGTTGGAGCGTCTCACTTGAGAAGAATCATCTTCTTCGATGTCGCGAAATCTTCTGACAATAACCGGTAGAAATATACTCCCGAAGGTACGCGTACCCCGTCGTCATCCCGGCCATCCCAGATTACTTTGTGCCGTCCCGAATCCTTTTCGCCGCGGTCAATCGTCTTGACCTTCTGGCCGAGGATGTTAAAGATCTGGATCGCCACACGCGGGATCCCACCTTCAAGCTCTGGTACGTCATACTCGATTGTCGTGCTTGGGTTGAACGGATTTGGGTAATTTTGAAGCAATGCGAATGTCGTCGGCCTCGTTGTCAGTCGCTTGCCCAGGATTCCGCTAACAGCAACGTCGAAAGACGTGTCCGGAGTGCTTACAATCGCATACGCGGAATCGATGAGCGTTGTATCGGTAAGCTTGATGGGCAATCGAACGATTGACCCCGAGCCGGAAGCAATTGGCGAGTTCTGCAGGTTGAACGCCACAAGATGGAGTTCCAGACCTTGCGAGCTGATGTAGAAATCCATGTTCTGCGCCCGGTTGAACACAAATTCTGGCTTGTTGGCGTCCACGGGAATCCTCAGCTTCACGTAGAGTTGAATACCTTTCATCGGGACATCATTGTCCATGTTAAGCCTCAATCCGACCGATGTCATTTCGAGCTCTCCTACAACCGACGAAGCTGCTTCCGCATCTCGTGTAACGCTCGAGCCCAGTGATGTCGGCGGCCGGGTTTGTCCATTCTTTGGAAGAGGTGTCACACCCAGGAGATCTTCGCGAATTGCCAAAGCGTCTCTGACATCGATTCTGCCGTCGCGGTTGACATCAGCCTTGACTGAATCGATACTGGTCAGTATCCGCCGTCCAATTATATGGTCTATGATAGATGTCAAATCTGCAATGTTGACGTCGAAATCACTGTTCACGTCAGCGAGGATTATCGTGGCGGTCGCGGTGAACATCACCGGCGGCAAACCGGGAATTGTTGCTGTCGTCACATAGGGGCCGGGGAAGTTGCCGAGTCGCAATGTTGTCCGAGCTCGCCCCAGGGAATCTGTGACTGCATTTGTCGCAGTCAATGAATATCCTGTAGCACCAGTTGGCGCGCTGACGGCAAATTGGACGGTATCATCAGGGACCGCGTTGCCATACGCATCTCTTACTGTTACAACAAACGTCTGCAGTATTGATCCCGTAGGTTGAGTTTGGCC
>JACQPT010000196.1 GCA_016207415.1 Ignavibacteriales bacterium
CGCCTGGCCGAGCCCGGCCGGCCCCCCGGCCTCTACCGCGTCACCGGCTGGAGCAGCGCCGGGGGCGGCGCCCCCTGCCCGGCGCTCCATGCCCCCGTCTCGGACTCGGGCGGGGCCGTTGTCCACCTGATCTTTGGCGGGGACTGGGGGGTGCGCCTCAAGCCCTGGGACAGCACGGAGGATTGGGATTTGGACAGCCCCCATCAATTCGGCGAGCCGTATTTGATGCTGTTCGACAGGGAGGATGTGGGGGAGGGGGAGCTAAGCTAAATTGGCTAGGTGTAATAGATCCTCGGCGGCAACTCGCATTCCATCCCTGATACGGTCGATATCCTCTTTTCGCGCGTTAAATCTTCTGTTATGCGCGGACTCATCACCGAGCCTCTTGAAATTTTTGAGGCCTTCGAGAGAATTTCTTGAGAGGTTAAATCGTTTCTCTTTTTCGAGTTGTGCTAATAGCCCCGAAAACATCTTGTAATGTCCGTCGCTTCCTTTTAGGTCATCAGCGAACCCTTTTGCTTCATACACTTCAATGATAAGAGTTTCGAGCAACCTGCGACACATTACAGTGCAGCAATCGTACAGGCCAGAATCGTAACTGGCATTTATTTGGAGAACGACCTTCTCGATGTAACCACGAGTGTTGGTGAATAGATTCGTCGGCAGTATTGAATCTGATTCTTCTATTGGGTGTTGTCTTAGGTGTTGTAGATAGGATTGGTTGAGTCTTTCTCGTGTGGTAATCTTGATTCGAAAGGACCCGTTTGTTCCTTTGGTGGTTCTAGGATCCTTGGCAAGATTTTCAGCCATCCGAGTTACATTTTGCTTAGCATAGCCAGCCTGCTCTATTTCGAGACATAATTGTTTTGTTGGCACACCTATTGAGTGGTCCTTTAGACCATGCCACCAAAGTAGCGCAATCCCGCGTTCTGTGTTGTTGATGTCTAGTTTTCGTAGAACAGTCAAAAATTCTCTCGGCGAACCTTCCAAGAATCACCTCAATGGGTCAAGTAGCTTCGTCTGTAACCTGTTGTCCCAGGCAGTAAGTTCGAGCGCACTTAACTGCTTTTGAGGTTTGTGCGGGGTTAAGGACTATTTTGCCGTCACGAGCTTGTAGCCAATCGCAATTTTTCACAGACCTGTTCGGATTCTGATCTCTTTCGTTGATTGTCTTTAGAACAGCCTGAGCTTGAGCTTGTGTTGCTCCACCTTGGCCTAAATGTTTAAACCAAAGGCAAAGAAGTGTGGCTGGTAATGCGAGAGGTCCTAGAGAGCCCCTGCCTCTTGCGGGGACAGCTTTTTTGAAAGACTCCCAATAGTGACCGTCGAGATGGACAAAGGGTGCTTGGGCCGTGGGGCTACATGCCCCCTGGAGAATTTCAATCGAAATTCCGAGTTCAGCAGCGAATTTTCCTATCGGAGAAGAAAGGTCCTGCTCGCTTATGGCATTCGATTCTCCAGGTTGCAGTAGTTTTGGAGGGAATGCCGGACCTGCAATTGATGACTTCCCTGAAGTGATCGCAGCCAGAACACTCTGCCAGAGTTTCTCGTCATCGGATTCTGCCACAATAATATTTTCAGCGAAGAGCTTAACGATAAGCTTTGCTTTGATCGCCTTGTCCTGATCGGCCAGTTGCTCAGTCATTATGACTCTCCTTTAGACTAGACGTTTCGTCCTTTTAGAATCTAATATAAAAATTAATAGCGATCAAGTGTTTTTGCGAGAAATGGCCAAATTATCATGATAACTCACTTTATTTCAATGCTATATCTGGTATCCTCTGTTTTGTGGGGGATTTATTGGAAAGGCGAATATATCAGAAAAGACTATTACGAGGAGGATATTTTAGTCGTATTCCTTCTAGATATATTTTTTAACATGTTGAAAAATAATGCTCTTAAGTCTTTTGTGGGTATAGAATTCATTTGAGTCGATCGATAGTCTTTTCTTTATTCTTGATTGTTCGCAGTTGTGGTTATTTCCCCTTCCCCATCCTCACCACCTCCTCGAACTCCTCCTTCGTGACGGGCTGGACGGAGAGCCGCTGGAAGGGCCGGACGACGGCCATGTCCTTGAGCCTGGGATTCGCCTTCATCTCGGGGAGGGTGACGGGGCGGGGGAGCTTCGAGAGGGCGCGGACGTC
>JACQPT010000198.1 GCA_016207415.1 Ignavibacteriales bacterium
TGTTGCGCGGATGTTGCGGAAGAACATGACGTTGTCAGAGATTCTTCTGTGGAATAAGCTGAAGAAAAAGCAAATGATGGGGTTTGATTTTCATCGTCAAAGGCCAATTGACCAATACATCGTTGACTTTTTCTGTCCGAGATTGTTGCTCGTTGTGGAGATAGACGGAGATTCACACGAATGGAAGCTTGAGAAAGACAGTGTGCGACAAGGTGAAATTGAAGATTACGGTGTCCACTTTCTAAGATTCCCCGACCACGAAGTGAAGAAGGAGCTTGACGGCGTGTTAGAAGTCATTCGTGACTGGATCACGACGGACGGAACCAGAAAAGAGGAATAGTTGAGAATAAAACTCACACCTCTGCGAAGAAAGATCTGATGAAAATCCCCTCTCTCCGACACACAAACCACGCTACGAGGGGACTTGTAAAAAGTCATAGCCGACAAAACATATGCTCACTCAAATCCTCCGAAGAAAGAACCTCGACAAAATCAAAGAAGATGCCGAGGTTTCAGGTGGGGGGCATCTCAAGCGCACGCTTGGAGCGGTTGACCTCGTTTCACTCGGGATCGGCGCAATTATAGGTACCGGGATTTTTGCCGTTATCGGCACGGCGGCTGCCGGAGGTGCAGGCCATCTCGGAGCAGGGCCCGCTGTCTCTCTTTCGTTTATCATCACAGCCGTAGCCTGTGCCTTTTGTGCCTTATGTTATGCCGAGTTTGCGGCGCTCGTCCCAATCTCCGGAAGTGCGTACACGTATTCCTATGCAACTCTCGGAGAAGTTGTGGCGTGGATCATAGGATGGGATTTGATCATCGAGTACGCCGTCGGGAATGTTGCGGTGGCGATCGCCTGGGCCGCGTATTTTCATCAGCTGCTGGAAGGGCTTGGGATGTACATCCCCGCATGGCTTTCGGTGGATTATCGTTCGGCGCACCAGGCCGCGGAGGCTGTCACTGCGGCGGGGGGCTCAGTGACGCCGGATATTGCGCTGGCGCATGAGGCATGGCTGAAACATCCCAGCGTTTTCGGGATTCCAATAATCTTCAACTTCCTTGCGGTTCTGATCGTCGCGTTTGTCACGTGGCTCCTTGTAATCGGCATCAAAGAATCCGCAACCGCAAACAACATCATGGTTGCGTTGAAGCTTGTGATCCTGCTTTTCTTCATCGGCGTCGGTGCATTGTATGTCAAACCAGAGAATTGGTCGCCCTTCATGCCAAACGGTTTTGCCGGTGTGTGGACGGGCGCGAGCTTGATTTTCTTTGCGTTCATCGGCTTTGATGCGATTTCGACCGCCGCAGAAGAGTGCCGGAACCCGGGCCGTGATATGCCCATTGGCATCATCGGGTCGTTGATTGTGTGTACCTTCATCTACGTGGCAACAGCATTCGTTCTCACAGGAATTCAACCGTGGAACCAGCTCGGCGTTGCCGATCCCCTTGCGGCGGCGTTTGCCAACCTCGGTTTGGACTGGGCGGCGGGAATTATTTCGCTCGGGGCCGTCATTTCGATGACTGCTGTTTTGCTCGTGTTCCAGCTTGGACAGCCGCGAATATTCTTTTCCATGTCCCGCGATGGACTTCTGCCGAAATACTTTGCCAAAGTTCACAAGAAATACCAAACCCCGCACACAACGACGATATGGACCGGCGTCGTTGTTGCCGTTATCTCGGCTTTTGCCAATATCAATGAGATTGTCGAACTGACGAACATCGGGACGCTGTTTGCCTTTGTGCTTGTTTGTGCCGGCGTCATCATTCTCCGCAACACAGACCCGGATCGGCCGCGGGTTTTCAAAACTCCCTTTGTTCCGCTCGTCCCCCTCCTCGGAATCGCAATGTGTATTTACCTGATGCTCGGCTTGCCGGCAATTACATGGGTAAGGTTTGGCATCTGGTTGCTGGCAGGGTTAGCACTCTACTTCACCTACGGTTTTTGGAAAAGCCATTTGAGGAAAAAAGCATGACGCAGGAACCTGTCGAGAGTCAGCCACAGCTTCTTCGGGCGCTCGGGCTTCGCGAAGGCATCGCCATCCACATGGGATGCATCATCGGCTCGGGGATTTTCATCGTCCCGGCCACGATTGCCGGCCATTTGCAGGCGATGGGCCCGATCGTCATTGTGTGGATTGTCGCGGGGATGTTGACGTTGTTTGGGGCCCTCACCCTCGCAGAGCTCAGCGCGGTGTTGCCACAAGTGGGGGGGCCGTACGTCTATCTGCGAAATACATTCGGCAAGATCTGGGCTTTTCTCTTTTCCTGGAATGATTTTTTTATCAACAAAGCCGGGTCAGCTGCTGCGCTGGCCATCGGCTTTGCGACCTTCCTCGGCCACTTCGTTCCTGCCACCAGTCCGGAGAACGCTTTTTACCACACGACATTGCCGTTCTTCGGCAACGAAATGGATTTCAAGTTTGGGTGGACCCAGATCGTTGCAATGTTTATCATCGGTTTGGTAACCGTGTTCAATGTACGCGGCGTGAAACTCGGCGGCTGGATCATGAACATTTTCACCACGGCAAAAGTCACTGCACTCATCGGGCTCATCATCGCTGTGATTTTTTCCGGCAAAGGAAGTTCGGGAAATTTTCTTCCCTGGTGGCCTGAAACGTGGTCGGGTCAGATGATGTCGGCGTTTGGCCTGGCAATGATCTCTGCACTCTGGGCCTACGACGGCTGGATCGATGTGTCGCTCAATGCGGGAGAATTCAAAAACCCAAAACGGGACGTTCCCTATTCGCTTCTTTTCGGCACAGTTGCCATTATCGCCCTTTATATCTGTGCGAACCTTGCGTATGCCTACGTTATTCCCCTGAATGCCATGCCGGGTTCTCCGAGAATCGCCGCCGACGTCGCTCAAACTGTCCTGGGGCCGGTTGGTGCTTCGCTCATCGTCATTGGCGTAATGTCGTCGATGTTTGGGACGACGAACGGAATGTTGTTGACAGGCCCTCGCTCGATTTATGCAGCGGGAGTCGACGGCACGATTGACGACAGATTCGGCAAAGTGCACCCGAAATTTCACAGCCCGTATATCTCGGTCATCGTGCTCGGTGTGTGGGGAGCGCTGTTGACGTTAAGCGGTACATACGAACAGATTACGTCCTACGTCGTGTTCGGTTCCTGGTTCTTCTACGCGTTGACGGCGTTGAGTGTCATCGTGCTTCGGAAGAAAATGCCGGATGCGGAACGGCCGTATAAAGCCTGGGGTTACCCGTATGCGACGCTTCTGTTTGTCGCCATTGCAGGCTGGTTTGTCTACAATACGTTTGTTGAGGATACACGGAACGCCATTATCGGAATCGTCCTTTTGCTGGTTTCACTTCCGCTGTATTTTTACTGGACGAAAAAGTAGTTTTACTTCTTGATTTGAAGTCGTAAATTAAAAGCCGATTGAATATCACTGCGCTTTCAGACACCATCCATCACTCTTAGGGAGGTAGCATGTCCTTGCAAAAAGAAGGCTGGGGTACGCGGGTCGGACTCGTCCTTGCTATGGCGGGTAATGCGGTAGGGCTTGGGAATTTTCTTCGTTTCCCCGCACAGGCTGTGCAAAACGGCGGCGGCGCATTTATCATCCCGTACCTTGTTTCCTTTATCCTCATGGGCGTCCCTCTCCTTTGGATTGAATGGACGATCGGCCGCCACGGCGGGAGGCACGGCCACCATTCTACTCCCGGCATGCTGGACGTGATGGGAAAATCCAAGTGGTGGAAATATGTCGGCGTGTTCGGTATCTTCACAAACCTCACCGTTGCAGCGTACTACTGCTACACAGAATCCTGGACGCTCGCCTACGTCTGGCACTCGGTGACGGGCGCGTTTGCCGGAAGGAGCGCGCAGGAGGTTTCAGATTTTTTTAATGAGTACGTCGGGATGACCGGCTCATTCTTCAACTTTCCACCTCTGGCGTTATTCTTCTTTTTGTTCACTCTGACTGTCAACACGTGGATTCTTTCACGCGGGCTGGCGAAAGGGATTGAGATTGCAAGCAAGATCGGCATGCCGATGCTCATTCTCTTCGCCATCTTCCTCGCCATTCGTTCGTTGACATTGGACGCCGGTGAACAGGGTGCAGTGAACGATGCGACTCTTGGACTGAATTTCTTGTGGGAGCCGCAGTTTGACTCTCTTTCCAATCCCAAGGTGTGGCTGGCGGCTGCCGGGCAGATCTTCTTCACACTTTCGGTGGGGATGGGCTCAATTCATTGCTACGCGGCTTACGTAAAGGAAAACGAGGACATTGCGCTTAACGCCTCTTCTGCGGGATGGATGAACGAGTTTGTTGAAGTTGTCCTCGGCGGCTCCATTGTGGTTCCGATTGCAGCCGCTTATCTCGGACTTGAATGGATACAGAACCCCGGCAACGTTGGCTTGGCGATGGGTTTCCGTGTGATGCCGACCCTGTTCCAGAATTGGGGCCCGATGCTCGCGGCGCTGGCCGGGATTGCCTGGTTTGGGCTCTTGTTCTTCGCGGGAATTACCAGCTCTCTTGCCATGGGTCAGCCTGTCCTGGCGTTCCTGGAAGATGAGTACAAAATTGCCCGCACGAGAGCAGCGCGCATCTGGGGCGTCCTGATCCTCATACTCGGATTATGGACGGTGTTTTTCTACGGCTACGGAGCTCATACAGAATTCGACGACTGGTCCGGGACATTCGCCCTTGTGGTCTTTGCGATGTTCGAAGCAATTGCGTTCGCGTACGTCTTCGGTATTGACAAAGGATGGGAGGAGTTGAATCGAGGCGCCGATATCAAGATTCCGAACGCATTCAAGTTCATCATTAAATACGTGACGCCGCTCTTCCTGGTGGCAGTGTTTCTCGGGACGCTCATCAGCCCGCTCAACGGAAACTGGAACGAAGCCTTTTCGAGCCTGTTCAGAGGCGACGGGTGGCCTCTTGATGGCGGGAGTATTATCGGGAAGATCTTCCACGTTGGAGTTGCCGACACGCGATGGTTTGTTGACGGCGCGCCGTCGCCGGTGTTTGTCGTTGATATGACGCGCACACTCTTGTTAATTACGTTTATCGTCATCGCTCTCGTGATCCGCAGCGCATGGAAGCGAAAAGAACAACCGTCTGCATAGGAGATTTGCGATGAGTACACTCGGCCTTGTCACCATGATCGTCGCCTGGTGCGTGATCGGCTTTTTCACCATCAGATTCTTCATGAAGGTGTTGAAGAAGCCCTTGGGCAACGGTCAGCCTCAATAAGTATTGACTGCAAGGAGACCCAGGTTCTTCTTAGTTTTGCTGGATTTCTCCTTCCCAATGAGGATTCGCCGTTTCAGGGAGTTGCGACAGACAAAAAGAGAAATGGACTGGATGAATGCAAGAGATTCTACTATGGGTTGGGTTCAACATCTTCGTCGTCATCATGCTGCTGGTGGACCTGGTCATTTTTCATCGAAAGGCCCACGAGGTCAGCATCAAAGAGGCGCTCATTTGGAGCGGTGTGTGGATCGCCGTTTCGCTGATCTTCAACGTCGGGGTGTACTCCTGGTATGGCCATGAGTCGGCACTTCAGTTTCTTACCGGCTATTTGATCGAGAAATCTCTCAGCGTCGATAACCTCTTCGTTTTTCTTGTCATTTTTTCCTACTTCAAAGTCCCGCCGCGTTATCAGCACAAAGTCCTTTTCTGGGGCATTCTCGGTGCTCTGATAATGCGGGGGACACTCATTCTCGTGGGTGTCACGCTGATCGCGAAATTTCACTGGATTCTTTATGTCTTTGGACTGTTCCTTGTGTTCACGGGGATCAAGATGCTATTTCAAAAGGAGCTTGCGGAAGTCCATCCCGAACGAAACATTATTGTGAGGTTTTTCAAAAAATTCTTTCCTGTGACAGCGGGGTACCATGAGGAAAAGTTCTTTATCAAAGTCGACCACAAACGTTACGCCACACTTCTTTTGATTGTGCTGCTGGTCATCGAAACGACCGACCTCGTGTTCGCGCTCGATTCCATTCCCGCGATCTTTGCCATCACGACCGATCCGTTCATCGTTTATACCTCGAACGTCTTTGCGATCCTTGGACTCCGTTCCCTCTATTTTGCGCTCGCCGGACTGATGGACCTTTTCTATTATCTCAAACACGGCCTCGCGTTCATTCTGTCTTTTGTGGGCGTCAAGATGCTCGTGGCAGATTTCTTCCCCATCCATATCGGCATCGCTCTCGGCGTGGTGGGAGGAGTGCTGGCGATTTCCGTCATTGCTTCCATCGTCCGGAGCCGCAAAGGAGTGAGGCTTGAAGGACCTTCGGTAAAATCGTCAAAAGACCATTAGTCGCTCAAAGAACTTTTCACGCCTCAGTCCGTTCTTTATCGTATGCACCCCATTTCCGCATGCCCTTTTCCATGATTCGCTCTCGATTTTTTATCCTGCAACTTTTGTTTTTCGTTTCCTCGGCTTTGAGAGGTCAGGGAGTTGACGTTCGAGGTGTTGTCTCTGACAGCGCGACAGGCGAACGAATACCCTATGCAAATGTGACGATTCTCACCACGCCCAGAGGCGCGTCGTCAAACATCGCCGGCTTCTTTCTCATTCCAGGGGTTCCGCTCGGCACGTACGAATTGGCAGCTTCTGCCGTCGGCTACGAACGTCAGGTGAAAAACGTTGTCGTTCAGGGTCCGGACCCCATCGTTGTGAATTTCAAGCTCAACCCGCAGGCAGTGCAAAAGGAGGAAATCGTCATTTCGGGCGAAGTGAAACGCGAATTGTCTGCTCTACGAACGAGTACACACGTCGTGGATAAACAGGATCTGAAAATGGTGCCGATGACGGCACAAGAGGATATTTTGCGGAGCCTGCAAATTCTCCCGGGCATTGTCTCGACAAGCGACGTGAATTCTCAGTTTTATGTTCGCGGAGGTGCGGGAGACCAGAACCTGATCCTTCTGGATGGGATGAAAATCTATAACCCCTTCCATGCGTTCGGTTTGTTCAGCATCTTCGACCCCGATGTCGTCAAGTCTGCTGAAGTGTACACGGGAGCGTTTCCGGCAGAGTACGGAAACAGGCTTTCTTCGACAATCAACATCACAACGAGAGACGGTAATGCCACGGACATTAACGCCCTGAGTAACGTCAATTTCCTTTCGTCGAAAATTACGCTCGAAGCTCCGATCCTGGAAAATACGCAATGGATCGCCACGGCCCGAAAATCAATGTTCTCGGACAGTTTCAGGAACTTCCTGAAGGAAGATGTGCCGCTTTCGTTCTACGACGGCATGGTGAAATTCACGTATAAGAGTCCGGATTCAGAGAGCAAATATTCCGCCAGAGCTTTTTTGAGCAGGGACGACTTACGGTCGAGCAATCCAACCGACCCGGAATATTCCTGGTCGACAACCGCCTTTGCGTTTGAGATGAGCAGGTTGTTCACTGACAGGCTGTTTCTTTCGACTGTCATTTCCGCAAGCAGTTTTCGCCAAAGCCGCTTACCAAGAGATCAGGGCGTTAACAAGGCTTCTACGTCCGTAACGGAGTTCGGCATCCGCACGACAGCGACATCGTACACGAGCAGCGGCGACCTTTTCTTCTACGGCTTTGAATTCACCGTCCCGAACCTTGAGTACGAGTTTGTCGACCGGTTTGGCTCCAACAGGCGTCTTTCGTCAAGCACGCCGCAGTTGTCTTCATGGGTCCGGTATCAGTTCACTGTCGGGGACATTCAGGCCGACGCGGGCTTGCGGACGGAATTTGGGTACCTGCTTCTGGGGTTTCCCGTCACCAGCGTGTTCCAGCCGCGGCTCAGCGTCAGCTATGACCTGGCAGATTTTTGGAAAGCAAAGTTAGCGTATGCCCACGTCGGCCAGGACGCGATTACTGCCGGCAACGAGGAAGACTTGATTCCCATCTTCAATGCATGGGTTCAAGTGCCGGCTGCGATTGGTGCTGAAGAGTCGAATCATTACGTTGCGGGCATTGAAGGAAACCTCACGCCCACGCTGTCCACAAACCTTCAGGCGTACTACAAGACCTACAACCCGATCGCGGCTTACAATCGGAATAAGCTCACGGTTAACGAGCCGCTTGTGCTCGGAGGAACGGGCAAATCGTACGGGGTAGAACTGCTCGTGAGGCTGGGGACGCCTTTGCTGGACTTGTATTCGGCATACACGCTTTCCTGGACGCGGATAGACCTGAACGGTCTCGTGTATCCGCCGCGATACGACCGACGCCATATCTTGAACCTCCTCGGATCCCTTCATCTTGCGCAAGGGCTCGATGTTTTTGTCCGCTGGGAGTTTGGCTCAGGGCTTCCGTTTACGCAATCGGTCGGGTATTACGACAGGTTGTTGCTCAGCGACCTGGAAAGAGATCCCGGCATCAACGAGACGGGCGAATCCTTTGCTCTGTACGGACCGAAGAATGCAGCGAGGCTTCCTCCATATCACAGGCTCGACGCCGGATTGTTTTATCAGCTGAAAGTGTTTTCGTTTCTTCGGGGGTCCGCGGGGATAAGCGTTATTAACGTGTACGGCCGAAGGAATATCTTCTACTTTGACCGGTCGACGGGCCAACGGGTCGACATGCTGGGTTTGTTCCCTTCGGCTGACTTGAAGCTGGAGTTTTTGCCGTGAAGAACATGCGCATAGCGCTGGGCATCCTTGCCCTATGGTGTGTTCCCGCTTGCGAGGAAAATTTCAGCCCGATGGCTCCCTACGAACCGAGAATGGTTGTGTACGGGATTCTCAATGCGGCGAGCGACACGCAAATGGTCCGCGTGTACACGTCGTATTATCCGCCGGACAACGACCCGAGAAAGAACCCCGATGAGAACCCAGTTACCGACGCCGTGGTCACGCTTGTCCAGGGGACGACGACTTTGGTCCTGAGCGATACAGTGGTTCAGCGTTATGACAAAAGCCGGTACCTCTCGGATATCTTTGCTTATTATATCGCTCCCGTGAATTTGACCAGAGGGGGAACCTATACACTGAACGTGGTCTCTCCGACGACGGGGAGCGTTTCATCGACGGTGGCAGTTCCCGGGAAGGCGAGTCTTTACTTGAGTGACCGAGACATCTTGCATGTAGTCGGCCCATGGCTTTCAAACCAGCCGATTGCGCTGCAAGTAACTCTCTCACCGCAGGCTGCAGCCTATGCGGTCCGCTTTTTCATGTATTTCACCAGCAGCAGAATTGGCCCTGGCGAACATCGTGCGGAAGTCCCCGTGAACATCAACAAGAAATGTTCCGCTGGCTCCGTGCTCTTTGAAACGGCCTTCGGAGGGATAACGGAAAAACGTTCCGGCGCTCCTCAGGTCACCATGAACTTCCCGGCATTATCTTATCAGATCACCTCGTACATGCAGTCCTACAACTGGGACGCAAGGTTTGTGCGGGCAGTCTTCTTAGTGACGCAGTATGACGAGTCGCTCTTCAACTATGCTTCCCTCGTGAATGAATACAAGGACAAACATTATATACGCGCTGACGAGCTTGACTACACGAACATTCAGGGTGGAGTTGGGATATTTGGGAGCATGGCGGTGGACACGCTTTCGATAGACTTACCGCAATTCATGATTTGGCCCTACCGATGGGATGAGTTCGTCTGGAACTGTCCCGCCCAATAGCAAATTCTTCTATTTGCACATGCTAGGTAAAATTGGTGGGCAAATAGCAGTATTCACCCAGCTATTGACATGGCAAATATTGAATATCGCAATCTTCGATTTCGCCAGCCGTGTCCGTTGAAAAACATTTACCTCGCCGCTCAGTAAGAACGTCTCCTTTACCGCTATTCTTCGGTCCCGCTCTACACAGGTTGTATCTCGGATGTAGCGAAAAACCTCCTGTCGTAAATCCCTTCCCGAATCGTCAATAAAGTTCCATGAGTATAGAAACCTTATCGAATCTCCCGCATCCAGGGCAAGGTGTTTTGTCGAAGGGTTGTATGAGCGGACTTGTATCAAGTTCGCATCATCTACCGAATCGTTTTTTTCGTAATCAGGCGATCGAGCGAGAGATATTCTCACCGTACCCTCAAGGACCGCCTCTCCGTCAAGAGTTTCATCAAAGCTGTTTATGACGGTAAGAATAACTTTCAACGAATTATCCTGTGCGGACAAAACATAGAGCCCTGATGGCTCAACTCGAAAAAGCTCCGTTGGGTCATGATACGGCGGTAATTCGCTGTTACAAGAAAAAAAGCCATCACCGGGAAATGATGCCACTAAAAGCAGGAGGGAAGTTCTGAGGCGTAACATTCGGCTAACAACGTCTCGTGAGGAAGCTGCTCGACCAAATCGGCAATCACGTACGCAACTTCCGAAATCATCAATCTTCAATCCAGAATCCACAATCTGCAATCAGCAGTGGCGGGGGAGGGATTCGAACCCACGACCTGCGGATTATGATTCCGACGCTCTAACCAGCTGAGCTACCCCGCCAACAATTGCAGATTGGAGATTGTAAATTGGAGACTTTAGGAGCATCCTGAGCACTGACTGAATGACAGAGCTCCTAAAACAAAAAATTGACCATCGCCGGTCAATTACTCTAACTATATTACGCGAAAGTGGCTTGAAATGCAAGATGACTACACCTTGCTTTTGCTCAGTGCTATAAATATATTGCCAACGCGAAAGCAAAACCCGGATGACCATGATTTCCGTTGAGGACGCCAGACGAATTATCATTGAGTCGGTGGAGCCGCTTGGGGCTGAGCGACATCCACTCGCCCAATGTCTTCACCGAGTGACGGCTGAGGACATACAGTCGCATGTCGATATTCCTCCGTTCGATAATTCCTCCATGGACGGATTTGCGCTTAAGGCAGCGGACTCGCATCGCGCCGATTCAGCGAATCCGGTAACGCTCGAAGTGGTCGCAGAAATCGCCGCAGGGAGTATTTCCGATAAACCTCTCCGGCAAGGAACGGCAATCCGTGTTATGACCGGAGCGCCCATTCCCGCCGGCGCAGATGCCGTTGTTGAGCAAGAGGTGACAGCTCCTCGAAACGGTAGCGTTCAGATCCTGTCGTCTGTGGCGGAAGGAAGAAACATCCGGAAGAAGGGGGAGGATGTGAAGGCGGGACAAATCGTTGTCGGCAAAGGCACATTTCTTCGAGCTTCACACCTCGGCACACTCGCTTCTGTCGGGATTGACGCACCACTTGTTTTCAAAAGACCGAGGATTGCATTTTTCACGTCCGGAAATGAACTCGTCAACGCCGATGCCGACCTGGAGCCCGGAAAAATCCGCAATAGTAATGAATACTCTTTGATGGGGCTCATCCGGGAAGCGCATTGCGAGGCTGTGGCTCTCGGCAACGCTGCTGATGACGAGGGAGTCCTCAAACAAAGCATCAGAGAAGGGCTGCGATACGATGCCTTGATTACATCCGGCGGCGTATCTGTTGGCAAATACGATCTTGTGCTCAACGTGCTTGAAAACGTTGGCGTCGTGAGCAAGTTCTGGAAAGTCAATGTCAAGCCCGGGGGGCCCTTTGCCTTTGGCGTATTCAAAAGAAATGACTCAGTTATTCCTGTTTTCAGCCTACCCGGCAATCCCGTTTCCACTGTTGTGACTTTTCTGCAATTTGTGATTCCAGGGCTTCAAAGGCTGATGGGAATGGCTCAGACGACGAACAGAGTGCAACTCCGAGCCCTGCTCGAGCATGAGATACACAAGAAAGACCGGAAACGCCATTTTAGCCGGGGAGTTTTGCGAAACGAAGGTGGGCATTTTTTTGTTAGCACAACGGGTTCCCAGAGTTCCGGTGTCCTGACATCGATGACGAGGGCGAATTGTCTGATCGTCATTCCCGAAGAGGTGGAGAACTTGAAGGCCGGCGAAGAAGTCGAGGTCGAACTTTTATAAACATGGAACACTGATGCAAATAAAGCTGAAGTTGTTTTCCATCGCAAAAGACCTCGCGGGGTTTGATGAAAAGGTCGTCGAGGTTTCACAGGGTTCCGTCGCCGAAGACGTGCTTGAAAGCCTTATCCGCTCAAATGCAAAGTTCGTTGACTGGAAAAAGAGTTTGCGATACGCGGTGAATCTCGAATATGTGCACGGTGATTTTCGGCTCAAGGACGGCGATGAGGTTGCCGTGATACCTCCGGTCAGCGGGGGGTAGACGAGAAATCGACAAAGGATGGATTGTTGGAGTTTCAGAAAGCGAAGTAATGGTTCAATTAACGAAAAATCGGATTGAAACAGAAGAAGTTCTTCGCTCTGTGATAGCTCCTGAGAGCGGTGCAGTGAACGTTTTTGTCGGTACTACGCGGAATCATTCGAACGGACGAAGAGTGACGTCGCTCGAGTATGAAGCGTATGAGCCGATGGCTGTAAAGATGATGGAAAGAGTCGTTCGGGAGGCTCAGGGTCGTTGGGATGTTTCGAGAATCTCCGTTGTTCATCGAATCGGCAAAGTCAATATCGGAGAGTCATCGGTCGTGATTGCTGTTTCTTCCCCCCATCGCGATGAGGCGTTTCAGGCGTGCCGTTTTCTCATTGACCGTCTGAAGCAGGTTGTTCCAATCTGGAAGCGCGAATTTTTTGAGGACGGTTCGTCCGAGTGGTCGCTCCAGTCACACGAACAAGAAACAGCAACACAGGCCGGTTAATAAAGAGTTCTTCCTGAAAACAAATGAACCGTAAGACTGAAACAAAGATTCTCAAGGACTCTTTTGGTCGCGTCGTCAACAACCTGCGCATCTCGGTGACAGACCGGTGCAATTTCCGCTGCCGCTATTGCATGCCGGAAGAAGGCATGGTGTGGCTCGATAAGTCCGAGTTGCTGAGCTATGAAGAGATTGCCAGCCTTGTGCATATCTTTGCAGGGCTCGGTGTCAACAAGATACGTCTCACAGGCGGAGAGCCGCTTATGCGGAAGGATCTCTACCTCCTTGTCGAAAAAATCGCTCGCAACGCGAGGATACAAGATCTTGCACTGACGACGAACGGCTTCTTCCTTGCCGACCAGGCGTTGAATCTTTATAAAGCCGGCCTCCGCCGCGTCAACATAAGTCTGGATTCACTCGATGCCGCAAAGTTCAAGCTGATGACTCGTCGGGATTACTATAACAAGGTCTGGGAGGGAATCGAAGCAGTTGAAACACTGGGCATTCGCCCTATTAAGCTGAACGTCGTTCTCATCCGCGGCATCAATGACGACGAGATTCCGAAGTTTGCACAGCTTGCACGACTGAAATCTTATGTCATCCGCTTCATCGAGTTTATGCCCATCGGGTCTGATGACGGATGGACGATCGAAAAAGTCGTCCCGAGTAACGAAGTGATCAAGACGATGGAAGGGCACATCGGGAAGAAACTTGTGCCGATTGAGTATCACGGCGCTCAGCCGGCCGACCGCTATCGATTCGAAGACGGGGTTGGAGAGATCGGGTTTATCAGCTCGGTGAGCGAGCCGTTCTGCGATCATTGCAATCGGGTGCGGATAACGTCGGACGGGAAGCTGCGCACATGCCTTTTCTCCCTGGCTGAAACCGACTTGAAATCACTACTACGCGGCGGCGCATCGGATGATGAAATCACAGCACGCATCGTTGATGCCGTCTGGAAGAAAGAAGAGGGACATCTCATCAACAGACCTGGTTTTGTCCGTCCGGAGCGCACGATGTCACAAATCGGGGGCTAATGTGAAAACACTACTTGTTGTTCTAATCGTTGTTTTTATGGGATGTGAGTCGAAGCCGCAGACTGATTTTGTGCAGGATGAGGATTACATCAAAAACCAGGTCATCGAGTTCCATCGCGCGCTCAAGAAGGCATACAACGGAGCCAGCGTCGACACGGACAGCCTCTACAATGCTTACTTTGCGAAGGAGAGCTACTATGTGGCTCCGTGGGGCACGTCTGAGCCGATTGACTCGACAAAAAGCAGATTGCGAAACGCGGTCACGCGAGTCAAGAATTACGATAATCGTTTGGAAATCATGTCGGCAAAAGTATTCGGAGACGGAGGCTATATCTTCTTTGTGTTACGTCAGGAGTATCTCATCGACGGAAAGCCGAGGGAGGAGTATCTCCCCACAACCTTTGTTATGCAGCGAAAGGGCGACAACTGGCTCGTCGCGCATGCCCAGCGCTCCACCGATGCGGAGACCATGATACAGTGGTTCCCTCCTCAGGCAGCAAAATAGATTTCATATTGCTTTTGAGTAGTCTGCGCAGCCATAAAATCAGGGCGGGACAGAGCGTGAGTATAACATTCGGTGTCAAAGGCTTGAGCCGGATTACTTTAGACGGTGAAAACCCCGCCATGAATGGTGGGGTTAACATAATTCGCTAGAGAGTAATGTGTATCGATGGGACTTTTTGACAAGAAACCTCCGGTTGAAGGCTTGAACTATTTCGGCAAGCCGAATCTTCCGCCGGGGCAATACAAGACAGAGAAATTTCCGGTTCTCACGTACGGAGATGTGCCGGCACTATCAACCAAAGACTGGAAGTTTGACGTTGGGGGACTCGTGGAGCTCCGATCATGGACGTGGGACGAGTTCATGAAACTTCCACAATCCAAACTCAAGGCCGATTTTCACTGCGTCACGCATTGGAGCCGGTTTGGCGACGTCTGGGAAGGCGTGATGTTCAAGGATCTTCTCGCAACGCTCACGCTCAAGCACGGTGCGAAGTATGTCCTCCAGCATGCCTACGGCGGATATACGACGAATCTTCCACTCTCCTGGATGAGGGATGAAGATGTCATGTTTGTCCATACGGTGAACGGAAAGCCTTTGGAGCGAGAGCATGGCGGCCCGATGCGAGTCTTTACGCCGCGCCGCTATGCGTGGAAGGGCGCCAAATGGGTGAAGGGACTTGAGTTTCTGGCAAA
>JACQPT010000199.1 GCA_016207415.1 Ignavibacteriales bacterium
AGGTCGCTCGCCGTGAGCTTTAATGCTTCCGCCGCCTGCTCTTTGTAATCCCAGCTCCGCCAGAGGATGCTCGAGCACGACTCCGGCGCGATAACAGAATACCAGGAATTCTCGAACATGAGGATCCTGTCGCCCACACCGATACCCAACGCGCCGCCCGACGCACCCTCGCCGATGATCACCACGATAATCGGTACTGGTATGTGAGACATCTCGAAAAGATTGCGTGCAATCGCTTCCGCCTGGCCGCGCTCTTCCGCCTCAAGCCCGGGATAAGCGCCGGGCGTGTCAAGGAGCGTAATAATAGGTTTGTTGAATTTTGAAGCGAGATGAAACATACGAAGCGCCTTCCGGTAGCCTTCCGGGTTTGGCATTCCGAAATTCCGGTAGAGGTTGGACTTCGTGTCCCGTCCCTTTTGATGGCCGACGATTAAAACTGTTTCCTTGCCAATCCTTCCGAACCCTCCAACGATGGCTTTGTCGTCACTGTGTCCGCGGTCTCCATGGAGCTCGACAAAATCTTCGACCATCATCTGGATGTAATCAAGAGTATAGGGGCGGTCGGGATGCCGGGCAAGTTGAACCCGCTGCCACCGCGTCAGGTTCGTGTACACGCTCTGTCTCAATTGGTCCACTTTCTTCTCGAGAGTTTGTATTTCATCGACGATGTCTAGATTATCCGCGTATTTGCGCATCTCCTCGATCTTCTGTTCCAGCTCCAGGATGGGTTTTTCAAAATCCAGCACTACTTTTGCCATGGGCCGTCCTTGGACATCAATTCATTCTGTGCTGAAGCCAGGTCTTGATCAAAATTTCCAGGTCGAGAAGCACTGACTGGTTGCGCGCATAATAAAGGTTGTACTGCTCAACCTCCTCGGAGGTCAACGATCGGTTGCCCTGAAGCTGCACCAGACCCGTCAAGCCAGGCTTTCCAAGACTCACAGATGGAGTGGATTGCCCATTGTGGGCGGCATGAATCCCCGCTGCCACGGGTGGACCCACTAGACTTCTCTCTCCTTTGAGAACCGAGGGAATGGACAAAACAAAACTTGAGTGAGTTTTTGGAGAAAATGCCCTTCGTACACGTAAGATAGGATATACGAAGATGAAGAGCAACGCGGAAACAGTTACGTCAAAAACCCTTTTTGAAGCTTTGTGGAAAGGCTGTTCAATGTTATACGAGATTTGCACAAGGGGGATTTCTTCCAGGGTATCGACACTCGCTTTCCCGATAATCACTTCCAGGGTCGTTGGGACGAGATGGAAGTTCACCGCCTGGTCGGGGATCCTGCCGATCACTGAGAGGATCTCGGCATAGGAAAGCGCGTCCGTCGAAAATATAACGTCGCTGACGCGGAACTCTCTGATTACTTTTCCGATATTTTCGATGCTGCCGACGATCGAGACGCCGTCGATGGACTCACCCACATGCCGGCGTGTGCGGTCGACAAAGCCGACAATGTCATATCCTTCACCAACGCGAGCACGAAGTTTCTTCAGAAGTTCCTTTGCCGACCGGTCCGTCCCGACGATCAGCGTCCGTTTCCCGAGCAAGCTTTTCCTTCCCGTCGTTGCCACGCGACCGGACAGTTTCAGAATAATCCGCCAAGCAGGAATAAGAAGAACGCTCAAGATTCCAGAAATACCCATGATCATGCGGCTGAAAGCATATTGCTTGAAAAGAGCGGTCAGAGAGGCAATCACGACATAACTTGCCACTACAGCGGCCAGCGAACGGGAGACGGACATGTTCCTGTGTGTGTACACACCGGCGGCATACAAACTGCTGACAACAATCACAGCCGGGACGACGAAAACAATCGGATACGCATAGCCGGGATACTGGAACATTCCTCCGCGCCAGATGTATTCAGCCACGAGAAGCGTTGCATCCACGATGAGAAAATCCACTGTTGCAAATTTCAGAGGTTTGACTGAAGACCGCACCACGGCGCCGATGGAAGTCACCACGATCCCGGACCGAACAAGCATGCTGAGAGGAAAAAGGCTTTTGAGATGTTTGCGCACAAAAAGGTGCATGGCTTCATAGAATGTTCGGATCTCATCCAGACCGCTCCGTTTGGTGCTTTCCCCTTTGTAATGGATAATTTTTGTCGAGTGCACGTAATAGACTTTCCATCCTGCGCTCTGAATCCTGTAACACCAGTCAAGGTCTTCTCCGTACATGAAGAATGCCTCGTCCAGTCCTCCCACCCGCTCGTAGATTTCCCGACGCAGCATCATGAACGACCCGCTGACGGCGTCCACTTCGTAGGTTTCTTCCGTGTTGAGAAAGGTAAGGTTGTATTTGCCGAACCAACTCGATCGCGGGAAAAGCTTGCTCAGGCCCGTCATCTTCGTTAACGCGACCCAGGGAGTTGGGAAACTTCTTCTGCATGATAATTGAAATGTGCCGTCGGGGTTCAGGACCTTACAACCGGCGAGCCCTGCGTCTGGATATTCGGCGAAAAAGTTCATCATAACGCTCAGCGTGTCTTCCTGGACGACCGTATCCGGGTTGATCAACAACAGGAATTTCCCTCGCGCACGTTTCAGTGCGATGTTGTTCGCCTTCGCAAATCCGAGATTGTTCTTGTTCGGTATGAGCTGGACGGCGGGGAATCGTTTACGCACCATCTCGACACTCCCATCGTCGGAAGCGTTATCGACCACGATGATTTCCGTCCGGATTCTCTTTGAGGCCTTATACAGAGAATGAAGTGCATGATAAAGGAAGTCCCGTACATTGTAGTTCACAATGATAACGGAAATGTCTATGTGTCCCGGCTTATTTCCCATCGAAGATATTCTGGAATTTCAACCTCCACACCTGCCAGGCAGCCTCGTAAACAATTTTTTTCGACATCTTGGAAACACCAACGCGCCTGTCGACGAAAACGATGGGGACTTCGCATACACGGAATCCCTTCTTCCATGCGAGGAAGTTCGTTTCTATCTGGAACGAATACCCTTCCGATTTCAGTGAATCCAGGTCAAGGCTTTCAAGGACGTATCTTCGATAGCATTTGAACCCGCTTGTCGCGTCTCTGACGGGCATTCCGGTGATGATGCGTGTATAAACATTTGCTCCGTAGCTTAAAAGAAGCCTCCTCATCGGCCAGTTGACGACGTTGACTCCTGAAACATAACGTGAGCCGATCACCAAATCGCACTCATCTGCTTTTCTGCGCAAATCCAGAAGAGCCTTAGGGTTGTGGGAAAAATCAGCATCCATTTCAAAAACAAAGTCAAAATTGTTCTTCAGGGCATACTTGAACCCTGTGACATAAGCAGTCCCAAGGCCCATTTTCTGCCCTCGCTCGATGAGATGGATCCGTTTGTTCTTTTTCTGCATTTGCTTGACAAGCTTTGCAGTTCCGTCGGGCGAATTATCGTCAACAACGAGCACGTGAAACGTCTTGTCCTGGTCGAGAATCTTAGGAACAAGTTGAGGCACATTCTCTGCCTCATTATATGTCGGAATAACGATGAGGGAAAGTTTTTGAGTGTTTTGAGCTTTCATTGACGGACGGTTTCAATGACGGTGTTTACAATATAGGCTTGTTGTTCTTCTGTGAGTTCCGTGTGCATGGGGAGCGAAAGCACTTCCCGGGAGGCTTGCTCGCTCACAGCAAACGAACCCTCTTTCGTTCGAGAATCAAAGAACGCTTGCTGAAGATGCAATGGGATCGGATAATATACAGCGTGCGGTATTTTTTTCTCCGAAAGATGTTTTTCAACGCCATCCCGGTTTTTCAACCGAATCGTGTACTGGTGGAAAACATGTTTACCGTAGGAGGCTTCGAACGGTGTCGTAACGTCCTTACCGAGAAAAAGCCGATTGTATCTTGAGGCTGCCTCTCGGCGCGCCTTGATCCACTGGTCAAGATATCTCAGTTTGACCCGTAGTATTGCCGACTGGAGCGTATCGAGTCGGCTGTTTACCCCCAGGATCTCATGCTTATACTTCACCCTTGATCCATGAACGATGATCATTCGAACCTTCTCTGCGAGGTTACTGTCGTTTGTGACAACCATTCCGGCATCACCATAGGCCCCAAGGTTTTTGCTCGGGAAAAAGCTGATGCAACCCAGTTTTCCAAGTCCGCCGAGTTTTCGTCCTTTATACTCACCGCCAATTGCCTGTGCATTGTCCTCAATGATTGCCAGATCATGTTTTTGCGAGATCTCCAAAATCGGATCCATATCGCACGCCTGGCCATAGAGGTGAACGGGAATGATGGCCTTCGTCTTTTTTGTGATGGCTTTTTCGATGCGAGTCGGATCTATGTTGTATGTTTTTGGGTCGATGTCCACATAAACAGGTTTTGCACCGAGGAGAGCAATTGTTTCTGCAGTGGCAACAAAGGTGAATGGCGTTGTGATGACTTCATCGTCGGGTCCGATGCCCAGGGCCATCATGGCGACCTGTAAGGCATCTGTGCCCGATGCACACCCGATAGCATGTTTCAGACCAAGATAAGCCGCAACCTCTACTTCAAAGTCCTTCACTTCCTTGCCGAGGATGAAATGTCCGGAATCAAGAACCCGGTGAATGGCTTCATCGATTTCCGTTTTTATTGTCTTGTACTGACCGACGAGGTCAACCATCTGTAGATTCATTCTGTCTCTGGATTATCAATAACCTGTTTGTTGCTGCCTCAGCTATTTCCTCAAGCACACCATCGAGATTTTCATAGACATCTTTGTTGGTAAATCGAATTACTCTAACCCGAATTTCCCGATATAGTCTTCTTTCCTTTGATCGTGGAGTCTCTCTCTTTTCGTCCACTGTGTCTCTCCATCAATTTCAACTCCGAGTTTTGCCATCGGGCAATAGAAATCCAGAATGTAAGACCCTACTCCTTGCTGACGTCTGAACTTAAACCCGGACAGTTGTTTTCCCTTCAAGGCTGACCAAACCAATGCCTCTGCTTTCGTCGGACTATTCCGAAACGCCTGCCTCAGCCTCTTTTGCTTCTTTCGATTGAATATTTTGGCCACGTGTCATCAATCCCCTCCTAAGGAGGGGCCTGGGGTGGTTTGTGCAGGCTTACACAACACCACCCCTTCATGAGGTTGTCCAAAAAGAAAGCTGACGCGTCGATTTGGCATGACCTAAATTTTGTAACTGACGATTCCGCGAAAATTTCGCGAGTACATTTTTCCTTGCTGAAATATCGTCACGGAAAAATTTACTTTTTAGACAGCCTCAGCTTTCATGCTTAGATCCTACCCTTTCCTGTTAAGGCAACGTAGATCGTATTAAACAATATCTTCAAATCAAGACGCCACGACATGTTTTCAATGTAAAAAAGATCGTACTTCAATTTCGATTTCACGTCTTCGATTGACTGGTCATACTTGTATTTGATTTGAGCCCATCCTGTAATCCCGGGGCGAACACGATGCCGGTGCCGGTACAAAGGAATTTCCTTTGATAGACGATTGACAAAGTACGGGCGTTCCGGCCTCGGACCCACCAAACTCATGTCACCGACGAGCACATTGAAAAACTGCGGAACTTCGTCAAGGTGGAATCGGCGGATAATTCTTCCTACCCGTGTTATTCTCGGGTCGTTCTTTCCCGCCCACACGGGGCCGGTTTTCTTTTCGGCATCGCTGTACATCGACCGGAATTTCAAAATGCCAAACGGTTCCCCGTTTCGTCCAACCCGCTCCTGTTTATAAAACATGGGTCCCTTCGAGTCGAGTTTGATAGCAAGCGCGATGAGAAGCCAAAGCGGCGATCCCGCAACAACGATAGCCAACGCCACGACAGCATCAACGAGTCTTTTCGTCGCCGCCTCCCACGGCATCAAGAGCTGCGGCCGTAATTCCATAAGGGGAAAACCATAAATCGAACTGAGCCGCGCTTGACCGCTCACAATGTCGTAAAGATCAGGAACGATTTTCATTCCAACTTCCTTACCATTGCAGAATTTCATTACGTCAAGAAGTTGAGGGTGTTCTGTTGAATCTAGACCTATTAAAACCTCCTGTACGTTATTCTTGATGAGGAGCGACGGCAAATCCTGAATTATTCCCAAGACAGGAAGATTCTTATAGTTGTTGACCTTTGAACCGGAAGCCTTTCTTGCCCTCACAAATCCAACCATCTTGTAACCGAGCGCCGGATACTTCAATACCATATCGCACAGTTGAAAAGCTTTGTCTGACCAACCGACAATCAACGTATTGCGTGCTCCAATCCCGGCAATGAGAAGCTTCTTCTGGATCGCACGAACACTTAGCCGTGCAAGCACAACGGAAAAGAATACCAACGTGGAGTAAACAAGGATGAGAAATCGTGAATTTGCCCGCGTATCGCTCGCTGAATCGTCGACAAAAATAAGAAAAAACAGAAGAAGAGATCCGAGAACAGTCGTCCTCACTAGCGTCAGGATTTCATCCAGTCTCGATTGACCGTACCACGAGCGATACAGCCCGAAGAAAAGGAACGTGACAAGCCAGTAACAGTACATCGCAAGCATCGGCAGCCACAACTCGGGCTCAATCGGGTACGAGACCCATCCGCTGCGCACCCTGAACCAATAATAACCAAGGTAGGCGACATTGAGTGCGATAAAATCAACTATCAGAAGGACTTTTCTTTCAGTTGACGCGTTCATCGGATGACTTCCCATGTCGGACGCTGTTTTCCCCTCCAGAAGTGCAGAAATCCCACAAAAAGTGCAGCATTCATTGCAGCAAAGTAGAATGGCAATCCAAAGATACCGATTTTCACGTTGAGTTTGTCCAAAACAAATCCCACAAAAACAGCAAAAAGAAAAATTAACTCAATCCAGAGAAGGAGCCGGAAAAACTCGGAGCCAAACGAGAGGGCAACAGTTGAAAGGAACATTGCCAAGAGTAAGAAAGGGACACACCATCGAATTATTTTGCGAGACCACAGAGCCATGGCCACGAACCCCTTTCGTGGATGCAACAATGGTCTGAATTCTGCGATGCCGTTGAAATTCGATGCACCAATCCGCACTTTGCGCTGAAATTCCCCCAAGACCGAGCCAAGACCTTTTTCGTAGGCTAGGGCAGTCGGTTCGTATCGCACACGATAGCCGCTCTTGATGATCATCGTCGAGATGAGAAAATCATCAGTGACAGCTTTTGTTGTTGGTAAAGGAGTGTAGAGTTGCTTACGAATTGCATACACGCCCCCGGTTGCACCCAACATCGTGTGAATGTCGCTTTCCAAACGTTTTAGGTAGTTCTCGTACAGCCAATACAAGGACTCGCCGATATTTCCTGCAAAACCAGTTTCGGCGGTTAACACGAGTTCACCGCACACGGCTCCGGTTTCGGGATGTGAAAAATGTTGAACGAGCTTACGCACTGTCTCCGGTCGGTAGATTGTGTTCGCGTCTGAAAAAACAACGACCTCTCCCTCGGCCTGCTGAATGAGCTCGTTAAGAACCAACGCTTTTCCTCTCCGATCGGAAAAAACGCAAACCTTCAAATTGCGCAAGCGAGACTTCTGAAGGATCTCGTTTGTCAAGTCAGTTGAGCCGTCCGACCCAAAGAGGAACTCAATTTTGTCTGCCGGGTAGTCGATGCTCTCTAAATTCAAAAGCTTTTCTTTTAGTATTGATTCTTCATTATACGCAGAAATCAGCACGGACACCCTAGGTTCGAAACCGTTGGAGACCGGTTGCTGCGGCGGTCGTTTTGCCCTTACTAAGAGCATAAGAATCAGCGGATAGATGCAGTAGGAATAAACGATGATTATCAGCGAGAACCAGAAAATGAAACTTGCGAGCATCATTTTGCTTTGACTTTTTCGGAAAGTCCCATCGCCTTGAATATATCATTCAACCGCTTTTCAAACGTATGTTCCTGCAACGTTCGTTCGTGCCCCAATCGGCGAATTTCCTCGCGTTCGGCTTCATGGGCAAGGAAGTAGTTGATTTTTTCCACAAGGTCGCCAAGATTCTCGAAAACTTCGATTTCCTTTCCGGGAACATAGTAGTTTTCGAGATATTCTGCTTTGCCCGCTAGAAGAAACCCTCCTGCGCCGGGGATCTCGAAATTCCTTCCTTTGATTTGCCGCGGTTTGTGGCCCAGCAAGACCTTCGCATGGCCGAGCAATTCGGAAACTGAATTGACTACGATGGAATCGTCCGCTCTCCGATGAATGAATGCCTTCGTGATCGGCTTCCAGGTAAGGC
>JACQPT010000194.1 GCA_016207415.1 Ignavibacteriales bacterium
TTGCCGTAACCGATCAGAGCGATACGCATGGGAATTACGGAGACACGGCCTCGAAGATTTCCAGTTCCGGCACAGGTTCAAAGAACTCCTTGTGAAGACCCCGGACAGCCTCGGGGACATGGTGCTCGTCAATCACAAGGCTCATATTAATCTCTGAGGCGCCCTGGGAGATCATCATAACATTGATATCGCGCAAGGCGTGGAAAATCCTGTCTGCGATTCCGGCGGTGGTATGCATCTGCTCGCCGACGATGCAGAGGATTGCCTTTTTCTCGTATAACGTGACCTCGGCAAATTCGCGGAGGTCGTGGACAATCTCCTCGAGTCTGGTGATGTTGTCAATAGTAAGAGAGACAGCTACTTCGGAGGTGCTCACCAGGTCAACCGGAGTCTTATGTCTGCCGAAAACCGAAAAGATCGACTCCAAAAAACCGTATGCCATCAGCATCCGGGTAGATTGAATATTCACGACCGTGATGCCGCGCTTGGAAGCAATCGATTTCACAGCCGCGTTGGATTTTGGCGGATTGTCGACAATGCGAGTCCCACTCGATTCCGGCCTCTTGGAGTTGTAAACGATCACGGGAATATTCTTTCTGACCGCCGGGAGGATGGTGCTGGGATGCAAAACCTTCGCGCCAAAATACGCCAGCTCTGAGGCCTCCTTGAACGAAATAACTTTGAGTTTACTTGCCTCAGGCACGATGCGTGGGTCGGCCGTCATCACGCCATCGACGTCCGTCCATATCTGAATCTCCTGAGCGCCCAGGACTGATCCGATGATTGCCGCAGAATAATCCGAGCCGCCGCGACCGAGCGTCGTTGTCACGCCCTTACGCGTGGCGCCGATGTAACCCTGCGTGACGACAAGTTTGTTTGAACGGATGAGGGGATTGAGTTTCGACTTCGCACGTTCTTCGATCTCATCGAACAACGGCATTGCATTCCCGTAATGCTCGTCGGTGACCATAAAACTTCTTGCATCAGCGAGCTCAGTGCCGATGCCCTCCTCTTTGAACCCTTCCGTCATGATCATCGAGGACAATCGTTCTCCCACGGAGGAGATAGCGTCGAGGGACCGGGGAGACAGTTCACCAAGGATCGCAATGCCCGTGCAGAGATTCTTCAGTTCTTCAAATCTCCTCTTGAGGTCCATGAGGATTTGTTGAACCGTCGAGCGGGTTTCTACCAGGTTTTCCAGAAGCAGGACATGCCGCTCATGCAAATCATTCAACTGTTGGGTCGCCTGGTCGAGTTTCCCGTCAAGCGAAAGAGTTCCAGCAGAGAGTAGCGTGTTGGTGGAACCGGCGATTGCTGAAACGACAACAATCGGAGTCCGTGGAAGCTCGCGTTTGACAAGCTGAATGGCGTTTTTCATTGAACGGGCGTCTTCCAAAGACGTCCCGCCGAATTTCATCATGATCATGCGATGCTTCTCACTTCCAGCATTTTGGGTATCCGGTCGACTCCCTCAACTCCGGAAAACAAGGTCTTCGCGGCAGCAACCTGATTTGCAAAGTCGGCTGAACGATTCCAATCCCGTGTCCTGACGTACTCGGCAAGGAACGCAGCCCCAAAGACGTCTCCGCAGCCGGTGGGGTCCACCGCGTTTGTTGGAATCCCACCAAAATGGTATTCCATGACTTTTTTCAGCTCCTGCCGGAAAAGGGTCCCCCCACGTCGATCACGTGTGATGATGAGGCCATTTGCCATAACAGAGAGAGCATGGTGAACAAACGACTGCTCGTTGAATTGTTCCGTCGACAAACCTGCTGCTTCCTCTTCGCTCAGCTGCAGAGAGTTGACCATAAAGCACCACCGGCGCCAGTTGGTCACCGGCCGGCGAAACCTTTTGAACTCAGCGTCGACACCAAGCGTGAGAGAGTGAAAGTCGAAATGAATCGGGATATGTTCCTCCCGGACGGCCATGCGGATCAGATCCATGGTTTCCAGCGTTATGTCAAAGCCCGAAACCATATTGATAAGAATACCGTCGACGTCCCGGTAAGGGCTTATACGGGGAAATGGGATTGGGTCAGAAATATGCTTTGAACACTCTGTGCGATGTCGGCCCTGCCGGTCGTAAAAAAGGTGAACCTGATTGGTTGGTCCTTTGAATTTGAAAATGCCCCTGACATCGACGTTCCGGTAGAGTCGAAGTTTTTCGAGAACCGCATCGTGTTCATCATCGCCGGCGCCGAAAACAGGGTAGACGGTATCCTCAACAGACAAAATATTTGCGAGTGTTGCAACGGCCCAGAAGATGCCTCCATACGACTCCGTGATCCTCTCAGAACCGGACTCTTCGGGAATATGAACGACATCGCGGCAAAGGTGTCCAATAAGAGTTATTCTCATGACTCTACATTCTCCGGGTCGGCCCCAGGTCGGTCAGTTCGATTTCGTTGAGGCGCCATAATGACTGGCAAGGGAACTTGTTTTCGTATAATGGCTTGCCGATAATCACGGAATCGACGCCGAATTTCTCAAGTTCCTGAAGACGGAGGAGGTCTTTGTAGGAAGTCACGCCGCTGCCTGCCGTACAGCGAATGTCTGTTTTTAACGCAAGCTCTCTTAAGGATTCATATGGGAGAGGGGCATAGGTGCCATCGCTCAAAAACTCAGCATACACTATTCTTGAGACGCCGATACGTTTCATTTGCAGGGCATGCTCGAGAGGTGTCACGTCGGTCAGCTGGCGTCCCCGCTGTGCCACGACTTTACCATCGCACACCTCGACATTAATGGCGATTTTCCTGGTTCCGAATTCCCGGATGAGGCTTTCGACCAAGCCCGGGTTTTCTATCGCCGCGGTCCCTACGATGACCCGGTAAACGCCAAGGTCCAGAACGCTCTTGATTTCTTCGCGCGAGCGCAACCCGCCGCCCACTTGCACGGGGATGTCGACCGCCTGAACAAGTTTTCTGATGATGTCCTTGTTGACGACTTTTCCTTCTCCCAGGCCATCCCGGTCGACAATGTGGAGTGTCTTTGCATTCTCCCCGCGCCAAAGAATCGCCATTTTTACGGGATCGATCGAGTAAATACGCTCCGACCCCGGAACGCCCTGCACGACCTCAAGGCAGCACTCTCTACTGATTTCAATGGATGGGAATATCAAAAGCATAGATTTCTCTAAAAAATCTGCGGGAAAGTGGAAAAAACACTAGAACCTATCTCAAAAATACAATGTCACTCCTGCGGATTTTAAGCAGGAGTCAGAAAACGGCTATTTTCTGGATGCCCTATAACAATCAGCGGGCATGACAAGGTATTTATGAGATGATTTATATCCAAAGAACGCAAAAACTCACTAAAATACAAAAAATAAAAA
>JACQPT010000195.1 GCA_016207415.1 Ignavibacteriales bacterium
GGCCCGACAGGCCATAAAACTAAGGCCGGTTGATGCTGACCCGTACGATAGTGAAGGCGACATTTTCGCACACTTTGGAGAGCTGGATTCAGCCGTGCTTTCTTATGAAAAAGCTTCTGACCTTAGACCAGGTTTCAGCTCAGCCAGGATCGGTTGCATTCGGGTTTTGCAGCGGGACTACGCCACAGCCCAGAAGCATTTTCTTAAGGTTGCCTCAGTTACCATGCAAACTCCTGGATACTTCGCATCCTCGCTTATCCTTCTTCACCAAGGAAAAATCAATGCTGCAAAAAGAGAGGCTCAGGTTGATTTAACTTCGAGGCGTCATAAGCTTTCGCCGGAAGAAATTATTCGGGCGCTTTGGCTTATGCTCATCACATCATATGAGCTCGGTGATTGGGAAAAAATGATTTCTATCGCAGCGGAATCCGCCGCGTTAGAACGAGCAAAGTCCTGGGCCCTGGCCGCTGGCGGAAAATCAAAGGAAGCTTATACATTTCTCGAAAAGCTTTACAACGAAGTGAAAGTCAAGTATAAGGCGACGGAAATTACGAACGATTATAACTTAGGGATCGTTGCGTTTCACGAAGGTAACTATTCTCTCGCTGCTGAAAGGTTCGGAAAAGCTTCAAATTCGCTCGTGCCAAAAAGATATTCGTTTTATTTCTACGGAGTGAGTCTTTTGAAATCGGGAAAAACATCCAAGGCAATCAAGGAACTCCAACTTGCAACATGGAATTATGCATTTTACAGTAGTTTCTCAAATAACGGCCTAAGCATTCCTCAGCACGCATACTGGCCGATCTCCTGCGTCAAAGCGCATTATTGGCTGGGCGTCGCGTATGAACGGCTTAGCGTCAACGAAAACGCAATCAAGGAATACGAAACATTTCTTGAAACTTGGAAAAATGCTGACTTCCCAAGTTCGGAACTCAAAGACGCAAACGAAAGGCTTTCAAAGCTCAAGTACAAAAGCCAACAGTGAATCTCAGACTCTTAACATTTGGACAATGAACTCGAGCAATGGCAATAATTCATGCTGTACAGTGAATTTGTTCAACTAGGTTATGCCTGACAATACCTTATCCCTCAAACGCCGCATCGAAGAACTCGAAGAGTTCCACCGCCTCGCACAATCTCTGAGCTCTGTCGTTGGTCTCTTTGAAACACTCGAAGCCATCGCCAATTGTTGCCTCAAACTGTGTAAGGCAGAACAGGCCGCGATTGTTCTCTTGAGCCCTACACCGGATGATTCGGCCAAAACTGTCGTTCGCAGTGCAGGGGCTTCTGAGGAAGGAATCGACCACGTTGTCAATTCGCTCGTTGCCGGCTGGATTGAGCACCATCAGAAACCACTTTTGACCGATAACATCCTCCTAGAACTCAAAATCACGAACCCGCACAGCCGTATTCGGTCCCTGGGTCCTGCCCTCGCCGTCCCCCTCACTTCAGAGGGAAAAACAATCGGCATCATTAATCTTGTGAACTCACAGAACGGTCCGAAATTCTCCGCCGATTCCTTGCAGACGGCAAGCACCCTTGCTCCCCTCGCGACACAGTTCATCCTGAGAGCGAAAGCGCACGAATCCCTCTTTGAAGACAACCGAAGACTGAAGTCCGCTCTCCGGCAACATTACGATGTTGAATCGATTATTGGCAAAAGTCCTACAATGACGGAACTGAAAGCGAAGATCCTGCGAGTCGCTTCCACCTCCGCAAACGTTTTTCTCAGCGGCGAAACGGGCACGGGAAAAGAACTTGTTGCTCAGGCGATTCATTCTCATAGCCTGAGAGCCGGAAAACCTTTTATTGCGGTCAATTGTGCCGCGATCCCGGCCACCCTCGTTGAATCCGAACTTTTCGGGCATGAAAAGGGCTCGTTTACAGGAGCCACAGAAATGAAGAAAGGAACGTTTGAATCGGCGCATACCGGAACATTATTCCTGGACGAGATTTCAGCCATGCCGGTGGAGCTTCAGCCGAAACTTCTACGGGTCCTGGAAGAGCGGGCGTTTTCTCGTGTCGGCTCTTCGACTGTGATTCATGTCGATGTTCGACTCATCTCCGCAAGCAACATCGAGCTCTCTGAGGCGATAAAAGCCGGGCGATTTCGCGAAGACCTCTATCACCGGCTCAACGTAGTCCCCCTTCATCTCCCGCCTCTCCGCGAGCGCACAGCGGATATTCCACTTCTGGCTCAATCATTTTTGCAGGAGTTTTCTTACGGAACGAAACGGTTTGCGCCCGATGCACAAGAAAAGCTTTCGAAAATGTCGTGGCGAGGAAACGTCAGGGAATTGCGAAACTTTGTCGAACGGGTTTCGATTTTCGCACCTACGCCCGATGTGACCGCAGGGGAACTTCGCAACCTTGCGGTCGGAGAGGAAAAGCAAGCTTCTTCACAACTCGCCGGAGCGCTGAAGGAATTGCTCGTCTCGAAACAAAACGACGAGAACGTCCTCGATATCGTGGAAAAAGATCTCCTCCGCCTCGCTTTTGAACAAGCTCAGGGAAACCTCACGAAAGCCGCCGAGCTGCTCGGCATCGACCGTAACGCTTTCCAACGCCGCCTGGATAAGTTCAAGCTGCGGTAGCCTGCGCGAGATCCCCTAAATTTCTCATTGCTGTCTTTGTTAATTTCGGGATCTTACCAAGCCTCCTTTATTTTCCGCCTTCGTTAGACTGGTCCTCTTTCTTCTCCTCGCTTACTTCCGAGCAATCATTTGCTCGCTTTCGAGCATCGGAATTAGCCGCCATACTTCTTCACCTTCAAAATCGAGGTTTCACGACCTGGCATCCCCTTTGACAGTCTGAGCCCATAATTCACCTATCATCACCAAATCCATTTAGGGAGGTCGTCATGAGAAATTTCATCCTGCTCTTTGCCGGGTCGGTTCTGCTTGCCTCCGCTGCGTTTGCACAGGGACGCTTCACTGAGGAGAAATTGAAGCAAATCGACGAAAACCTGGTCCTTTCTCTCCAGACCAATTACCCGGGAGTCGTTGCCTCAGCCGTCAAGACGGTGAGAGATGTCAAGGCTCTCGCACCCGACTACAACTTCAGTCACAGTATGACCGTTTCGCTCATGCGGATGGTGAAGAATGAAGAGGCGGATGCGGGTGTTCGTATTCTCTCGGCCTTCGCCCTCAACGACCTGGATTCCGAGATTGGTAATTACGCCATTAAAATGGAATCAAAATTCTCGGAGTCGGATCGTTTCAAGAGAGTGTGCTCCTGGCTCACGTACAACCGGGCCGTCGAACAACAGATTGCACGGAATGAGAAAGAAGGCACGAAGTCGATTGCAACGAAGTGATCTCGTACCTCCTTCTGGAACCAAGCGATCACTTCACACAGCGCACCTCCGGGGAGGGGTGCGCTGGCTGTTTTTTCATGACCTTCCAATGTAGCTGCTCAATATCGAACAGGAACCGCTCAAAGTTGAGCACTGTCTGGCCACAACACTCTCGATTGATCGGAAAAACAGCACCGATTTTGTTGGCATTGGAATTGATGAGATAACGGCATCACGAAAGTATTCCATTACCAACTCAACAAGGGAGGTCGTCATGTTAAACACAAGATTAGTTCTTGCTGTGCTGATCGTTGCTGTCGTAACCGGTTGCAGGGAACTGCCCGTTCAGAGCATTCCGATCGAGCCTGTCGAACCCAAGCTGAATGCGGTGTCTTTTGGGGGATTCATTGATATTAGCCAGTTGGGCGATATGGGCCGGAACGTTGAGGTTCTTGGGAACGCAACATACGTTTTCTCTGCAGCAGATAACGACGATGATCTCTCAAAGTCGGTGAATGAATATTTTGACCTTCAGATTCTTACAGACGGGACCCTCAAGCCGACAGAGGCGTATAAACCATTAAAAACCCCCTGGAAGATCTCCGGAAAATCATTCGACAGGTTATTGATAGGTGTAGACAACGCGGTCACACTCGAAAAAAGGTATCGAGTTCAGGGAATTGTCGAGGAAGTCTATTTAACGATAGAATTCGAAGTTCGCCGGGATAAGCTCAGTTTCCGCGGGATGAGGTCAGAGGAATCCGACTAGGGAGGTCTGTTTAAGCGGTGCATTCCACCGATCAGGTAGGAAGTTACCGCTACCGGCCGCTACGTTCGACTAACGACAGAGGGTGCATCGCTTTTCTTATTACAAGCTGGTTGGAAGATTTTGGATGCAGGCGAGGATGGGGCAAGCAAGAATGCAGATTTGGGTGATGGTGCTGCACTATTACCCAGATTTGATATTTGTCGCCGTTTAAGCTATGTTTGTGCTCACTTCAACCACACCGCTTGCGCTGCTTGCATGCCAATCATTACAGGAGGCGAAGTTATGATTGGACTTTCTGCAATGCCTTTTTACAACTCTCATCGGGTACTTCACCGGAACCATTTCTCAATCAACACACCACAGGGAGGATTGCAATGCCAAAAACAAAAACCGTAAAAGTCGGTCCTCAAGGGATGAAGAAACGAACAGATGCGAAAATCAGAAAATGGACAACCTGGAGAGTGAGGCCTGGAAAGGTTCACGTCACCAAAGGCGACCGGGTCAACTTTGCACCGACAAACACATCGTTGGTGCTATGGTTCGGGAAAAAGAACCTCTTCGGCACACATCTCATAACTGTTCCCAGACAGGGAAAAACCTTGAGTGTGAGAACTGACAAACCGGGACATTACCGTTATCGCGTTTGCTGCATAGAGAAAGGGAAGTTCGCTCACGGCTCAGAGCCAGAAATGATTGTGCCCTGAAGCGTTTTTTCGACAACTCGGCAGCGAGGGACATTCATATGGAACGTCCTATGACAGCGTTCAAAACCGTATTGGGAATCTTATGAACGCACTCCCTCCGAGCTCATCACTGACCTCGAAGCTGTACAGACTCGCCCCAACGTACGCATCCACGAGATTCAGCACGTAGAGAATTCCGATATACAGGGCAAACCTGTCCCGTTCGTCGTGGTAGAAATCACGGATAAACTTCAGCTGGCTGCTGCCGGCATGATTGACCGTGTCGAGGGCAACGGAGCGCGCAAACTGTTCTCCATAATTGCGATACAGGTTGTTCCCTTTATCCCACTGCCGGACGAGATGGTATCCGAGCGCCCAAACCACCGGTGCGTGTAAATATCTTTCTGTGTAGATCTGGCCCGCCCCGGGCAGGACGGCGGAAAGAAGAAGCGCCAGAGTTGTGGATTTTCCGGAAGCGTGTGGCGGAGGGACAGGTTTCTCAGGCAGCAAGCTAAGCGAGTCGCCCTGCGAAGAAGAAGTGTCGCGTTGAATGATGGCGGAACTGATTCTGGGCTGCGAGGACACGAAATTCGAGAGGGTGAGAACAGCAATAATGAGAACAGCCGCTTTGCCAATCGTGCACAAACCCGACTCTACTTTTCAATAATCGCCACGGCATCGATCTCCACTTTCGCGTCTTTGGGGAGTCGCGCCACTTCCACCGTACTGCGCGCGGGAGATGAAGCGGAAAAAAATTCGCCGTAGACCTCGTTCATCGCCGCAAACTCATTCATGTCTTTCAAGTACACAGTCGTTTTTACGACTGAAGCGAGAGATGACCCTGCTTCCAGAAGTACCTGTTCGATGTTCTTGATCGCCTGTCGCGTCTGTTCCATGATACCCCCCTCCACCAGGGCGCCGCTCTTCGGATCAAGCGCAACCTGGCCGGCTGTATACACGAATTTGCCGTCCACAAGAATTGCCTGACTGTAAGGACCGATGGGAGATGGAGCTTTCTCTGTGAGAATTCTATGTCTTGACATCTTCTTCTAATTTTGTATTCGTTTTTAGATATTCGGATTTCGAATTTCTACCTATGCTTATGACCTGCCGCAAATATATCGAGAAGCCTGTCAAGGTCGTCAAGGGAATAATATTCGATCGTTATCTCCCCTTTCGCTCCACCTTTAGACTTCACCCGGACTTTTGTTCCCAGATACTGGCGAACTTTCTCCTCAACGCTTCGAATGCTGCTAAGGTTCACCGTGTGTGTGGTCCTGGCGTGTTTCCTTATTGTTGGCTTGCCCACTCCCTTGGCGACATCCTCGACCTTCCGCACCGACCATCCTTCGCCAACAATTCTTTCGAAGATCCTTAACTGAACTCGCTCGTTCGGAATCGTAATGAGCGCACGAGCATGGCCCATGGAGATCTTGTCCTTGCGGATACCCTCCTGGATCCTTTCCGGAAGTTTCAGCAATCTCACGAAGTTTGTCACCGTGCTCCTGTCCTTCCCGACTTTCTCAGCGACGTCCTCCGCCGTCAGGTTGCACTCGTTCATCAGACGCTGGTAGGCGTTGGCAATTTCCATCGGGTTGAGATGTTCGCGCTGGATATTCTCGATGAGAGCAAACTCGAGCATCTCCTCGTCGGTTTTGACGTCGATGATGTACGCGGGAATCGTTCTGAGTTTCGCCGCCTGAGCCGCCCGCAATCTCCGCTCGCCCGTTACCAGCTGGTAGCCGGCGGCAACGTGCCGCACAGTGATGGGCTGAATGACGCCTTTTTCCAGTATCGACTGCGTTAACTCTGCCAAAGCTTTTTCGTCGAAATCTGTCCTTGGCTGGAACGGGTTTCGCTCGACGGCGGAAATGTCCACGCTGGCAATAATGCCAACATCTCCAGAATCCCGGTGAATGACATCTTCGCGAATGCTGACTTCCTGCAGAGCAGGACGTGGAATAAGTGCTCCCAAGCCGCGCCCGAGAACGGATTTCTTTTGGTCTGCCATGGTTTTCTATCAGGCCTGGTGTTGGAGAAGGTTTTCGCCCGCAAGCAGGTTGTAAGTCGCCAGAATTTCCTTCGCCAGCCCCATGTAATGCCGCGCACCCGAGGAGATCGCATCATACAGGATGATGGGTTGGCCAAAACTGGGTGCTTCGCTGAGCCGGATATTCCGGGAAATGATGGTCTTGAAAACCTTCGCTCCGAAGTACCGCTTCACTTCATCAACGATCTGGTGAGACAACTTGAGCCGGGAATCGTACATCGTCAACAAGACGCCCTCGATGTCCAGGTTCGGGTTGAGCGTCTTTTTCACCATGTTGATCGTGTTGAACAGCTGTCCCAATCCTTCGAGAGCGAAGTATTCGCATTGGACGGGAATGAGCACAGAATCCGCTGCGGACAGGGCATTTAACGTAAGCAATCCGAGCGAGGGAGGACAGTCGATGATGATAAAATCGTATTTCTCCCTGACCGGTTCGAGTGCCCTTGAGAGCAGTCGTTCGCGGTTTTCCAGCTCGACCAGCTCAATCTCGGCTCCCACCAGGTTTATATGCGATGGGACCAGGGAGAGGAACGGCATTTGCGTCTCGACGATGACCTCCTGCACATTTTTTTCGCCCACCAGAGTCTCGTAAATGGTGCTCTTCTCGTTTGCCGTTATTCCAACGCCGCTCGTTGCGTTGGCCTGGGGGTCGTTGTCAATAAGCAGCGTCCGCTTCTCCGCCGCTGCAACGCAAGCGGAGAGGTTGATTGCGGTCGTGGTTTTCCCCACGCCCCCTTTTTGATTCGCAATGACGATCGTTTTGCCCATGTTTTCGTTACAGAACTTCCATACCGGCGGCACTCAGAAAGCCGACGATCCCGCAAAAAATCGTTCTTCGGATGAGTCTCACGTACGTTAAACGCCACCTTTCGTATGCGTCCGGTTCATTCTGAGTTTCTTCCATTCTGCCCACGACCTTTGCCGTCTGCCATGAAAAAAACCCCGCCAAGAGAAACGCGACTTGCTTGGCGGCGAGAAGCTTTTGCCACAGCGTAGAATACTCAAACCAAAGAAATCGGGGACTCAACAACATGAGGAGAAGCCCCGTGATCAGCGCTGTCCACAGGCTTGACCAGACGAAGCCGTTAAACCGATGCAGCGCGCCTACTGCTGCTTTCGAACGGCTCTCACCTTCGTGGTGCGATACAGGGAGCATCACCACGTTAAGAAAAATGAGGCCTCCGAACCATACGACAACAGAAACAACATGCATCAAGCGTGATGCCCAAAGAACAAAATCCATGCGGCCCTAAAAAATTCGTGAAAATATACCTCTTTTTTCAGCCCCAAGCAAACCGTCTTATTCGAATCGGTCTCCGACGCGTACTGTGTATCCGCGCAGGAATTCTTCAACGCGAAGTCTTTTCTTCCCTTCTTGTTGCAGCTCAAGCACGGCAATCACTCCACTTCCGGTGTTGACATGAAGCGAAGCCTTGTCGACTGCAAGTACTTCACCTGGTAGCTCTTTGTGGGAATCGAATTCCGTTTTGGAGAGACCCGTACGGAATATCCTTAACATTGTATAGCCGTGGACAGTCCATGCACATGGTGTGGGGGAGAGACCCCGAACGAAATTGTGAACATCATGCGCTTTTTTTCCCCATTCAATCCTGCAGTTGTCCTTGAAAATCTTTGGAGCCGGCGTGGCATGCGAGTCATCCTGAGGTCGCACCTGTACTTTTTCCAGTTCAATCAGCCGTACGGTTTGCAGAACTATCTCAGCCCCAATTTCGGCAAGTCTGTCGTGGAGCTCGCCAGCGGTTTCGTCCGGCCCAATACGGACCCGGGCCTGAAGAATCACAGACCCCGTATCGACTTTTTCCTGCAGAAAGAATGTCGTGACGCCTGTTTCAGCTTCGCCGTTGATAATTGCCCAGTTGACCGGGGCCGCTCCGCGATATTTCGGCAGCAACGACGCGTGCAAGTTAAACGAGCCTTTTCTGGGAATGGCAAAGACCTCCTTTGGGAGAATACGAAAAGCAACAACGACAATAAGGTCGGGCTGGAGGGAGGAAATCTTCGAAACAAAACTCGGGTCTTTAACGTTTTCGGGCTGAAGAACGGCTAGTTTATGCTTCAGGGCGAATTCTTTGACTGGAGTGGCAGAAACAGTCAGCCCACGGCCGCGAGGTTTATCAGGAGCCGTAACTACGGAGGCGATCTCATATTCATGCTCATGGAGGATTCTCAGGCTTGGGACCGCGAAGTCCGGCGTCCCCATGAAGACGATGCGCATTGCGAAGGTTTATGCCTCCACTTTTCCTGAGCGACGGCGTCCGCCCGTCCCGTGGCGGGCCATGGTTGATCCGCTCACGACCGGATAACTTGTTTCGACTTCCCCTTTTTTGATTCGTCGTAATTGGTCTTTCATCAAAGCACGCCCGGCTGGCGATATTCTGTCGATGAACAGCACCCCGTCCAAGTGGTCGATTTCATGCTGCATAACGCGCGCAAGAAGGCCGTCAGCCTGAAGCCTGGTTTCCCTGAAATTGGCGTCCAAAAACATTATGCCGATTTTCTCCGCACGCTCGATTTCTCCGCGGACCTCAGGAATGCTCAGACATCCTTCATCCATTCGGGAGGTTCCTTCCTCCGAAACAACCTGAGGGTTAATCATGACCAACTTTCGGGGCAAACCTGGAGATGCAATCAGGGTTTCCTCTCCCGTTTCTTCATCCTTCTTGTCTTCGACTTCAGAAATGTCGATGACGATGACGCGTTGAAGTCTTCCGACCTGTGTCGCAGCCAGCCCAATCCCGTTGGCTTTGTGCATCGTCTCAAACATGTCATACATAAGCTTGACGATGCTGTTGTCCAACTCATCGACGGGCTTCGCTTTCGTTCGCAACATGTCGCCGCCGTAGAGATAAATCGGAAGAACGGACATTTAGGATTTCGAATTGTAGATTGTCGATTGGAGATTTTTCATTTTGAAATTCTTCTTTCTAATGTAACAAGGAGAGCCGTCGAAATCAATCTAATCAATGATTCTCCGTGCGCCCTCGTACCGTTTTTCATAGTACGAACTCTGGAGGGATGAGATTGTCACTCCAAGAGAAACGCTTGCATGGGCAAAGAGATCGTCGCCAAGATAAATGCCGACGTGAGATGCCTGCTCCCCCGTCGTATTGAAAAAAATGAGGTCGCCAAATTTCAAATCCTGGAATGGTACCGGCGTTCCGATTGCATACTGTGCTTCTGCAGACCGCGGGAGTTTCTTGCCGACAGATTTCTCATACACTGCCATCGTGTATGCCGAACAATCAATCCCCTTCATGGAGGCGCCGCCGTGCAGATACGGTACGCCCATGTATTTCGAGATTTCCCGCATCATTTTGCTCCGGTCGAGCGGTGCAATGGCCTCATTTTTTTCCTTCCGAAAATCGCGCTCACCCGAAACGACCTTTTCGACAGTTTTTTTGTCGGGGATTTTGTCGTTTTCTTTTCTTTCTTCCTCGACTTCTTTCGATGAGAACCTTGGCCCGGGGCTTCTCGTCGCAACCGATTCGTTTTTAGCACCGTTGCCAAATCGCGGCGACGACGGCGCACAGCCGGCTACCAGGAACGCCATCGAACAGACGAGACGGAAACAACAAAGCCCCGAAAGATGTCGGGGCTTCATCTTTTTCTGCAGTCGATGAAATTCTTCAATCACCGGTGCGTCAGTTCCTTATCCGAGGTAGGCTCTGAGGGCTTTGCTCCTCGACGCATGCCGCAGCCGACGAATCGCCTTTTCCTTGATCTGCCGCACGCGTTCCCGCGTCAAGTTGAACTTCTCGCCGATTTCTTCCAGCGTAAGCGAGTGTTCTTGATCGAGCCCAAAATAGAGTCGGATGACCTGAGCCTCCCGTTCGCTCAAAGTGTTGAGCGCGCGCTTCACCTCTTCTTTCAACGACTCGCCCATCAAGCCGGAATCGGGCGAAGGCTGACGATGGTCTTGAATCACGTCGAGCAGCCGGTTGTCCTCTCCCTGCGCAAAAGGTGCATCCATGGAAAGATGGCGGCCGGAAATTTTGAGCGTGTCAGAAACCTCGAAGAGCGACATGTCGAGCTCTTCGGCCAGCTCGCTCGCGCTCGGCTCGCGCTCGAATTCCTGTTCGAGCGTGCTGAACGCTTTGCCGATTTTGTTTAAGGCCCCTACACGGTTCAGCGGTAACCGAACGATCCTCGACTGTTCAGCAAGTGCTTGGAGAATCGACTGACGAATCCACCATACAGCGTAGGAAATAAACTTGAACCCGCGTGTCTCGTCAAATCGTTTTGCAGCCTTAATCAGTCCGAGGTTGCCCTCGTTAATCAAGTCGCCGAGCGACAACCCCTGGTTCTGATACTGCTTGGCCACGCTGACGACAAACCGGAGGTTCGCTTTCGTGAGCTTTTCCAGGGACTTCTGGTCTCCTTTTTTGATTCGCCTCGCAAGCTCGATTTCTTCCTGCGGAGTCAGGAGCTCGACTTTCCCGATTTCCTGCAGGTACTTGTCTAACGACTGGCTCTCGCGGTTCGTATATTGTTTGCTGATTTTTACCATACTCTACTCTGTTCTTCTGCCTTCGATTTTATATTCCCATATTCAAAACAATTCTGAGGCGTCAAAAAGTCCTATGACTTCAAGTCGATTCTATCCACAATGCCGACAATGCTGGCATCGACAGGGGCCATCTCGACGGGAAGCGGAATAACCGCTTCCCTGGCCGTGATATAGTACACGGTCTCACCCGGGCCTGCGCCCACGGTATCCACTGCTATGATGGGCGTTCCTGCTTTCTCGCGCTTGGCGGTGATGGGCTGAATGAGCTGCAGCTTGAAACCTTTGAGATTCTCGTCCTTGCGAGTCGCCCAGATTGTCCCTATTACGTCTGCGAAAAACATGTCTTTTAGTCCGCTACGTCCAGTTTGTCGACAACAGCTACAATGACAGCATCGACGGGCTTGTTTTTGGTTTGAGCGGTCTGTCGCGCCGAGCTCCCCGATGTCACAAGGACAATGTCCCCCACTCCCGCCTGCACCGTGTCAACGGCAACCACAAACGAGTCTTTCAGTTTGTACTCCAGGTCGACGTGTTTGACGAGCTGAAATTTCATCCCCACGAGCTCCTCATCTTTTCTCGTTGCCCAGACGGTTCCGACGACTTTTCCGAGGATCATGTCTGCACCTTGTTCTTAGACGAGACAGTGACCAACTTAGTTGCTTACTAGTGAACTCAGGAAGCTCACGCCGGCGAGGCTGTTCTCAATGCCGAAGAATTGAGCGACTGTTTTTCCTGCGTCTGCGAAGGACGAACGGGTTCCGAGGTTCACGTTTCTCTTGCCGGATTTCGCAAAACAGAGAATGGGCACATATTCCCGCGAATGGTCTGTGCTCTGGTCTGTTGGGTCGTTCCCGTGGTCTCCGGTGATCATCAGAAGATCACCGTCGTTCACGCCATCGGAGATTCCGGGAAGAGCTGAATCAAACTCTTCAAGAGCCTTGGCGAATCCCTTCGGGTCCTGGCGGTGGCCGAATAACATATCGAAATCCACCAGATTCGCCATCAAAAATCCTGACTTCATCTTTTTTCCAACCTCGACGATTTCGCGAATCCCTTCGGCGTTCGACTTCGTGTGAATTTTCTGTTTGAGTCCCCTGCCAGAGAAGAGATCATCGATTTTCCCGATGGAGACCGTCTCGACGGCATGCTCTGTCAGGACATCAAGCAGCGTCTGCCCTGGCGGGTCGACGGCATAGTCCTTGCGATGCGGCGTCCTCCGGTAACTGCCGCTTTCTCCGACGAACGGCCTTGCGATCACGCGTCCAACTTCATGCTCGCCAACCACAACCTGATCACGCGTTTTCTTACAGATCTCGTACAGCTTCGGCAGCGGGATAATTTCTTCGTGAGCGGCGATTTGAAACACCGAATCTCCCGAGGTGTACACAATCGGAAAACCTGTCTTCACGTGCTCGTCGCCAAGCTCTTGGATGATTTCCGTTCCGGAGGCCGGTTTGTTTCCCAGATAGCCACCACACTGAGTCACTTCGAGGAACCTTTGAAGCACATCTTCCGGGAAGCCCCTCGGGTAGACCGGAAAGCGTCGCTCGGCAACCACTCCTGCAATTTCCCAATGTCCGATGGTGCTGTCCTTGGCGTTCGAGCGCTCTGCCATTTTCCCGTAGCACCCGTCGGCGACAGAGGCAGGTGCGACACCTTCAATGCGTGCGATATTGCCGAGGCCAAGCCGCGCCAGATGCGGCAGTTTCAACCCGCCAACCGCCCGCGCGGTATTGGCAAGAGTATTCGTCCCCTTGTCCCCGAAGGAGACAGCATCAGGAAGTTCTCCGATGCCGACGCCGTCGAGAACGACAAGTATGATTTTGTTGTGCTTCAACCAGAGTTACTGGGAGGGACCACCCGACAGATTGCCGCGACGAACAACGCAGCGGCAGAAACGGGTCGCTAACCGTAAATCTCCTTCTCGTTACATTTGCACACTTGCACACGCTGCCGATTGAACCGATACGACCCGTGGGCCGACGGCACCGACTGCACGTACAGTGTTGGAACCTTCACCGTCCCGCACTTGGGGCATTTCACTCCCCGCTCCATTGTTGCCTTCTTCGCTTTTTCTGCAAAGTCAGTCTGCTTCGCCATGATTCATTCCATTCCTTCCAAAAGCCTGATTAAAACACTCGGACAATATTACCGCCCGCTTCGATTGCCTTTCGCAACACGCGGTCGGCGTTCTCCAGTAACTCGAGATCGTTCGTCTCTCCTGTTGCTCCCGAGACGCCGACGCTGATGGTCACCGAGAAACTCTGCTGTTCGACGTTGATGACGTTGCTTGCCACATTCTTCCGCAACTTCTCCGACCATAACGACGCTTCATTCGGCGTCGTGTTCACCAGCATTACGGCGAACCGGTTGTGGTCGAAACGACCGACCAAGTCGTACGGCCTGATGCAGGATTTGATCATCCTGCTCACATTTTGCAGCACGAACTCGAAGCCCTCTTTGCCATACCTGACGATATAGTCGTTGACATTGTCGATGGAAATCATCACAATCGAGATTTCCGAGCTGAAATCGTTTGCGCGCTGGACTTCCTCCTGCACGCGGCCCAGGAAGTACCTTTGCGTTGCCACGCCCGTCGCCTCATCCAGCATGACAAAATTGTTCGTCACTTCATTAAGACTGAGGATCTCCAGGCCCCATGAGGCCGGCTCCACAACCTTCTGCATCAGCTTCACGTCGGAGTCGGAATACGTCTTGATATCTTTGCTTTCCACGACCAGAGCGCCATAGCAACGGTTCAGAGAGTTGATCGGCATGACGAGAAGAGAGCCGCGCGAATCGCAGCGCTCGGCCCGGTAAAACCTCGACGCCCCCAATGCCTGAATGTTGTCGATGATCTTCGGGATGCTCGACTGCAACACCATGCCGACAAGACTTTCATGCGGGTCGACTTCGTTGCCTACCGCAACATACGGATCGTTCATCCGGTTCATGACCAGCTGAATGCTCCAGGCCTTTCGGGTCTCGTCATACAGGACGATCGAAATATAGTCCCATGGAATCAACCGCGAAGTCTCTTCCGCGAGAGACCGCACTGCGTTGTATGCAGTGAACTCTATTTTCAGCTGTTCTCGTATGCGGGAGATGGAACGCAGAACTTCCGAGTCCATCACCAGATCGTATTTGTCGGTGTAACTCCGGATCAGCGCTGAGATCAACTTTGTGAACTGGCCGAGAAGACCCAGCGTTTCCGAACCGTAAGCGTCCTCGCTCAGACAGTCAACGGCAAGGACGGCGACAGGATCCCTTGGCTGCACGGGGCCTCGTGAGTAGAAAATTGGCACACCGATAAACGTTTTCACAGATTCCGGACCGTCATAATACGTGAGAACATCAGCCTGACTTGCCGCGTTGACGTTCGTCAGCAGCTTTGGCTTGCCGGTTGCGGCGACCTGGCTTACGAGGTCCAGGCCGATCTCCCGCCGTCTCTGTGTCGTAAACAATTTGCTATCCGAGACAAAGTTCTCCAGCACCAGCTGTTTTTTCTCGGTGTTCACCCAAAAGAGCGCAACCGTATGCGCAAAGTTCACTTCCTTGACAACGGAGAGCACTTTCTTGATAAGAAAATTAAATTCCGACCTCGGCCCTGTTTCCCTTTTGAACACATCTTCGTCCATGTCAAAAAAATCCGACATCTGAAACTCATAGGGCTCTTCAGAATGCTTGCTCATCGGATTCTTTTTCGCAAGAAGTACCTCAGGGCGTTCTTGCACGGAAGCTGTCGATTTCTTCTCGACAAATTCCACCCGGTACGGCCGATCTGCATCCTGAAAATCATCAAAGACGAGTCTTTTCATCTGCGGATTGTGCTCCTCTGTTGTGGGAGATTGGCTCTCATCCTCTCGTTCCGACCGGATTCTATGTCGGATTGTCACCGCGAGGTACGCAACGGCGGCACTTGCAGCGATCAACGAAGGAACTTTGACAACCCAGGGATCTGAGAGAAGGCCGACTAAAAACAAAACGACGCCCCCAACCACACTCAATTTCTGGTTCAACGATAGGGAGTTCAACCAGGAACGGAAGGTGATCAGCCTTCGGGCGTCAAACATTGCTTGTATGGGGTCTTGAATGGCCCTCAACGTGCACCAATTTAGCCAATTTGAGTGCGAAAATCAAGGTTGGGCGCACAAAAACATTCGTTTTCTCTTGCGGGCATCCCGGTCGCAAATTTCTTTTCGATTGACGTGAAATTCTTGCAGGAAGACATTTTTTTGGCTACTTTTTCAAAAATTCGCAGTTCTTACCACATTCGATCACCCTCCTCTGTCGCATGAAAGCCGTGATAATGGCTGGCGGATTCGGCACTCGGCTCCGGCCGCTCACCTGCAACATTCCTAAACCGATGGTTCCCATGGTCAATAAACCCATGCTCGAACACATCATTGAGCTCCTGAAATTCCATGGGATCAAGAATATTGTGATAACGCTTTTTTACCAACCCGACGTTATCACAAATTTTTTCGGCGACGGCAGCAAACTTGGCGTCCAGCTTCAATACCGTAAAGCCGAAGCAGACTTTGGAACCGCCGGCAGCGTTCGGACTGCGAAAGATTTCATCGATGAACGGTTTATTATTATCAGCGGAGATGTACTTACCGACTTCAACCTGACTGCAGCCCTCCGCTTCCACGAGTCAAAAAAAGGTAAGGCAACAATGGTCTTGACGCGTGTGGCGAACCCATTGCAATTTGGCGTTGTGATAACACGAGACGACGGAAAGATTACACGTTTCCTTGAAAAACCCGCCTGGGGCGAGGTCTTTAGCGACACCATCAACACGGGCATTTACATTCTTGAACCGGAAGTCATGGACCTGGTACCGGCAAACGAGGATTTTGATTTCAGCAAGAACCTCTTTCCCATGATGCTCGAGCAGGATATGGGTTTGTACGGATATATTTCCGACGGCTACTGGCGGGATGTAGGCAACCTGAATGAATACCAGGAGGCTCAGCTGGATATTCTTCGCGGTCTTGCGAAAGTAAAAATCGACGGAGAGAAGGTAGACAATGTTTATCGGGGGGTGAACACGAAAATCGAAACGGACAAGAGAAACCTCACGGGAAAGGTGGTCATCGGCCGAAACACACGGATACACAGAGAGGCAGTGGTGAGCAATTCGGTGATCGGAGACGACTGTGAAATCATGCCCGGAGCAGTCATCCGCAACTCCATCATCTGGAACGGCTGCCAGATCGGCACCAAGGCCGAGCTCTCCTCTGACGTCATTTGTTCCCGGTGCATCGTCGGAGACGAGGCCGTCATTGCTGACAACGTGTACATGAGCGATCAATGTGTCATTGGCAGGAAGAGCCGGCTTCTGTCCAACATCAAGTTGTGGCCCGAGAAAACGGTCGAAGAGGGTGCGATTCTCACGCGGAGTCTGGTGTGGGAAGACCAGTGGCTCAGGGAGCTTTTTACGGATTCGCGGGTTACGGGAGTTTCCAATGTCGAAATGAACCCTGAATTCGGAGCAAAGCTCGGTGCGGCTTTTGGAGCCCTTGTGGGCGCAGGATCCACCGTAGCAACAAGCCGTGACTCCGACAACGTCTCGCGCATGATGAATCGCGCAATCATGACCGGGCTCATGTCGGCAGGCGTGCATTGCACCGACCTGCGGGCAACTTCAATTCCTATTGTGCGTCATGAACTCAAGAGCGGGAAGGAAAAGGGCGGCATTCATGTACGAAAGTCTCCTTTTGACAAGAACCTGACCGACATCATTTTCTTTGATTCCGACGGCAAGGATCTTCCGACGAGCAAAACAAAATCAGTTGAACGGCTGTTTTTCGGCGAAGATTTCCCGCGCGCTCACTTCGATGCCGTCGGATCGATTACCTTCCCGGAGAGGACGACAGAAAGCTACATCGACCGTTTTCTTTCCAGCGTCGACTTACAGGCAATCCGGTCAGCCGGACTTAAACTTGTGATTGACTTTTCCAACGGCGTGGCATCGACGATTTTTCCGCACATCCTGGGCAACTTGAATCTCCAGGTCGTGTCTCTTAACGCGCACCTCGACCCGCGAAAACTCACGCTCGCCAGGAACGAGTTTGAACAATCCATTTCGGAATTATCACACGTTGTGACATCGTTGAGGTATGACATCGGCTGCAAACTGGACGGCGGGGCCGAGAAAATCAAAGTTATTGATGAACGCGGCAACTGGATCGACGATGACCGCCTCCTGACCCTCATGACGCGGTTTGTCAGTCTGGCAAACCCTGACGTAAAGAAAATCGCGGTCCCGATTTCCGCATCGGGCGAAATCGACCTCATCGCCAGGAAACTTGGGCTGACGGTGCTCAAGACGCGGGACAGCCATCTGGCGCTCATGCAGGCCGCTTCCGACAAGGATACGAGGTTTGTCGGGGGGACGAAAGGCGGTTTTATTTTCAACGAATTTCTCTTCGCTTCGGACGGCATGTACTCTGTGGCCAAACTCCTCGAATGCATGGCGCTCACCAGGAAACGGCTGGGAGAGTTGGACCGCGAGACTCCGCGCCTGCATTTCGTCAAAAAGAATATCCCCTGCTCCTGGCATGCGAAAGGTCGCGTGATGCGCCGACTCATGAAGGACTCAGAGGCTCTGCCACGCGAACTCATCGAAGGCGTGAAAATTTATCCCAGAGACATGGGCACGCTCACTTCGGTGCTCCTCAATCCCGACCGCGCACGCCCGTTCTTTCACATCAATGCCGAGTCATCCGACCCTGGCGTCGCCGAGCGGCTCGCAAAAGAATACGAAGCCAAAATCCTCGGATGGATACGGGTGGAATAATTTCATTGGAATCTTTTCTGTTTTTCGACTACCTTTTTATCCGCCATGAACGCTGAGCATATAACTTTATGAAGATTACTGATATTCTCAACGAGAGCGTCATTCGAACGAATCTCCCCGGCTCGACTAAAGAAGAGATCATCAACGCGATGATCGATCTTGCAGCCTCCCAAGAAAAAGTGCTGGACAAAGAAAAGCTCCGAACGGCAATTTTTGACCGGGAAAAAATCATGTCGACGGGCGTAGGATCCGGGTTTGCCATTCCGCACGGCAAGACAGACTCCGTCAGCGATATTGTTGCCTCGTTCGCAGTCACGGCCCAGCCGATCAATTATCAGTCGCTCGACGACCAGCCCGTCAGGATCGTTTTTCTCCTGGTGGGACGCGACAACATGGTCGGCCCGCACATTAAACTTCTAAGCCGAATCTCGAGGCTGATGAACAAAGAGGAGTTCCGGAACAAACTTCTTGAGGCAAAGACACCGGCGGAGATTCTTGAGATTTTCCGAAAAGAGGAATCCTCCCAATTTGAAGGTTAACCGCCCTCGAAATCTCCAACCGGGCCTTCCGCCAGAAAAAACCCGCTGAAAGCAATTCCTTGAAGTATCGATCCATCAAAGGAACCAAAGACATTTTGCCTGATGAATCGGCACAATGGCTGTTTGTTGAGACCGTGATTCGCAGAGTCATGGCGGATTTTTGTTACAAAGAAATCCGGACTCCCATCTTCGAGCAAACCTCTCTTTTTGCCCGCAGTATCGGTGAGCTCACAGACATCGTCACTAAAGAGATGTACACATTCGTGGACCGCGGCGAAGAAAGCATCACATTGCGGCCTGAAGGAACAGCGACGACGGTTCGGGCATATATTCAGAATAATCTTGCTGAACAGGCTCCGCTGTCGAAAGTCTATTACCTGGGTCCGATGTTCCGGCAGGAACGACCCCAGGCAGGGCGACTGCGGCAATTCCATCAATTCGGGGCAGAAGCGATCGGCTCTGTTTCGCCGACACTCGACGTGGAAACGATCCTACTACCGCTGGAGGTCTACAGGCAACTGGGCCTGACAGAAACAACGCTGAAGGTAAATTCCGTAGGATGTGAAAAATGCCGTCCCAAGTACAAGCAGCTCCTGAAAGAAGAGCTTCGGAAGATCCAGACGAAGCTTTCTCCCGAGAGTCAAGCTCGCATTCAACAAAATCCCCTGCGCGTCCTCGATTCAAAAGACGAGCGCGACCAAATACTCACAGCGTCGATTCCGTTGATGAAAGACCATCTCTGCGATGAATGCAAGGAACATTTCACAAGTGTCCAAGCCCTTCTGAACCGGCTCAGCATGAAGTTCGAAGTCGATGGAAGATTGGTCCGGGGGCTCGACTACTACACGAAAACAGCCTTCGAAATCACCAGTCCGCAGCTTGGATCGCAGGATGCTCTCGCAGGAGGAGGTCGCTATGACCTGCTTGTTGAGGAACTGGGAGGCAAGCAAACCCCCGGAGTAGGGTTCGCGGCGGGAATCGAGCGTATCCTCATTGCCCTTGAGAAACTCGGGAAGGTTAAGTCGCAGGAAGCTGGACCCATGGTGTTTTTCGTCGGCTTGGACGAGGCGTCGAGAGAATGGGCATTTATGAAATGTTGTGAGCTACGCGGGCGCGGGATTTCGGCAGAGCTCGATTACCTGAACCGCAGTGTCAAGGCACAAATGCGGCAGGCGGACCGTCTCAGGGCTAAATTTGTCGTTGTAATCGGAGAGCAGGAGCTGAAGAGCCGCTCGGCCATCCTGAAAAATATGGCGAACGGCGAGGAAACACCGGTTCCGTTCGACCGACTTGATTCAGTCCTCTGATGGTGAGAAAGAAAAAGCCTGAACCGGAATATCGGCTCAACATTTTTTACCACGAGGAGTGGCAGAGCAAGGAACGGAAACTCGTTTTCCTTTTTCGAACAGTCCAGGAATTTGTCAGCTTCAACTATGAAATCCTCCTCGAAGACAAGGTTGAAGGGCGAACGCTCCATATCAAAATTGCGGGACTTAACGCTCCATCGTCATTGATGCCCGGAATGGGTCCTGCCAGAGGTAAAAAAGAATATAATGGGCTGGAAGGCGTCTACACTCTGGTCGTGAAAAAACTCGACGGTACCACAAACGAATATCGGCTGGATTTTATGCACGACCGCATCCGTGTTCTTGAAAGTCCGAGAAATCCCATCGTAACGATTTCAACGCAACCGATCATGCTTTCCTAACATGTGCCCGAAACTCATTGAAATCGGCGGAATTCCTGTCTACGGCTATGGCTTAATGCTTGCGGTGGGCTTTATCGCTGCGAGTTCCCTGCTCTCGGCCGAGCTTAAGAGAAAACAGCTCAACGTCGATGTCACGGATTCGTTTGTGTACTTCACAAAAGGGCTTTTTGTCTTTCTTGCTGTCTCCTTCCTCGTCATTTACGGTCTTCAGCGGGGTCTCGGCACTCTTGTTGAATTTGCGTTTGGGTCGGCGCTCCATGCCATTGTCACTCTCGTCGTTCTCGGTTTCGGTTTTTTTCTTTTCCGTAAGCAGACGAAAGGGAGTTTCGACCTCGCCAACGCTGTTACCCTGCTCGCATTGACGTTTGGCGTCGTCGGTTCGAAAGCGCTCTACGTTCTGGAACATCTTACGGAATTTTCCGAGCGCCCGTTCGACACGGCGTTTTCTCCCGGCGGGCTGACGTTCTATGGAGGATTTCTGCTGGCCACGCTCGCCATTTATCTCACATCCCGCAGAGCCGGCGTTCCTTTTCTTGCGATCGCGGACGCAACGTCCCCCGGCTTGATTATCGGCTACGGGATCGCGCGCATCGGCTGCCATCTTGCCGGCGATGGCGATTATGGGTTTCCCACAACGCTGCCGTGGGGAACGGATTATTCGAGAGGCACATTCCCGCCGTCGGAGGCATTCAAGCCCTTTCCCGAAATAACGTCACAGTTTCCCAACGGCATCGTGCCCGATACGACGCCATGTCACCCGACACCCGTGTATGAGCTCATTCTTTGCAGCTTCATTTTCTGGTTCTTATGGAAACAACGAACAAAGGTCGGCCACCACGGAAAACTCTTCATGATGTATCTTGTCTTTGCGGGGCTCGAACGCTTTATCATCGAGTTTTTCCGGCTGAATCCCCGCATCGCCCTCGGACTGAGTGAAGCGCAGCTGATTGCGATCATACTTGTTGCGGTCGGCGCGCTGGGTTGGGCCCGGCGATCCAAGGATGCGGGGGAGCGGCCTGCATGACCGTCGAATTCTATTCAAAAGAGGACTGCAAACTCTGCGACGATGCGCGTCAGATGCTCGTGCGTTTGAAGAAAGAATTCTTCCTGGAAGTAAAAGAAACGAAGCTCACCGAGGACCATCCCAGCTACAAAGATTTTTTCATGGCTATTCCGGTTGTGCTTATTCGGAACAGGCAGTTTGCGGGCAACATCGTCGAAGACGAGCTACGGGTTTTCCTAAAAGAATTGAAACCGCCGACCCGTCTGTTTTATGTCGGGAAAACTTTTGAGGCGCTGGGCTTTTTGACCGTCGCCGTCGGTTTGATGTACGGGTTGATGGGCGACATGTGGACCGACCTCTATTTCTTTCTCGGCGGGATTGCCATTTTCGTTGTTGGCAGGTCGCTTGAAAAGCGCGAGATGAAGCGCGACCGCACCACTTCCCAATAACTTCACGCTCCCTCAACCCCCATGGCCGATATCATCTTTGGAAGACGACCTGTCCTCGAAGCACTCAAAGCCGGCCATCCGATAGAAAAGATCCTCATCCAGCACGGCACACACGGCTCCGGGATCATCAGCATTTACAAGACTGCAAAACAAAACGGGATCCCCATAGCGCAGGCAAGCAAGCAGCGATTTCTCGATCTGGTCAAAGACCGGGTCACCCAGGGAGTCATCGCACTTGTCGGTTCGGTCTCTTATGTTGGCGTGGAGGATATTCTTGAGATTTCGAAAAGGAGGAATGAACCGCCGTTCATCCTCATACTGGACGAAATCGAGGACCCGCACAACCTCGGCGCCCTCATCCGTACTGGAGAGTGTGCAGGCATCCACGGCGTCGTCATCCCCAAACACCATGCTGCGGCGATAAGTGAGACCGTGATGAAAACGTCTGCGGGCGCTGCCGCTCACCTTGCGATCGCCCGCGTTCCAAACGTCGTGCAGACGCTCGAAGAACTCAAGCGTCGGAATGTATGGATTGTGGGAACGGAGAGCGGCGGCGAAAAGCTCTACTCCCAGGTTGATTACAGAATGCCCGTCGGCGTTGTAGTGGGAAGCGAGGGAAAAGGAATTCGTCGGCTGGTCAAGGAACGCTGCGATTTTCTCGTAAGCATTCCGCTTTTCGGAAGGACTGAATCTTTGAACGCTTCAGTGGCGGGTGGGGTGATCCTGTTTGAGGCTGCCCGGCAAAGACACCAACCGGCCCGATGATCATCGCTGCTTGATGCGCAGCAGCCGTCTCCTCTTTTCCAGTCTTCGCTGAGCCGGCAATCGAAGTTTTGCGGTCTGACGCAAGTACTTCTGAACGCTTTCCTTCGGCTTAACCGTCAACTTCTGTCTGTTGTGAATGCCCTTCATTACCGATACTCCGACAACATTCGTTGTTCGACATTTCTTACTCTTCTCCTCTCTCGCCTTCTTTCATCAACCCGTAGCGTTTCATTTTCGTGTAAAGGTGGCTGCGTTGAATGTCCAACGCTTCGGCCGTTTTGGAGATGTTCCAGCGGTGAAGCTCCAACTGCCGCTTGATGAAGGCGGCTTCCGCCCGCTCCTTGAATTCCTGAAAAGTCCCTCCGACATTCAGGATATCATCCGACGCGTTCTTTCCAAAACCCGCCGGGGCTTCAAAGAGACTGACGTCGATCGTCATTCCCGGGGATAAGATCACAAGCCGCTCCACGGCGTTCCTGAGTTCACGGACATTACCCGGCCAGTCTCTTTTGCGGAGGTCTTGAATGCCATCGTCCGTAATCGTCTTCCTGGCGAGGCCATTGCGGGAACAGACTTCCTCAACGAAGGATTTGACAAGGATCGGGATATCTTCTCTGCGTTCTCTGAGCGGAGGGATATGAAGAGGTATGACGTTGAGCCTGTGGTAGAGGTCGTTTCTGAAATTCCCTCTGCGAATTTCTTCTTCGAGGTTCTTGTTCGTCGCCGCGATCACGCGAACATCCACGTCGATAAGCTTGTTGCCCCCGACTCTTTCGATTTTCCCCTCCTCCAGCGCCCGCAGGACTTTTGCCTGAGCCTGCAGGCTCATATCTCCAATCTCGTCGAGGAAGAGAGTGCCGCCGTCTGCCTGCTCGAACTTGCCGATACGCTGCGTTGTCGCGCCTGTAAACGATCCCTTCTCATGTCCAAAAAGCTCTGATTCGATGAGTTCTGAGGGGATTGCTGCACAATTGACTTCGACAAAGGGTCTCGGAGATCGTTTGCTTTTCCTGTAGATTGCCCGCGCGACAAGTTCCTTCCCGGTTCCATTCTCCCCCGTGATCAGCACGCGCGCCTCTGTCGGAGCAACACGGTCAATAACTTCAAGAACCTGCTTGATGTTGTCACCCTCCCCCAGGATTTGGAGTCTGCCTTCGACCGATTCCTGCAGCTTCCGGTACTCTTCTGAAAGCTTCGCCTGCTGAAGAGCGTTGCGAACTGTCACCAACAGTTTATCGCGGTCCAGCGGCTTGGAAAGGAAATCAAACGCTCCCAGCTTGGTCGCCTCAACTGCCGTCTCAATCGACCCGTGCCCGGAGATCATCACCACCGGAAGGTCCGTGTTTTTCTCGCGGATCCTCTGCAGCACTTCGATGCCGTCCATGCCGGCCATTTTCACATCGAGCAGGACGAGGTCGATCGGCACAGATGCCAGAGTCTTCAGGGCTGATTCGCCGTTCTCGGCGAATTCAACCCCAAAATGGTCGTACTCGAGAATCATTTTCAGCGAATCACGGACGCTTTTTTCATCGTCGACAACAAGCACGGTTTTCATGGTTCAGTCTTCATGTTCTTCTGTGACGAGAGTGAGATAATCCGAGGGAAGCAAAGTTTTCACGCTATGGAGGTCGCGTCCAAATGCCTCGCCTTGTTCATTCGCTCGTTTGTCCCGCGGGTCGTCAGCGCCGCCCACAACAAATCTCGCCTCTCCCCACTCAACGATGTTCCCGGTGGTGCGTGTCAGGTCTTGCGATTCAGAGACATACGAGAGGTAGGCAGATGCGAAGAAATGCTGGAGCTTGTCTTTATCTCCCTCTTCTGTTTGTGGACTGTCCGCGTAGATGCGTGTGGGGAGGTTCCGTTTCCTCATCCTGAAAAGGGTGTCCTCCTCGAATGTCAGGGGGAGCGGGAGCGAGGAGATGAGCGGCATTTTCAAATCCACTTTTTGGTGTTCGAGGACGGCCATCATCGAAAGAAACAACGCCCGACCGATCCGGTATTCGGCAATCTTCAAAGCTTTGAGATAGATTCCATCCACCGTCCTCATATCTCCACAACGACGGGTTAGCTCTTTGAACCGCGCGTCGCGCACGTACGCGCGGATGAGTCTTGTATCGATGACCACTTGCGGAGTAAACATATCGCCGATGAAACCGCCGATCGAGAATCCTTCTTTTTCCGTGTCGTCAAAATCCCAGGAGAGGCCATCAGCGCCAATCTTTCCGTCGCATTGCGTGAAGACAGACTGCACTGCGACGACACTCAACAAGATTGCGAGAACGAATCTCCGGATACGTGCATCTATAGCCACATGCCGCCTGGCAGGATTTATCTTTTCTGTTCAACCACCAGCAACCTACGTCTGAATCACTCCAGGATTGAACCGGGAAATTTCGTTGTTGTGGCTTGCCATTTCTATGCCGCTAGAAATCGCTTCCCGGGTATCGACGGGGTCAAGAATGCCGTCAACCCACAATCTTGCAGCCCCGAAGATCGGGTCAAGCTCGGATTCATATCTTGCCTGAATTTCGCTGAGCAGGCGTTCTTGCTGTTCTTTCGAGATGTGCTTTCCCCCTTTTTCCATTGCCTGGAGTTTGATGCCGAGGAGCGTCTCGCTGGCCTGTTTTCCTCCCATGACGGCGATTTGCGCTGTCGGCCAGGCAAAAATTAAACGTGGGTCGTAGGCTTTGCCGCACATGGCATAATTGCCCGCGCCATAGCTGTTACCGACGATGAAAGTGAACTTGGGAACGACGCTGTTGGCAACTGCGTTGACCATCTTCGCTCCGTCTTTGATGATTCCGCCCTGCTCAGCCCTGCTTCCAACCATGAAGCCGGTGACATCCTGAAGAAATACGAGGGGGATCATCTTTTGGTTACAATTCATAATAAAACGCGCAGCCTTGTCCGCGCTGTCGCTGTAGATCACGCCTCCGACCTGCATCTCTCCCTTTCGTGTCCTGACAACGGAACGCTGATTGGCGACGATTCCCACGGCCCATCCATCGACCCGGGCATATGCTGTGATCAACGTTTTGCCGAACTCCGCTTTGTACTCATCCATTTCGCTGTTATCGACCATTCGTGCGAGCACCTGGTACATATCAAACGGCTTTGTCCGGTCGATCGGGACAATGCCATAGATTTCTTTCGGAGAAAATTTCGGCGGCTTCGATTCAGATCGGTTGAACCCGAAGGTTTGCTGTTTCCCAAGTTTACCGACGATGCTTCGGATTTTTTCCAGGCATTCTTCGTCGTTTTTCATCTTATGGTCGGTCACACCGCTGATCTCGCAATGAACCGTTGCGCCACCCAGTGCCTCGTTATCGATGTCTTCTCCGATGGCAGCTTTCACGAGATGAGACCCCGCAAGAAAAACGCTTCCTGTTTTGTCGACGATCATCGCCTCGTCACTCATGATGGGAAGATATGCGCCTCCCGCTACACACGGCCCCATGATGGCGGCGATTTGCGTTATCCCCAGGGAAGACATCACGGCATTGTTACGGAAAATCCGTCCGAAATGTTCTTTGTCGGGGAAGATTTCGGATTGAAGTGGAAGAAAGACACCTGCGGAGTCAACAAGGTAGATGACCGGGAGACGGTTCTCGATCGCTATCTCCTGCGCACGCAGGTTCTTCTTGCACGTGATCGGAAACCACGCGCCGGCTTTGACAGTGGCATCGTTGGCGACGATCACAACTGGCCGTCCGTGAACCCTGCCGATGCCGAATACCGTACCCGAGGATGGTGCCCCGCCACTTTCCTGATACATTCCGTACGCCGCAAACAAGCCAATCTCCAGAAAGCGCGACCCCGGGTCGATCAGCCTCTCGATGCGCTCCCGGACGAACATTTTCCCGCGCCTCCTATGCTTTTCCACTGCCTCTTTTCCTCCACCCAGTCTCACAGAATCGGACTTGCTGCGCAACGTCTTCAGAAGTTCCAGGAAATTCCGCTCGTTCTTCTGAAAATCTGTTTCCTTCTTGATTTCGGACCCGATCTTCGCCATCGGTTTGTTTAGAGTTTTGTTTTGAAACTGTCAGGACCTGCCAACCCATTCATCCAGATCGCGTAGATAAAATCTTTTGCCTCTTCATTCGAGGGGTTTACCTGAGTCGCCTGAAGAGCGAAGCCCAACGCACGGCTTGTCTGGCCGGAGTAATGAAGAGAACGCGCAAACTGGAGCAGGAGGACGTCCTGACGTGTATTCTCGTCCTGCGTGTACCGCTCACGAATGTCGAGCGCCCGACGATAGTTTTGCCCCGCTTTGACAAATTGCGAAGTGCCGTAGTAGATGTCAGCAAGCCGAATTCTGTACCGGTCGACGGTATCAGCAGCCAGGTCGATACAGCGATTGAACATTCGCTCAAACTCTTCGATGTTAAGACTCACGACAGCATTCGCCCGCACTCGGTCATAGGAGTATTGAGCCCAGGCATACCGCTCAATGGCATCAGGGTCACGAGGCCGAAGCTGCATGATCCTTTTCCTCAGGAGCAGGTGTTCCTCGACCCGACGCATGACCTCAGCGGCGTTGGCAAGGTTGGTGAGCGCTTGGATGTTATCGGACTCCCGTTGAACGAGGTCATTGAGGACGGAATAACCAAATTGCAGGTTGCCGCGTGGACTAGTCGTATGGAGCATGCCGATGCTGAACGTTTCCTCCCGGGTCAACGGCTTTGACTGAATTCGTTTCGAAAGAAAAATCTCCGTGTCTGCAAGTTGGAGGCGTTCATCAAACCTTTGCAGTCCCCGCGCTCCGCGGTTGACAAAAAAAACTTGTGGCGCTCCGTACTCCAACCTCGGTCGATCCTCCGTGTTCACTTCACCAACATCAATAAACTCTTTCACCTTTTTCCAAGAAAGCACCTGGAGGGAAAGAAGAGTGGCCGAGTTCGTGACCATGATGCGCTGGAGGTCCTCCCGCACAGCCGGGCTCTGGAGCCGTTTCTCAAGCTTATCGTAATCGAGATTCAATTCGTTCTTCGACCCGACGATCATAATATCTGTCGATTGCGCCTGCCAGACTGTGACATGGGGGAAAACACTGTGAAAAGTCCGTATGACGAGTTTCATGAGATCATCGTCCATTTCATACAGGTGGAACCATTGTAGGACAATGCCATCCGGTTTCAGTTTCTTTTCGCATTCCCGGAAGAATTCGACTGTAAACAAATTCCCAATTCCTGCTATCCATGGGTTCGATGGCTCACTAATAATCACATCGTAAGAGTTCTGCGTCAGTTTAAGATACGCAAGGGCGTCGTCCACGTGAAGGCGAAGTCGAGGGTCATCGAGCGGACGGTTGTTGACGTCATTAAAGTACCTGGAGGCTTCAACTACTTCGGGCGAGATTTCGATGCCGTCAACCTGATAGACGGGATGCGTTAACACACTGCCCGCCGTAACTCCGCTTCCCCAGCCGATCACAAGTGCAGATTGAGCCTCGGGTCGAAGCAGGAGAGGTAATTGTCCCAATAATACCTGCGTCGGCAAATCGCCGACAGAAGAGGCATCTGCTTTTCCGTTGATGAGCAGAACATGCTGCTTCTTCCGTTGGAACTCACCCTCATACACAGCAACCGTTGCTGTCGTCCCTTCTTTGTAGTAGACAATCCTTTCTGCAACATGTGTTTTCAGGAAATCGTCATACCCGTCCGGCGGAGGTATGTTCTCGCTGATAAGCCGAAAGACGCCAGACGTCGAAAGCGCCCGGCTCCACGTCCCGCCGAAGGTTAAATACAAGAACATCACCAGCAGAGCCACGCTCGAAAAAACGTTTCTTCTCACACGGCTTATCGATGGAGTGGAAAACAAGACAAGGAGCCCCATACCGAGATTGAGCAGGATGCCGACCTCGAACGTGTGTTTCACTCCAACCAGTGGAATTAGAACGAGTCCCGCGCCAAGAGATCCCAGCACCGTTCCCAAAGTATTGAGCGAAAACACATTCCCTACGGATCTGCCAAGAACCCAGATGTTGCGCACCGCAATACGGCTGGCGACGGGCAGCGTCATGCCGAGAAAAACCGTAGGAAGAGCCATGATCATCAACACGAAGCCCAGCTGGATCAAAAGAAACACCGGATAGGAAGCCTCCGTCCGGTTCAGAAGATGAGCGACTTTCCAGAAATAAAACGGCACTCTGGCATAGAGGGGCAACAACACAATCATAGACAAGGCAACTCCCAGTTGGCAGATCGCCAGGAGGGCAAAGAGATCCTTGAACCGTTTCATGACGGATGCTATGATGAAACTTCCCACGGCAATCCCCGAGATGAAACCGACAAGCATGACAGAAAAAGAATACGTGGAAGAACCCAACACCGGTATCAGCAGGCGGACCCAGGCGATTTCATAAATCATTGCGGCAAGGCCTGAGACTGTGGCCGTTGTCACAGCGAGGAGGATTTTACGATTGTGGGATGCCCGTCGCTCTATCTCCGAGACTCCCGCGGAACCCTCTCGTGCATCGTGCCGCCGTCTTCCGAATGCGAATGCAACGAGACCCACAAGGACATTTGCCGCACCCGCCGTATATACTGTCGTCTGCAACCCAAGAAGCCGAATGAGAAAGAATCCGGCTAACATGGAGCCACCCACTGCCCCCAGGCTATTGAGAAAATAGAGTATTGCGACATTTCTTCCCGATTCTTCAATCCGCTCGGAAATGAATCGAACAAGAACGGGAAGTGTCCCACCCATAAGAACCGTGGGCAACAAAAGGGACACAAGGCTTACAAGGAGTTTCAGTGCAAGGACCGTCGGGCTGCCGCTCGGCATTTGAAGCGACTGCACAATATGGATGAAGGCGTTTTTCAGAACATCGAGGAAGACCGGATAAAGAAGACAATAGATACCGATACCCAGCTCAAGCCATCCGTAGAGCAACAATGGCTTAGTGGATTGGTCAGCTCTTCGTCCCCAGAATGCTGCTCCGATGGCAAGGCCCCCCATGAACGTCGCCAGCACGATTGTCTGAGCATACGTCGTGTTGCCGAGGAACAAAGAGAGATATTTGAACCACACAATCTGGTAAACAAGTCCAAGGCCGCCGGAAAGAACGAACAGGACACCAATGACGGAGTACAGATGTTGTTTTGTCATTGAAGGAGGTTTTTCGCGATGACCATTTTTTGCACTTCCGATGTACCTTCACCGATGGTCAAAAGCTTCACGTCCCGATAAAACTTCTCCACCGGGTAATCCTTGATGAAACCGTAGCCGCCGAGAACCTGCACTGACGCCGTCGCCGCCCGTTGCGCAACTTCGCTGGCAAAGTATTTTGCCTGAGCCGCGATAAGATTGATGTCGTCTCCTTTTGCCTTTGACGCCGCAGCCTTGTACGTAAGAAGTCTTGCAGCCTGAATCTCTGTCGCCATATCGGCAAGCGAGAATTGAATCGCCTGAAATTCGGACAACGTTTTCCCAAACTGCTGTCGTTCTTTCGAGTATTTCACTGCCGCGTCAAGTGCCCCCTGTGCCAGTCCGACCGAGAGTGCAGCAATGCCGACTCTTCCTCCGTCAAGGACGGCCAGTGCCTGTTTGAACCCGTCCCCTTCGTGCCCGAGCAGGTTTTCTTTCGGGACCTTCACGTTCTCCAGGTTTATCTGGACGGTATCGCTCGCCCTCATCCCCAGCTTATTTTCTTTCTTCCCCACACTCACTCCGCCGAAATCTTTATCCACGATCAACGCCGAGATTCCTTTTTTTCCTTTTGTCGGATCTGTTTTTGCCATGACGACAAACGTCGATGCGTACGAACCGTTTGTGATGAAGGATTTTGAACCGTTGAGGATGTACCAATCGCCCTGCAGCGTTGCCGTTGTCTTCATCCCTCCCGCATCACTTCCGGAGAACGGCTCCGTCAAACACCAGGAACCGATCTTCTTTCCGCTGGCGAGGTCGGGAATGTACTTTTTCTGCCGGGCGGGATCGGCAAAGAGCAGCAGATGTTGCAGGCACAGGCCGCTGTGTGCAGCCAGGGTCAACCCGACGGAGGGGTCGATGCGCGAGATTTCTTCCATGATGACGACGAATTCCAGCGCCGACAACCCCGCTCCGCCAAGATCTGTCGGGACGGTCGCACCGAGGAAGCCCAGTTCCGCCATTTTCCGGACGACCTCCATCGGGAATTCCTGAGCTTCATCGTATTTCATGACATGGGGCTTGATTTCGGTCTCTGCAAAATCCCGGGCTGATTGCCGGAGCAGGTTCATTTCTTCGGTCATGAGAAAATCCATGCCTGTTTCGACAGTCGCTGGGTTTGCCATTGTCCTATTTGCTTTCTTTGAAATCCGAGATCAATCTCTCGGCTATATCGTACGGGGTGAGTTTCCGGGAGAGCGCGTGTTCTGTTTCTCTGTCGAGGTCTCCCGACCTCTGGTGATTCCAAAAATCAACCTGCAGCTGGTCGTCGATAATTTCCCGGATTCTGTTCTTCAGTCGCGTTTTTCGGCGCTGGTCCAGGCCGCCGCGGGTCGAGAGATATGCGCGATGCTTTTCGACAGCCGCTGCAACGTTTTCAATACCTTTGCCTTCGTTCGCCTGAGTTTTCACGACGTCGGGGATCCAGCTCTTCTCATCGTGTGAGCGGAACCCCAGAATCATTTTGATGGACATGACCGCCTGGTCTGCACCGGGTCGGTCAGCTTTGTTCAGCACAAAAAAGTCGCCTATCTCCATCAAGCCGGCTTTCATCGCCTGGACGCCGTCCCCGGATTCAGGAACAAGGACGACCACCGTCGTGTCCGCGGCGCCGGCAATGTCGAGCTCCGACTGTCCCACGCCCACGGTTTCCATGAGAATCACATCGAAGCCCGCTGCGTCCAAAACATCGGCCGCTTCTTTTGCTTTCTTCGAAAGCCCGCCGAGACTCCCACGCGACGCCATGCTCCGGATAAAGACCCCTTCGTCCATTTCCACGTCCGTCATGCGAACGCGATCCCCGAGTAGAGCGCCTCCGGTGAAAGGACTTGTTGGGTCGACGGCAATCACGCCGACTTTCAATTTCTTGCCTCGATAGAACTTTGCAAGTTTATTCGTCAACGTACTTTTTCCCGCCCCCGGAGGGCCGGTCACGCCGACACGGTACGCCCGTCCGGTGGAGGAAAACAGCGACCGAAGAACCGTCGTGGAGTTTGATTCTCCGTTTTCGATGCTCGAGATCACGCGGGCAATCGCACGACGGTCTCCTTGCAGGATGTCTTCCACGGCGTGATTCTGCCGACTCACGTTGATGTGACCTTATTTTTGAAATACTCGGCGGTCAGCCGCAGCCCCTCTTGAATATCGACGCTGGGTATCCATCCGAACTCCTTTTGAATTCTTTTGAAGCTGACGACGCTTCTCATCTGCTCACCTTGTTTTGCCGGACCGTGGTGTTCATTGCAGGCCTGGTTCAAGTGTGCGCGAAGTTTCTTGAACAGCGAATTGACATCGGTTTCCACTGCTGTGCCGACGTTGAAAACCGCCGACCCGCCGTATCCCAAGGCCACCACGTTTGCTTTGACAACATCTCCGACGTACGTGTAGTCGCGCGTCTGTTTGCCATCGCCGTTGATGACGGGATCCTGACCGTTGAGCATTGTGCTGCAGAAGATGGCAACGACGCCGGCTTCGCCGTGAGGGTTTTGCCGCGGGCCGTAGATGTTTGCATACCGAAGGACCACAGAACTGATGCCGTGGACTTTCTGATAGTAAAAAAGGTATTTCTCGGTAACAAGCTTGCTGATCCCGTACGGCGAAAGAGGCCGTGTGGGATGATCCTCGTCGGCAGGGAAGTAGTCCTGTTCGCCATAAACAGCCCCTCCGGTGGACGCGAAGATGATCTTCTTGACGCCATGTTCCCTCGCCTGCTCAAACAGATTGAGACCCCCGAGAACGTTGATCGAGGCATCATACAGAGGGTCGCTGACGGATTTTCGAACGTCCATCTGCGCCGCGTGATGGTTGATGACCTCAATCCTTTCCCGGCGAAAAACTTCGGCGAGCCTCTCAGTACGAATGTCACACTCGTAAAACCTCGACTTTGGATGGAGGTTCTCCCGTGAGCCCGTCGAGAGGTCGTCCACGACGACGACATTGTGTCCCAGTTGCACGTATTCATCGACAACATGAGAGCCAATAAACCCGGCTCCACCGGTAACGAGAATGTTCATCGAATTTCCACAGCGGTTCTCATGTGTTTGAGCGCTTTTTGTCCAATGTCGCGCCGGTAATAAGCGCCTTGAAACTTGATCTGTTCGGCCGCGCGGTACGCCTTGTCAATCGCGAGGCGAAAGTCGCCGTTGTGGTCGATTGCGGTTACTCCCAGCACCCTCCCCCCGGAAGTGAGAATACTGCCCCCTTGCTGGTTCGTTCCCGCATGAAAAACGATAACGTCACTCTCTCTCTCCGCTTCACTGAGACCGCTGATTTCCTTTCCCGTCTCATAACTGTCGGGATAACCCGCCGATGCCATGACCACGCACGCGGCTGCAGCCGAAGAACTTCCCACAGATTGTGAATCGAGCTTTCTTCGCGCAACATCGAGCAGAATTTCGCCGAGGTCTCCGTCGATGAGGGGAAGCACGACCTGCGTTTCAGGGTCGCCGAACCTACAATTGTATTCCAGCACCTTCACGCCGTCGCGCCCGATCATTAAGCCACAGTACAAGCAGCCGCGGTAAGGAGTGCCCAGTTTTTTCATGCCTTCCAGCGTCGGAATCAGCACCTCGTTCACCATGTTCTCTTTTATCTCGTCCGTCACCAACGGCGCAGGCGCATAGGCACCCATACCACCTGTGTTTTTCCCTTTGTCTCCATCAAGGATTCTCTTGTGATCCTGGGCGGGAGCAAGTGTCACAAAATTCGACCCATCGGTCAGCACAAACAGGGATGCCTCCTCGCCTTCAAGAAACTCTTCGATGACAACTTGCTCACCAGCAGCCCCGAAAACCTTGTCCAGAACCATCGATTGCACGGCATCGAGCGCTTGTTGTCGTGTCTCGCAGATGACAACACCTTTGCCCGCCGCAAGGCCATCCGCTTTCACAACGACCGGCAGACGGAGATCGTCGATGAACGAACTGGCCTCGTGTATCTCTGAAACGGAGAACCGTCTATGCAGCGCCGTCGGTATCCCGTTTCTTTTCATGAACTCCTTCGCGAAGACTTTGCTCCCTTCAAGTCTCGCAGCAGACTGCGAGGGTCCAAAGATGGCAAGGCCCCTGGATTCAAACGCGTCAACGATGCCCCCGGTGAGCGGCTGTTCGGGCCCAACGACTGTGAGGGAAATCTTTTCCTGGTTCGCGAACGCGAGGAGTGAATCAATATCGCCGGACTTGATGGGAACGAGCTCCGCGAGCTGAGAAATCCCCGCATTCCCGGGTGCGCAGTAGAGCCTCTGCACGCTTGGGCTTCTTCTCAGCTTCCACACCAGGGCGTGCTCTCTTCCTCCCGAGCCGACGACCAGCACGTTCATGCCCGCACCTCGTCGACCTTTACAAAGGCGTTTCTGTCGTAGTCCATGAGCGACTCAAACTGTTTTGCAAGTTCCCCCGTCAAGGACAACCTGTTAAAACGATTCGCAAATTCGTCGGAGACTTTCGGAAGTTTTTTCTTTTCAAAAAGGGAGAATAGATCGAGAAGGGCGTTCACGTGTGCTTGAACATCTTGCGGAGAAACCCAGATCGCAGCCTTGCACTCCTCCAGAAGCTGCTTTGTGTATCCGTCAATGACCGAGGCGAGGATGGTTTTTCGGGAACCGAAGTACTCGTACAGTTTCCCGGGGCTGGAGTTGTCGTCATCCATGACAAACCATAGCACGTCCGCCGACTGCAGTTGGTTCACACACTCACGGTGCTCGAGGTAGCCGGGAAAAGAGACTTCATTCTGCAACCTGAGTTTTTTCACCAGCTTGCGGTCTCTTTCGCGTACGTTCCCCACAAAAGTAACCGTGATCCTCCCACGGACCTGCGGGTTGTCATGGAGAACCCTGGACAGGGCAAGCAGTAACGTGGCCGGGTTTCTGCCCGCATAGAATGTGCCCGCATGCACAATATTCATGACTCCCGGCCGTGAAAGCCTTTCCTTCGAGGAAAAATCTTCTTCATCAAAACCCTGCGTTATCAACACAACATCGTGGTAGCCCAGGAAACGATAACGCTTCAGCAAACCCTCTTTCACCCTGCGGTGTGTCGTAATAATCCGGTAGGAAGCCTTAACGACTCGTCGCTCCATCCGACGATGGAGAAAAGTATGCAACGGCGTCGGGAAGTATTTGAAGGGATATTCCAACCAGGCATCACGGTAATCAAGAACAAGAGGAAGAGAAAACTGTCTTTTCAACTCCTCCCCGATCAGAAAATCTGTCTGAGGGGGGGCTGTCGCAAAAATCAGGTCGAAGTGCTCCTTGTGAAGAAGTTCCCTGGCTGCTTTCAGCGCCCGCCGTTTCCATCCGATTTTTGTGTCGGGAATAAGAAACACGTCTCCAAAGAACTGAAGAGTCTTTCTGACCCACTCAGGCGGCATCCGTACCACGCCCCTTTTCCTGAAGAGTCGATTTGCATCGAATGAGCCGGTCCGGAGGATACGCACGCCGGCATCTTCGACCTCTTTGAGCAAAGAATTGTCGATGGCGAAATACCCCGTCGGTTCCACGGTCAGGATGGTCGGTTTCCAGCCGAATTTTGGCAGGAATTTTGCAAACTTCACCGTCCGCTGTACGCCGCTCAGCCCCATCGGCGGAAAGTAGTACGCAATCATCAACACTTTGCGGAACGCGTCGGTCATACAATAAGAAGATCTTTGGGGGATTTTGTCAGAACCTCGCACGATCCGTTGCGAATGACAACATCATCTTCGATCCTCACGCCTCCGACTCCGGGGATGTAGATTCCCGGCTCAATCGTGACCACGTTATATTCTTTAAGGACATCTTTGCTCAATCGCGAGAGCCGAGGCAGCTCGTGAATCTCGTGTCCCAGGCCGTGACCCAGTGAATGTGTAAAATGTTTCCCGTACCCTCGTGCAACAATGTGCTTCCGGGCAACACTGTCCAGAGATTTTGCCCGCATGCCGCCCCGTGCCGATGCGATTGCCTTCTGTTGTGCCTCTCTGACAACATCATACACTTTTTTCATTTCAGCCGACGGTTTGCCAACACTGATTGTCCGCGTGAGGTCGCTGTGATATCCTAGCACCCGGCAACCGAAATCCAGCGTCACCATTTCGCCGGACCGGATGGCTTTGTGGGAAGCCCTTGCGTGGGGAAGCGCCCCCCGGACGCCGCTGGCGACAATCGGCTCAAATGCGTCCGCATCGGCGCCAAACGAGCGGTGAAGGTAGGTAATTTCCGATGCGACGTCACTTTCCCGGACGCCGTCCCGGACGATCTTCACCACTCTGGCAAAGACCTTGTCGCTGACCGCAACGGCGGTTTTGATCGCTTCAATCTCGTGATTGTCCTTGACGGCGGCAATTTCCTCAACGAGCGACAAGGTGGGAACGAGTTTCGTTTTTGAAAAGAGCTTGTGGAGAGCGTCAAACCCGGAAACCGACAGATGTTGAGATTCTATCCCGACACGTTCATTCCTGTTGAGAACCCGTTTCTTGTGCATCGCTTCAAACAAACTGCCGGAGGAGATAACGACGCGGAATCCCTGAACCTCCTGCAGCGCCTGTTCCCGGTATCGGCCGTCGGAGAAGAAGAATTGATTACTCCCAGTGATGACGCAGGTTGCATGAGAGCCGGTAAATCCTGTGAGATAGCGAACGTTGGGAAGAGATGTGACAACGATGGCGTGTAAACGAAGTTCGGAAAGTCTGCGCCTAACCTCTTGAAGCCTTCGTTCGGTCATTCGGAAAGCGACTAAAGGTGGTAATTCGGGGCTTCTTTGGTGACCATGATGTCGTGCGGATGACTTTCACGCAGCCCGGCCTCCGTCATCCGGACGAATTGAGCTTTCTTTTTGAGTTCGGCTATGGTCTTGCAGCCGCAATACCCCATCGCGGCACGAAGGCCGCCAACCATTTGATGCACTGTGTCGCTGAGGTTCCCCTTGTGCGGCACGCGCCCTTCGATTCCCTCGGGAACGAGTTTCGGCAAATCATCTTCGACATCCTGGAAGTACCTGTCCCGGCTTCCTTCTTTCATCGCTCCCAGTGAGCCCATGCCGCGATAGACTTTGTAACTCCGGCCTTCAAACAAGACTTTCTCCCCGGGACTTTCCTCTACACCGGCAAACAAACTGCCGATCATAATCGAGTCGGCCCCGGCAGCAATCGCTTTGGCAATGTCCCCCGTTTGCTTGACGCCGCCATCAGCGATCAGAGGGACCTTCTGTTTCTGGGTAACTTTCGCACACTCCATGATTGCGCTCACTTGGGGAACACCAACGCCTGCGATCACTCTGGTGGTACAGATCGACCCCGGCCCAATACCTACTTTCACCGCATCTGCGCCCGCTTTGACGAGGTCCTTGGCAGCTTCTGCCGTCCCTATGTTACCCGCTATCAACTCCACGTCGAGTTTTGACCTGACCCTCCTCACCATCTCAAGAACTCCATGAGAATGGCCATGAGCCGTATCTACAACGATGACATCGGCGCCGGCTTCAACAAGTGCGGCGGCTCGTTCCAGAGTGTCTGAAGTAACGCCCACGGCAGCACCAACCCGTAGGCGCCCAAGCTTGTCCTTGCAAGCATGAGGATATCGTTTCTTCTTCTGAATATCCTTAAACGTGATTAACCCCTTGAGCTTACCGCTCTTGTCGATGACGGGCAGTTTTTCAATCCTGTGCTTCTGAAGAATGACCTCTGCCTCGTCCAGCGTCGTGCCAACCGGCGCGGTGATCAAGCTGCCGTTTGTCATCACCTTGGAGACTCTGAGGTCGAGATTGGGTTCAAAGCGCAGGTCACGATTCGTGAGAATTCCGACGAGACTCTCTTGATGAACGATAGGGATTCCGGAGATGCTGTACTTTCTCATGACTTCAAGCGCCTGCCCAACCGTACTCTCGGGGCTCAGCGTGATCGGATCGCGGATCATTCCACTCTCTGACCGCTTTACGCGGTCCACTTCATGGGCCTGCCGGTCAATCGAGAGATTCTTGTGGATGATGCCAATGCCTCCCTCACGTGCGAGCGCAATCGCCATTTCAGATTCGGTGACCGTGTCCATCGCCGCGCTGACAAGCGGGATGTTTAATTCTATATGTCGCGTCAGTCGTGTGCGTACATCGGTCTCCCGCGGCAAGACATGTGACTTTGCCGGAACGAGGAGTACGTCGTCGTAGGTTACTGCCTTTCCGATGATTTTCTTGAATGCCATGTGTCTTAAGTATATGCCGGGATTCCCGTTATGTCCTCGCCAATGATCAGCGTGTGGATGTCATGGGTGCCCTCATACGTTTTGACGGATTCCAGGTTGGCCATATGACGCATGACGGGGTATTCATCCAGAATCCCATTTGCACCGTGGATATCGCGCGCGAGGCGAGCGATCTCCAGCGCATGATGGACGTTGTTGCGTTTCGCCATGGAAACATGTGTGAATTTCAACTTTCCGGAATCTTTCAGGCGGCCGAGTTGCAGACACAACAGCTGTGCCTTCGTTATTTCGGTGACCATGTACACAAGTTTTTCCTGAATCAGCTGGAAGGAGGCGATGGGTTTGTCGAATTGAATGCGGGACTTCGCGTAATCCAACGCACTCTCGTAACATGCCATTGCAGAACCAACGGCTCCCCATGCAATCCCGTAGCGTGCCTGCGAGAGGCACATCAAGGGAGATTTTAGCCCGCCGGACTTTGGCAGGATGTTCTCTTCCGGGATAAAGCAATCCTGAAACACCAGCTCCGAGGTGACAGAAGCTCTCAATGAGTGCTTTCCGGTCATCTCGGGGGCACTAAAGCCCTTCGTTCCCTTCTCCACCAAGAAGCCCTTGATCTGCCCGTCGAGCTTGGCCCACACCACAGCAATATCAGCGATCGTACCGTTGGTAATCCACATTTTTGCGCCGTTCAGAAGATAGCCGCCATTCTTGCGTTCCGCTCGTGTGATCATACCGCCAGGGTTGGAACCAAAGTCAGGCTCGGTGAGGCCAAAACAGCCGACAGCCTTGCCTGAAGCCAGGCGTGCAAGCCAATGATCTTTCTGTTTTTCCGCACCAAACTCGAAGATAGGATACATCACGAGCGAGCTTTGCACAGAAGCAAAACTCCGTATGGCACTGTCTCCTCTTTCGAGTTCCTGCATCACTAATCCGTACGCGACATTGTTCATTTCAGCGCAACCATACTTGGCCGGAAGCGTCGACCCAAAAAGGCCGAGCTCGGCCATTTTCGGAACCAGCTCGGAGGGAAACGAACCGGATCGATAATGCTTTTCGATCACAGGAATGACGTTTTCATCAACAAATTCGCGGACAGTATTTCGGGCAAGTACTTCCTCCTGACTTAAATGATCATCCAGGTTGTAGTAGTCAACCCC
>JACQPT010000202.1 GCA_016207415.1 Ignavibacteriales bacterium
ACTCTTGGCAGCTATAATGTAACGGCAGGAGGGTCAGTGTTGGTTAGCTGGCAGATAAGGAATAACGGCACAGGTTCAGCAGGGACTTCCAACTCACAAGTGCGTATCACTACCTCGAATGCCTCGAATGGTTATGGCAACTCGACCAACAACGTTGGCAGTGCGCAGGCGACCGGGACGATTGGTGCAGGAGCTACGATCAACCAAAGTACGACTGTGACGGTTCCGTCCACACCGGGAACATACTATGTGTGGGTCATTGCCGACAACAACAGCGCGCTGACGCAAACCAACTATACCAATGACTATGCGGTCTCTGCCGCCCTGACCGCTGGCAGTACAATCAGTCTCAGTTTTCCTCTGACCTATAACAATTGGACGGCATATACCGCAGAAATCGTTACGGTATTTGATCACGCTATGACTGATCGCTACTATCCAGGGGGAGGAATCATTAGCTACGCTGACGAAAGAGGCACAGTCGAAGATCCCAACGAACCTCCTGTAGATTTTGGCCACGGCTTATTATACAGTTTCAAGAAAACAGATGGCTCAGCGTTTCAAATCAATGGTCACTATGTCGGCACTATCACAACCGGAGCCACAACATTGAACTACGACGGTCATCCTGGATATGACTATCGTGTACCTATAGGTACTGATGTCTTCGCTGCCGCAGATGGCAGTGTTGTCGTTGCTGATGCCACCAACTCAACGGCTGCTGGAAATTATGTGCGCATTCAACACGGAACTTCCGGCTACCAGACGCAATATCTCCATCTAAGTCAACTGTTGGTTACTCTTGGACAGCAGGTTAACACAGGACAACTAATTGGAAAATCTGGAAATACTGCTGGCCCAAGCGGCAGTGTCAGTGCTCACCTGCATTTTGAGGTAAAGCTAGGAGTCGGCGACGACGCAATTTCCGTGGATCCGTATGGCTGGCAAGGCACGGGTTCCGATCCTTATACCGCAGCGACTAACAACATTTTATGGCTCACTGCCCGAAGTAATGTCCTATATGGAATTGATGTCTCTCATTGGCAAAATGATGCTGGCCCCATCACTTGGTCTTCCGTGTACAACTCTGGCATTCGATTCGTTTTTGTAAAAGCCAGCGAGTCGTACGACGTGCCGGACGGGCTTGCCTCAATAGCAATTTCCTATCCCTTTGCAGTTCGGAGCCAGAGACTTTCTCCTCTTGGTATCCTCAGGAAAGGTACAAGTATCAGCGACCATTTTCTTGAGAATATTCAAGGCTCGACAGGTGCCAATCTGATCGCAGGTGCGTACCATCTCACAAGGCCAGACTTTCCCAAATATCCCGCCGACTACACACAGTCAGCAATCGCTGAAGCTGAATACTTCTTGAGCCGCGCCGGAAATTACATCGGGGGCGGCTCATATCTCCCCGCTGCCCTTGATGTGGAGAGTAATTTTGGCTTATCTGCATCGCAACTCTCGCAGTGGATCAGGACTTGGTTCCAATTCGTTCAGCAGCAAAAACCTGGAACAACTCCAGTGCTGTATACAGCACGCAGTATCCTGCTGAGTTTGGACAATGATTTAGTAACCGATTATCATTTATGGATTGCCACCGATGATGGTGATCCAACGGGAACTCCCTCTTACAGTGGTACAAGCTGGGCAAACTGGAAATTCAAACAATATAGATTTGGAGAAAGTGGCGGCACAGTAAATGGCGTAACAGGACCAGTGGACCTCGATTCATTCAATGGCACTCTTTCAGCACTTATACAGATTTTACCAGTTGAGTTGTCAGCCTTCCTCGCCAATGTGCGATCGTCTCAAGTGCAGTTGTCGTGGCGAACTGAAACCGAAATCAACAATTATGGCTTTGAGATTGAACGTCGAGTAATCAATGACGAATCGGCCAGATGGAAAACTGTCGGCTTTGTCGCGGGATCCGGTTCATCTAATTCACCCCACGAATACTCATTCACCGATCATAACCTGACTCCGGGTCGGTATGCCTACCGAATCAAGCAAATCGATAGAGACGGAACATCTAAATACTATGGTAATGCCGAAGTCGAGATACTAGCGCCATCAGTATTTGCTCTACATCAAAACTATCCCAACCCATTCAACCCCTCCACAACTATACGATACGAACTCCCTTCTCGAAGCTTTATACGAATTGAAATCTTCAACATTCTCGGTCAGAGAGTGGCCGAGCTGCTGCACACTGAACAAGAAGCCGGATACCACAGCGTCGAGTGGCGGGCAAATGCTCCTTCAGGAGTCTACCTCTATCGTATCGAAGCTGTTGCTGTGGACGATCCGCAAAGAAGATTTACGGAAGTTAAAAGAATGCTTTTACTCAGGTGACATTCGATAATAAGTCCAACAATGTTCTTGCCTCTCCGGCCTTTTCTGAGTATATTTTGTCAACATAATTTGAAACGGAGAGCTTGTAATGGCTAGAATATGTGAAATCTGCGGCAAGAAGCCGATGGCGGGAAACAATGTGAGTCACGCGCACAACCGTACTCCTCGACGTTTCCTCCCCAACCTGCAAAAAGTCCGGGCGCTTGTCGACGGCAGCGTTCGCCGAATTCAGGTCTGCACGAATTGTATCAAAACAGGGAGAGTGCGGAAAGCAGCTTAAAGAACGCTCACAGCGTTAAAGAATTTACATCAAGAAAATCCCGCCATTGAGCGGGATTTTTTGTAACATTGTAAGACTCCCGGAGTCTCTCGTTGTTCTGCCATGGAAAGACTCCGGGAGTCTACAAGGCTACCACATGCTGACCTTTTCACCACCCAATCAACTGACGTTCCTCCGGATTATCCTGACGCCGGTGTTCATCGCCTTTTTGCTTTCCTCCAACCTTACCTTGCGGCAGGTGTCGCTTGTCATTTTCTTGATCGCGATGCTGACTGATTGGTATGACGGCTGGGTTGCGCGACGGTGGGGCTACATTACCCGCTGGGGTTCGTTCCTCGATCCGCTTGCGGACAAGATATTCGCCTCGGCCGCCTTGTTCGCCTTTGCCGTCCTGAATCTTTTTCCGGCGTGGGCCGTGTGGGTTGTCGTCGTGCGAGACTTTGGCATCACTTTTTTGCGCACGTATTCTGAGGTCAAAGGAAGGCCGTTTACGACGAAGAAATTGGCGAAGACAAAAACGTTCCTGCAATTCCTTGTGATTTTCTATGTCTTGGTTCTGTATGTCGCACGTTCCACCGAAGCCTTCAAAGAATACCTTCCTCTGATCGAAAAATTGCTCGACCCGCCCCTTTTGTATTCTCTGATGGTCGTCGTGGCCACTACCACTGTCTGGACCGGAGTGGTCTACGTGGTTGAAAACTGGAGAACCATTCGTGAACTCTATGTCTCCCCAAGCCGAGTCACGGAACCACGCTGACGCTTCCTCCAACGCACCCGAGCCGTCATTCCTTGTCAAAGCCTTTGCTTCCGGACTTTTCTCAGGGTATTCTCCGTTCGCCTCCGGAACCGTCGGAAGTCTTGTAGGACTCGCCTTCTATCTTATCCCAGGGTTCGAACATCCTTACATCATCATGCCTGCATCTTTTTTTGTTTTTCTTGCTGGTATCAAAGCTGCGCAATCGATGGAAGAATTTTACGGCCATGATCCTGCCGAGGTAACGATCGACGAGGTCCTCGGGATGTGGATGTCCCTTTGGCTTCTTCCCAAAAGTCTCGCGATCGCTTCCGTCGGGTTCCTCCTGTTTCGCTTCTTTGATGTCATCAAACCCTTCCCGGCAAAAAGATTTGACGCGTTGAAGGGCGGCGCCGGCATCATGCTGGATGACCTTGTTGCGGCGGCTTATACGAACATTGCGCTCCACCTCCTTCTGGCCATCCCTTTTACGCGAGACTTGATGCAACTCCCATTGCCGTAGTTCCCGGGCAACCGTTCATGAAAGCAGAAATCATTTCCATTGGCGACGAGCTCCTTATTGGCCAGGTGGTCAACACAAACCAGGCGTACATTGCGGAAAAGCTAAACGGGGTCGGCATTGTTGTCGACCGGATGACGACTGTAGGAGATGACGAACCATCAATTCTCCAGACGTTTGAGTCTGCGGTGACGACTCACGATGTCGTCGTCGTGACCGGAGGGCTTGGGCCTACCCATGACGATATCACGCGGACCGCCGTGTGCACGTTTTTCAAGACCGACCTTATCCTCAACGAGGAGGCGCTAAAGAATGTTCGAGAGATTTTTACGAGAAGGAATCTCCCCATAACAAAACTGAATGAGGAACAGGCGCTCGTCCCCCGCGGAAGCACTGTCATGCAGAATCGATTCGGTACAGCACCCGGCCATTTCTTTGAAAATGAGAAGAAGTTTTTCATTGTCATGCCGGGCGTTCCCGCAGAAATGAAGGGCATGATGGAAGGTTTTGTGATTCCCTACTTCGAAAAAAAACCGAGCGGAATGTTTGTCCGCCACCGCACACTCAAAACAACAGGGATCGCCGAATCCCATCTTGCCGAACAAATCGGCGATGTACATCTCCTGTTCGAACCTGACTCAGGGACAACGCTCGCTTTTCTGCCCAGCCCTTTGGGCGTACGCCTGAGAGTCACTGTGCGCGGGAAGAACCTTGCACTTGTGGAAGAAACTATCCGGCAGGTTGAGATGAAATTGAGGTCCAAAGCACAGAAGTATATCTACGCGGCCGACGATGAAGACCTTGAACATGTGGTCGGTAGATTGCTCGCCGAAAGGAAAATGACCATAGCCGTGGCTGAATCATGCACTGGCGGGCTGATTGCGGACCGCATCACCGACGTGGCGGGGAGTTCAAGTTACTTTGAACGGGCAATGACCGCATATAGCAACGAATCAAAAATAGCTGAACTGGGAATTCCTGTCTTTTTCATCGAGAAATTTGGAGCGGTCAGTCGAGAAGTAGCAGAGGCTATGGCGTTTGGCGTCCGAAAGAAATCGAACACGGATATTGGCTTGTCGACAACGGGAATCGCTGGTCCGACGGGAGGCTCGGCCGAAAAACCTGTAGGGTTGGTGTGGATCGGGTATTCCGACAAGAACGAAACGATTGCATTACGATTCAACTTTTTGAACGACCGACGCAGGGTAAAAGAAAGAACCGCACAGGCAGCGCTTGAAATCGTGAGACGGAAACTGCTCAAAATCGTCTAGCATTGTAGGGACAGTTCAATTGAACCTCCCCACAATCGTCGAGAATTACGTTTTGACATGCAACGTACCGCCTTTAAAGACCTAAGATAATCTCTCCTTTTCCTCTGAATCTCATGCCGCACCTTCGTTGTTTCATATCTCTTCCAACTTCAGAGGAAGTCAAACAGCGATTTTCAGAGATTCAATCAAAGCTCAAAGAGGCCCAGGCAGACGTCAAATGGGATTCACCGGAAAAATTCCATATAACATTGAAATTTCTTGGAAATTCCGAGCAATCTGCCATAGATTCTCTCTCCGCAAAGCTTGAAATGTTACCTCAAAACGTTTCTTATATTAGAGCCCTCTATCATTCAGTGGGCGCGTTCCCCAACATTCAGAGGCCACGGGTCATCTGGGTTGGCATCGAGCACAATGAGGAGTTGCAAAAGCTTCAGGGTGATATCGAATCGCTATGTGCAGAGTTCGGCTATGAGCGAGAGGAGCGAGAATTTCATCCACACATCACACTTGGACGTGTGAAAGGAAACAAAAACTTGCATCGCTTGACTGAGATGTTAAAAACCGTTACTTTGGAGCCGATTCAAGCTCGCTCCAATGAGATTCTTTTGATGCGAAGCGACTTGAGGCCCGGCGGTTCAGTCTACACGATACTAAAATCCTTCCCACTTCACGCGTAACCGGAGTTTCCATGCCAGAGAACAACAATAACAAAGAAGCCAAAATTCAAGCCCTGAAGATCGCCATCGACCAGATCGAGAAGCAGCACGGCAAGGGTTCCATTATGAAACTGAGCGAAGGACCGATCGCCAAGGTCGACTCGATACCGACGGGTTCGATTTCGCTCGATGCGGCGCTGGGTATTGGCGGTATTCCTCGCGGACGCGTGGTCGAGATTTTTGGCCCAGAATCCTCCGGAAAAACGACGATCTGCCTTCATGTCATCGCCGAGGCTCAACGATCAGGGGGGACTGCGGCGTTCATTGATGCGGAACATGCGCTGGACGTGGCCTATGCAAAGAAGCTCGGCGTCGATGTCAGCAACCTTTTGCTTTCACAGCCTGAATTTGGAGAACAAGCCCTGGAAATCGTAGAAACCCTTGTTCGAAGCGGAGCCCTCGACGTTATTGTCATCGATTCTGTCGCAGCGCTGACTCCCCGGGCTGAAATCGAAGGCGAGATGGGGGATCCGACCATGGGCGTCCAGGCACGCCTCATGTCACAAGCGTTAAGAAAGCTCACGGCCGCGATCAGCAAATCGAAAACCTCGGTCATTTTCACGAATCAGCTCAGGCAGAAAATCGGCGTGATGTTTGGAAACCCGGAAACGACGACGGGGGGAAATGCGTTGAAGTTCTACGCTTCCGTCCGGCTCGATATCAGGCGCATCGAGGCGATCAAGGACGGCCAGAACATGGTCGGGAACCGCACGCGGGTAAAAGTCGTGAAAAACAAAGTTGCTCCACCCTTCAAAGAAGCCCTGGTGGATATCCTCTACAACGAAGGCATATCCAAGCTGGGTGATCTGGTGGACACCGCTGTTGACCAGGGTGTCATTGCCAAGAGCGGTTCCTGGTTTTCCTACAAAGACGAAAGAATCGGCCAGGGCCGAGATGCTGTGAAGGCATACCTTCAGACGAATCAGAAGCTCGTCCAGGAAATCGATACCCAGCTCAGAAAAAAACTCGGATTGATCTCCGAGGAAGGTTCGCCCGCCCCCCAAAAGGTGGAACAAGCCGTTCCCCAGACCGCGCGGAGAACCACCAAGGTCTGAACAATACTGTATGGTTGTCAGCAGAGTCCTCAGGCAGCGCGGGAAAACTCCAAAGTATGCAATTTTTCTCGACGGGAAATACACCTTCGACGTGGGCGATATGACGCTTATGAAATTCGGACTCACGACGGGGAAGACTCTTCAACCCGAAATGGTGGAAAAAATTAAAGACGCCGATTTGTTCCACCAGGGGCAAAAGGTCGCCCTTAACTATATTTCGTATCGTCCGCGAAGTTCGGGGGAGGTCATGGTGCGTCTCAACCAAAAAGGATTTCCGCTGGGCGTGGCGCAGAGAGTCGTGCAGCATTTTCAATCGGTCAGCCTCATTAACGACCTGGAATTTGCGCGCATGTTTGTCCGGGACAGGTTGAGAGCAAAGCTCCTTGGCCGCGCACTCCTCAAGCAACAACTGTTAGCAAAAGGAATGTCAAGACAAATCATCGACAACGTCCTGTCAGAGTACGTCTCTGACGAAAGCCAGCAAAAGGCAGCTACGGACCTCGCCAACAAGAGACTCAAACTGGCGAAAAGAAGCTTCGCAAGGCTCGAACCGCTCAAAAGAAAGAGACGTTTATTTGAATTTCTTCTCCGACGGGGCTTCTCAAGCGACGTGGCCAACAAGACTGTTCGAAGAATCCTCGATTGAACGCCATGCCACCGACCTCCAATAGACCTTTGCTCAAAGTGACGCTTCTCGTCGGAGGGATCGTCATTGCATTTGTGCTCGCTTCTTTTTTCCCTGAAGTTGTCATCTCATTGATCATCTCGGCGCTGGCGGCATTCATCCTGAAGCCGTTCGTGAAGTTCCTTGAGTTTCGAATCGGTATTCGCAGAAGCCTCGCCATCCTTCTCGTGTTCGCTCTTGCGGGCTTCGCTTCGTTCGAGATCGGCCTCTACACAGGGGCCCTGCTCATCGAGACGATCACAACGATGGCGAACAATTTCAAGACATTTCCTTTCGAACAGAAGCTCGGCGAGGCGGCTCAACAAGCGGCAAGCTACGTGCCGTTTCTCGATGAGAATTTCATCTCGGAAAAGGTTCACGGAGGGATCGCATCAGCCAAAGTCATGCTGGACGAAACTGGAGGAAGTCTTCTCGGGTTTGTTGTGAATCTCGCCATCGTACCGTTCATAACGTTTTTCATATTGGCGGAAGGAGACGTCGCTGTCAAAAAGCTCATTCAGCGGGTTCCCAACAAGTATTTCGAAATGACGCTCAACGTCCTCAACCGGATTCAGAATGGCTTGATCGGCTACATGCGTGGATGGATTCTCGATTCGATGATTATCGGCATACTGAGTATCATAGGTTATAAACTGATTGGCGTTGAATATGCGGTGTTCATCGGCGCGATCGCAGGGATCGCGAACCTTGTGCCCTATCTGGGTCCTGTCGTTGGCGCTGTACCGGCATTTCTCGTTTCGCTCACACAGTTCGGAGACTTCCGACTGATGGTTCCCATCATTATCGTCACCTTTGCGATCCAGCTTATTGATAACATCATCGTTCAGCCTCTGTGTTTTTCAAAAACTGTCGACTTGCATCCGGTGACCGTCATCCTTCTTCTCCTCATCGGCAACACGCTACTCGGTATTGCGGGCATGCTTGTCATCATCCCGATTTTCACCATCCTCAAGACCTCAGCCATCGAGACGTATTGGGGCCTCCGCAATTACCAAATCACAGCTTAATCTGATGTCACGCGTCGTGATTGACATCGAAACGCTTGCGTTTCCGCTTGAGAATTTCGATGACGTTCAGCGTGAGTACCTGCTGCGCTTTGCGGAGTCGGAAGAAAAGCGCAAGGAAACCATACAGAAACTCAGCCTATATGCGACGACTGCCCGCATCATCGCCATCGGGCTTTTCAACCCGGATACCAGTAAGAGTAAGGTCCTCTTTCAAGCTGATGAAAAACTGGATTATTTCTCTCAGGATGAATCGACGCATTTCATCTCCGCGTCGGAGCCAGAGTTGCTGTCGGAGTTCTGGAAGGACATCACCCATTACAGTCAGTTCATCACTTTCAACGGTCGGGGGTTTGACTGTCCGTTTCTGATGCTGAGGTCTGCGATCTTACAGGTGAAGCCAACCCGCAACCTCCTCCCCGCACGCTTCGATTCTTCCATCCACTGCGACCTTCTCGACCAATTCACTTTCTATGGCTCTGTTCGGAAGTTTAATCTGGATTTCTATTGCAAGGCTTTCAGCATCGAAAGTCCAAAATCTCATGGCGTGACCGGATTAGATTTAGCCAGACTCTTCGAGGAGAAGCGTTTTCAAGAAATTGCCGAATACTGCTTAGGCGATTTGAGAGCTACTGCGGAGTTGTACCGTAGATGGGAAAAGTATCTGGATATCTAAATCAAAAAACGTGACGGAAGGGCTCCCATGCTGATCTTCAAGGCCACGCCGACGGAAAACTGACCCGTGTACTGATTCCAATCAAAGACGGTTGGTAATGCCCGTTGCGGAGCATTACTGGCGAAATCATATCCGGCGGTGAGGTCAATCCACCAGCTCGAGGCAACGGCAGTGGATGAAGAAACTTCCAATCCGAAAACAGGCCTCTGAAAAAAATTCTCGACGTTGTGCCCACGCCTTGAAACTCCGGTTTCGCTGGAATAGACTTCTTGCGTAAGACTCGCCTCTTCGGAAAACCAAACGTACCGCAGCGATGCTCCAACACGCCATCCGCTTGAGATGTGGCTTCCAGCCTCCCTTTTCAGCCACTGATAGGTGGCTTTCAATCCCAGCGATGTCGACGCAGCCATCATTCTGTCAGGTGTTTCCATTACGTACGCGATTGACCCATCTGGGTAATGGGTCGTTGTGAGGTAGTCGAATTGCGGTACGCCGGCGAAATTCCCTCTCTGGAGTTGAACTTCAAAGCCGACCCCATTCTCCAGGATGAGTCCTGCAACTCCTGCGAATGAAGACCCTTGTTGATATTCCTGTGCGACTTCTCCTTGGGGCCATATACCTCCGAGTTGTGCCCCAACGTACCAAAGCGACCACGCAACTTCTTCAATCGGTACAAAAGCCGGACGCATGGGCTCAACAATAGTTTCCTGAACTGCCGCAAGAATTGGCTCTATATAAACCTCAATACAAGGAGTGTCGGACGTATGCGATGGTGGCGGGAGGCGTGTTGCAATAGGGGCTTGATGCTCTTGTGCCTGTTCCTTTGGAATCTTAGATGTCGTTGTTACCTGTCGGTCTCGAGGAGCCCGGGACTGCGCCCGCGATTCATGAGTAAACAGCATGTTCAGAACTGCGAACACCAGAAGCGTTCCTACAATTCCGAGTTTTTGAGAGTTTCTGAGCTTGTTCAGCATTGGTATTACTATGTCTAACAGCAATGCCGCAACAAGCGTGCCAGGATTAAGGAATGAGAGAAGACCCATGTGCCTTCTCATGAGGTTTCTTCTTATCGCCGAAGCTCAAGAATCCTGTCTCTCATCCGCTCAGAACGATAATGACGTCACACAGGGCTCTGCACTCTATGCGCAGATTTCTTCCCGCATCTGAACCGGAATGAGTCGCACATTTGGAGTGATCCCTTTGGTCAACGTAAGCCTCACAAAGTCAAGCAAAAGTCTGGTGTATGAGGGGTACACGGAAGCGCCCGCTGAAACAAAATACTCTTTGAGCAATTGGTGCACTTTGGGAAGATGATACCATGGAATTCCGGGGAATAGATGATGCGCGAGATGGTAATTGAGGTTGCACATCATAAAAGTGACAAATCTGTTGCTTAGGACTGTTCTCGTGTCCGTGAACTCGTTTCCTCCTGTCATGAGGCCGTGTTCGGCTATTCCTCGCACATTCGACAGCTGGCCCGCAATCAGAAGTGGAATAATCCATAGCTTGATGACGGCAGCAACGGGGAATAAGAGAAAGACCACCGCATACAAGGTCATCATGAACGCGTACTCCACCATAATGTCCGTCCTCTGTGTGTTCCGAGCTTTTTGGTACCCCTTGACCGCCACTGTCGGTATGTAGAGATAGATCCCGACAATCAATGTGAAATAATAAGCGAACACCGGGGAGACAGAGTTCTTGGCCGTCCCTTCAATGTCATCAGGGTCTTGATCCGTTCTTGTCTTTGCGTGATGTGCGGTATGGATGGAGCGATAGGCCGAAACCGCCACCAGCCCGGGCAAACCGCAGACAAAACCTAACCACCGGTTTAGCCGCGGATCTTTTGAGAGCAACGAATGGCACGACTCATGCATGAGAATGGGTAGACCGACGACCGAGAAAGCCATGAGGAAATAACAGAGGATTTGTAGAGCGATGATCTCGGTGTTCAGCTCGATCCAGCTGGCAACGACCCATTCAGCGATGAAGAAAAGAATCTTTAGATTGTAACGCGTGTCGAGATTCTGGAAGTTTCTCATTTCAGCCCAGATTTCCTGCGGAATGGATTTTCTCGTCAGGGTGGAAATTCCCTCGGGATTGTCACAAAAATAAATTTCCGCGGATTGCCGCTCGTGTATAGACTGCGACATGACTCTCTCCCTGTGTTTGTTCGATAATGAGTTTTGTTCTCATTATGCGAAATCAGGCAGAAGGAGTTGTCACAGAATTGTCAAAGGAGGGTCAAAACGAAAACGACGACGGGTCCGAAAGAAGACGGATTTACAGGATGTAGAGACTCAGAACAAATGGAAGCTTCGCCCGGGAATCTGAACTCGCGGGCCGGAATTCTTTATCGATTCAGTCAATGAATGCACCTCAACGATTTCTCTGTCATTTCCCCCGCTGTTTCTCTTCTGCCCATTCAGCATAGATCGACGGCAGGAACAGGTTCTTGTTCTGGAGGAGCTTCTTGAGGTGAGGGATACGCAATGGATCAACAAGAGAACGTGCCGCGTGGGAGTTCTCCGCTATTCCCCTCATCCATTCATAGAGAAAACCCTTGGCGTACAAAACGTAGCTTATTTTTTTTCCCCGCGCAGGCTGCGCCGCACGATAATTCAAGTCAACATATTCTGGCGGCAAAAGCATGAGATACTTTTGATCCGGTTGTTCCAGGAGTTCAGCTGCATCGGACCCGTTCGAGGTCATGCCAGACATGAGAGAAAGTTCTTTGCCGTAAACCGGCCTCACAGGCGTCCAATCAACGCGGATGGCATCGAGTTTCCATACATCGTTGAGAGCTCGCAAGCGGATTTGGACAGTGGTGTCCTCTGAAGGCACGGAGATTCGAACCGCTTTGGAAAATGATGCCTCGTTTGCCTCCGGAGGAATTGAGCCATAGGATTCCCACGTTCCTTTGCCCGCAACAGAAATCTTTAACGCACTCTCTTCGATCCATTGTTTGTAGAGGCCCTGAAGCTCCGCATCGTGTTCAAGAGCATAGAGAAACTCGAGGTATTTATCACCAAGATATCTCATAATGTGCTCGATGACGATGTCCGAGATTCTCGTGTTCGCAGCATCAATGACGAGCGTCCCCCGCTCCACTCCCTTCGGTTTGGAAAACATGATTTCCAGTTCGTCCTCGAAATCTGCCGAAGCGTCCGTATGCGGGAAATCAGACTCCCAGTATTGGCTGTCCATCGCACCGATAGCGTGGAGAATTGAACTGCCCTTTTTGTCCCTGGCCTCCAGAGGTGAAGTAATTTCATAGACCGGCCAAAGATTGTTCTCTCCGTCGACGTAGAGTGTTGCCCGGGGATCGTGTTCAACCGCGAGCATTCTTACGGAATTAAAGTAGTGCGTTTCCGGACGCTCGTTCGTGATTCGCACTCGTACCTCTGATTGCCTTTCCTGGATCTGCCGAAGAACGCTTGAAGATTCATACTCCAAGGACTGTGCCAGAGCCGCTCCGAAAGCCTCGGCCTCCAGCACGTATCTCTCCCCGTTCCAACTGTAAATAAAGGGACAAGAGCTTCCTCCGCCTGGCCCGTGAACGGCCTCTGTTGGGGTCACCGTCAGACCCATCGGACTGCCTAGTGATGTCGCCGCGGTGAGTGCAAAAGCGCCGATTGCGATCCCCGCGCCCACGTACTGAACAATCCCTGTTTTGCGAGATTGTATCAACACAATCTTCCTGAAATCGATGCTCCCACTGAACTTCTCCTGAATTCCGTTTTTCACCCGCGATCCTGAACAGGTGAGCACGGAATCGTCCACACGGTATGCATTCAGTTCATAGAGCGTGGTGTCGTTTGTGAGCACTGTAATGGGACCGCGTTCAAGCGGATCGTGAAGTTGAGATCGTCGAGTGATGGACTCTTTTGTTACGCAGTTCATCTCAAGAACAATCAATGAAACCGCGATGAAGGGGATGGTCGATGAACGCATGTTAAAAGTTCTCAGTAACCGTTAGAAGAGGTCCACTACCACCTGGATGCCTATTATAAAACTGCTGAGATTGAGTTTTGCCGTCTCGTTATTACGACTCGTCGCCTGAAGCTCCTGCATGAAAACATACTGCGTCCAGAATTCTATCGATGATTGACTAGACTTGGCGCTTCCAACACCCGCCAGCAAAGAATAGCCAACGGGCGTGCCTTCACTCGTGATGTCATCCAAATATCGATAGCTCTCCGGCGGGCCTATAAGATTCCTGTACGGTTGTACAACCTTGAAATAGTAGCGACCGACGCCCAGCCCGATGAACGGCCGGAGAGGTGTATCCTCATATCCGTCAAGATGATAGAGACCAGTAACCGAAAGAGATTTGAACGTTGGCTCGTTTTTGAAATTCCTGCCGGCCTCGATGACGACGGTGTATGGTGCGAGACGCAACCGCAATGTATAGGAGTACATAAAAGAAAGATCGACATTCGGCTCATGGTGGGAAACGGCAAAGCCCTGTTGCCGGTAGAAATCCTCAATGGCCTGGTATGCGGGTTTGAGGCCGCTGAAGTCTGGCGAGAACCAGGATGCGCTAACGCCGAAGGCGAACATGGTAGACTCCTCGGAACCAATTTTTGACGTATAATCGAGAGGCAGAATATCGGACACGGTGGACTTTGCGCTTTCCACACGTTCTTCCGGCCGCGCCAAGCTCAGACCTCCTAGGATATGCAGAGTTGGCCTCGATGACCCCATCACATAACGACCTGCAATAAACTCTTCGTAATTGTCGATTTGCTCCGAGAGCATGGACAAATAGTTCCTTGTCATCAGTCTCAGACTGTCAAACTGCGCGCCGCCGGGAGTGAGAATCGTGAATCGCCCGTAGTATGTCCCTTCGGGAGTTAGATAAAACACTAATTTGTGAAAGTCCTTCATGATGGGGAACAAACGAAAATACTCCCTTTCAGACTCGGCAATCTCTTCACCTACGCGATTGCTCACAATGATGGTCTTATCTTTCGATTCGTCCCTCCCCAGATCGAGCTTTTGCGTAATGCTTGAAATATCCGTTGACTGCAAAGAGGTTGGCTTGACAGGGCCCATCGCATTCACTTTATCCCTGAAGTTGACGTCGGCCCTCGATTCAATCGTTTGTCTCAAAAACGATAACGTACCGACCTTGAGCAACTTGACCCGTGACCCGAATTTATCTTCGATGAGGATTTCGGCTTCTACTGTCGCATTCCTAGGGTCCTGATAGAACACGGCTGACTGAAACCCATCGAGTCCGGGAAAAATCTTTAAGAGAATTTCTTCATGTGCGTCTAAGGTATCACCAATTAATGGGCTTACCTCGACGAGCATTCTTTTCTGTGCTCCGGCATTGCCAGCGAGTGTGGCACATATCAAAAAGGTAGCCGCATAGCTTTTCATCATCTTTTTCCGATTTAGTTAATTCTGAGGAGCCACTCGGGTTCTGTGCGCGGATATCGTGCGACGGATTTCAGGATTGAGAAGTCATGACCCGGCAACGGTTCGATGCTTTTCTCACCTGACGATTTAAAGATTCCGACTGTCAAACCAATGATCAGTCCGGCACCTCCAAACAACGTCCCGAGCATCGCTGCCTTCTCTCCCGCGCTAAAGGAAAGAAAACCGGGAGGATCATCTCCACTCGCTAATCCTATGAATGCTCCTATTCCTGCTCCCACAACAACGCCCATTCCCATTGATTGGAGAATTTTGCTTTTGCCAGCAATCACGACCTGTTGAATGTCGGGTCCGGGAACGACCACCGTATCAGTACCTCGCTGGCGCTTCATCATCTCCGTTCGACCAGCCACGATGAGGACGAGCGTACTTTCTCTCACGGCAAGGAGCTCTCCTGCGAGTTGGTGCCCGTTTGCCAGCAACAGTGTAACTTCGGCTCCCTGACAGAACACAATACTTGGCATGACAACGAGGGCGCTCACTAGTATTGGCTTCATAATCACTATGATTTTTGCAAATCCCATTTCTTCATGGTATCCATGTTGGCCAGCTTCCACCGTTTGCAGTGACCAATGCGAGGTCGGTTCCGTCGG
>JACQPT010000197.1 GCA_016207415.1 Ignavibacteriales bacterium
ATTCCGCCTCGTAATATCCCGCTTCTTTCCTTTCTTCGACAAGCGTAGAAACGACTTGGCCAAGGAGGTTGTAAATCCTCAGTACCACATATGATGCTTTAGGAATCTGATAGCGGATCGTTGTAGTCGGATTAAATGGATTGGGATAGTTTTGACTGAGAGAATATTCTTTTGGAACTTCTCTCAGTTTCTCAACGCCGCTGGTCAAAGTTCCTGCTCCAGAGACACGTACAGTGTCTGGTGAGTTCGGAGCGTTACTATAAATAAGCATCAACGCGGAGTCTGCACCCACCCTGGTCGGCGTGTATCTGACAGTTGCAGTGATGGAGCCACCGGGAGAGATTTTTGATGTCGACACGCCGACTTCGAAGACAGGACTGCTGGATGCAATGGAAGTCACAGTTAATGTGTCATCTGCATCGTTCCTCATTAAGAGTGCCAGTTCTTTGTTTTCGCCAAAAACAACATCCCCGAAAGATATCTCCTTTGTTGCCGGAACGGAGAACCTTGAAACCGGAGCCCCAAGGGCCTTTAGACCTTCTGCCGTCGTCGGATAGTAAGCATTACCCCCCGCAAAGGGATAGGTATTTTCCCACAACCCACTTGCTCCATTCCGATTCAGGTTTGAAGTTTCAATCGTCAGGCTCGTTGGATCGCTGAATCCAGCATAGGAAGTTCCCAAGTCATATGGATTCGCCGTTCGGTCTGTGTATGCGGCGACATAATACCAATACTTATATTCCAAATGGATGTTCTGATCTTCATACGCGTACGCATAATCGGCCACGTTGTTATCAAGGTAGTGTGAGAGTTGGTTCTTTGGAATTACTGCTATTAATTCGTATGGGCCCCAGGAATCGGGAGTACCTAATTTTCCTGCAACAAAGTCCTGACCCGCAAAATTTGGATTCACAGGCATGAGCAAATTAGACGAGGTGGGACCTGGAGTCATGTTCCTCCAGTATTCATCCAATCCCCGCATCGCTCCCATGAGCCAATCTATACTAGATGCAGTTGTAGCTCTGTAGATCTTATAGCCAGCGAAGTCGCGATGGGAGTCCGCAAGATTGTCCCAGCGTATTTTGAATGACTTCCCCAACGGCTTCTCCACTTGCATTTCGGGCACCCCGGGATAATCGTCAAGGATTGCTGAGGGATATCCATTCTCAAAAGCCCAGCGCGCGGCCGCCATTGCATTTGCGACACCACGGAAACGGAAACCACCCACTGTTGCCCAAACAATCGTCATGCTATCTCCAACGCTCAACGAGAATGGACCCACACCGCTGAACATGTCTCCGTCAAAATTGTTCTGAGCAGTGAAACCCTTTGTCCAATTAGACTCATATGTGTTTACCTCGAAGGCCCCGTTTACTTCCTCAGAAAGAAGCTTTTGATCTCCATTAGGACGTGCACGGGCTCCAACAGACTTTGGAATGAAAGAAGTTGGATCCCCAGCGGTTCCAGCCTCGAAAAAATTGGGATTGGGAGAAAAATCGAACGCCAAACTACTACGGGATTTGCCGCCATCTTTGTAATAAGTTCCCATGGCTGCCGTGTGATAAAATTTTGGATTTGACCCGACATAGGGAGCAAAAATAAAACCCTTGCCGGACCCCGCGGAGGTGTAGTAGCCTCGTGTCGAATCGTTGCTAACAGCCGGCGTGCCCCAGATCGTGGTCTTGTTGGGTAGGTTGTGCACCTGATCAGGTGTCGCCGCAACGCCTTGCTTAGCCACAATCCATGACCATGCACTCCAGACATCCGTGTAGAAGCGCATCGGGTAATCATTTAATCCCATGTCCTTTGTACCTGTGAGCGATTCACCCGGATAACCGATCATCATGTCCCAGGGAGAACCTTTGGGATCATCGTTTCCTACATACCCAGAAGCCCGTTGGGCGCCAAAGGCGTTTGCAGACCGCGAACCGGCCGAGCCAAGCCTGTAAGAGCACATAAACTCTCCGTGTGCGATCATCGTCAGCGCCCTGATCACATTACTCGTCTTCTCTGGATATCCATCGCCATTGAAGTCAACAACTCCTGTATTGATGAATGCAACCTCAACAATGATGAAATCGTTGAAGTTATTCCAGTTGAGGGAAAACTGATGAATCTTCACCTTGACGTCAACACCAATGTTCGTCGGCCAGCCAGCTTCATACACGACTCGATGTCTCTTGGTTGAATCCACCCATATCGTTTCCTTTACATAATTCCTTGTCGCGTCACTTGCCCCCGGGAGTGAACTTGTGTACGATCCGAAAGCATAGTTCCCTCCTGCTGCCGAAAAGTAAGCGGGATTTGCTACGTCCGCAATTGTGGTAGGATTCCAGTTTGTATCCGGGTTGAACTCCATAATTTCGATTCCCTTTTCCCAGTAGTCCCCATTTGTCCATCCTCCCGGCCATACGTGCGTCGGCGTTGTCCAGAGGCGATCGAAGTTCCCTATCCTTAATAGGCTTCGCCGGATCGACTCATTTGTTTCACGGTAGTAAGCGTACGCGTTGGGCGGCAGGTAGGAGTCCCAAAGCTCTCCGGCGACCAACACACCGGCACCTTTCGCCGGTTCGAGAATACCTTGCACCTTCATACCGTGTTGAGAGCCTTGAAAATAGTCTCCGTTTTGCCCAAGTGCCGTGGCACCCATTACCACCAACAGAAGAAGCGAAAAAAAATGCTGTAAGTCGACGAAGCTCGGCAGCGACAGTGTTGATCTTCTCATAGTCGTGCTCCTTTCGAGTTTATTGTCGGTAATAACCCGTACTTTGCAGACCATCCCAGAGAGAAAAAAGCAGCACAAAAACCAATTTCCGATTTTCATCCCAAAATTCCCCCTTCTTCGGCGGGGTCATGTAAAACCACGAAAGCAAAAAAAAAGCGCTTGACACTGCGCGGGTTGCGATCTCGACATAGTCGGAAAGCAGTGCAGAACCAAGCTGGCGTTCATGATTCAAACTATTGAAAAAATTCTTCTTGATAACGGCGAATCTCATCTCGCAGTCTCGTGGCTTCCCGACGTGCAACAGTTGCAAAATCCTCGCCGGAAGAAGCGTAGATGATGCACCGTCCTACATTGATTATTGCCATCTCCCCCTTTTTGTCGCACCCATAACGCACCGAAGACTTCAGGTCTCCCCCTTGCTTGCCGATTCCGGGGATGAGGATGGGCATTTCCGCGGCAAGTTTCCTTATGGCTTTCAACTCTTTCGGATGCGTTGCCCCAACGACGAGTCCAATGTTGCGATTCGTGTTCCATTTTCTTGCAGCGGCAATGACCTTCTCATACAGTGTTTTTCCGCCAATCTTCAGGCGCTGGAAATCTTTCGAGCCCGGATTCGAGGTAAGCGCGAGGACAAAGACTCCTTTTTCCGGGTTTTGAAGGAACGGCTGAACGGA
>JACQPT010000017.1 GCA_016207415.1 Ignavibacteriales bacterium
GCCTTACATCGCCGGAAACATGGGCACCGGAACGCCGCAGGAGATGGCCGATTGGATCGAGTATCTCAACTTCGGAGGAGAGAGCCAGCTCGCCACTCTCCGCAGAAAGAACGGTCAGTCGACCCCCTTCGGTGTAAGTTTTTGGGGGATCGGTAACGAAAGCTGGGGTTGCGGTGGTAACATGACACCGGAGTACTACGCGAACCTGTACAAGCAGTACGCCACGTTCTGCCAGAACTTTCCCGGAACGCCGCTGAAGAAGATTGCCGTCGGTCCGATCGGCACGGACTACAACTGGACGGAAGTTGTCATGAAGAACATCCCCGTCAATCAGATGTGGGGGTTATCCGTACACTACTACACTGTGCCGACAGGCAACTGGCAGAACAAAGGCTCGGCAACCCAGTTCGACGAAGCCGAATACTTCGGTACAATGCGGCAGGCCTTGCGCATGGAGGAGATCATCTCCACAAACGAGGGAATCATGAATCGCTACGATCCGCAAAAGCGAGTGGCCATCGTTATGGACGAATGGGGTGTCTGGACGAACGTCGAGCCGGGTACGAATCCACAGTTTCTCTACCAACAAAACAGTCTACGGGACGCGTTAGTGGCAGCGACGACCCTTAACATCTTCAACAACCATTGTGAGCGGGTCAAGATGGCGAATCTGGCTCAGACTGTGAACGTTCTGCAGGCACTTATTCTCACCGAGGGCGACAAGATGCTGCTCACGCCAACGTACCACGTCTTCGAGGTGTACAAGGTTCACCAGGACGCGCGCTGGATGCCCGTACGGCTGGCCAGTCCCGACTACGTGCGCGGTAATGCGAAGATTCCATCCATCAACGCCTCCGCTTCGGAGGAACCGAATGGAAACATCAACATCTCGTTGGTGAACTTGCACCCGCGCGACAGCATACGAGTCTCGACCAGCTTGCCTGGCATCCGGGAGAGCAGTATCGTGGGCGGAAAACTATTGACCTCCGAAAAATTTACGGACATCAACACCTTTGAAAATCCCCGAAAGGTCGTTCCGAAACAATTCGGCGGTGCGAGGAAGGTTGGCGAGGACGTCGTCGTCGATCTTCCGCCCCAATCGGTGGTTCTAGTCACGCTAAGGTATCCGATCGAAAAAGCAACAAAGGTCACAGGCCGGATTGCTTCCGCTGGAAACATTCAGGATCTCTTCAACTTGCTGGAAACGGCAAAACAAACAGGGGGCTTCAAGACTTTCGTAAAAGCATTATCCGGCCATCTCAAGGAATATGGCCTCAATTTCATCCCAGGGTATCTTAACGACATGGCTTGGGAGGTTTTCCTGGCTAGCAAAGATAAGGCAGACTTGCAGGAAGCGCTCCTTTGGAGTAAAAGAACCATTGAAGCCGAAAAAAGCCAGCCTATGTTCCTCGATACGTACGCAAACCTGTTGCACAAACTCGGAAGGACAGACGAAGCTATTGTGTGGCAACAACGGGCCATAGAACTAGCTTCTGCCGATCAGAAGCAGCTGTTCAAGGATACGTTGGAGAAAATGAAGCGAGGCGAGAAAACCTGGTAGTAGACCGAAGCGATTGCCGACACACCCGGTATGACGCAAGGGATGCCTGCGAAAATGAAAGGAATCGACGACGGGGCTGGAATTGGATTACGAGATCAAAACGACGGGGCCGGGGTTGTTGATCGAAAAAAGCGAGAAGAAATAATATCGGAGATTCTTCCGAGTCGGGCCATACGAAGAAAGACACCAATATCGGGCACATACCTGTCAGAGTAAATTCTTCTTTAAGCGTCATGTCTTAAGAAGGGAAGGGACTCAGCGACACTTCCGCTGGTCTCTTTTTCCCGAAGCTTTGTCAAGCAAAGGCAATCAGGAGTTAATGAATTTGTTTTTTGGCAAGTATTTGTTATCTTCAAACTACTCCAAAAGAACCAAAACTTATCCATGCAATCAGCCGCTCGCCAGTTTCCAGTCACACAGCATCCGTATTTTGGGTTTTGGTTTTCTTTTTTCTCAACCTGGCGAAGGGAGAATAGGCGCATGATTTAGCTCAACAACTTTAGCATCGTCAAAAGGACCCCTCGCCGAAACATGGCGAGGGGTTTTGTTTTATATATAGCGCCACCCAATTATTTTCTCCCCTTTCGCCGGACGATCCCTGCACAAGGGGAGAATTCCTGCCCGCCTCATTGTTCAATGTGGCAGGCGGGCAATAGGGGTCCTATAATACGTGGCGCGTGTATTAAGGGTTGGTTTTAATAATGTGTGGGGCGCATTTTTTGCTCACACAATTTATTAAGGCAAAGTGGAAGCTCAGAACGCAACCCTGTCTGCGTCCTGACATTGTATTCTTGAAATGAATTCTAATTTAGGAGGTGCTCAATGCCTGGCGATTTGAAACTCGTCTCATGTCAATCGAAAAAAGGAAAAACGTTTGTTCGGGTTGGTAAAACCATCATAGGCGGAGAAAGAATCGTTCTCATCGCCGGCCCATGCGCCGTCGAGAACCGACCGATGCTTCTCGAGATTGCCGGGCGATTGCACGCAATGGGCGTTCCTCTGCTCCGTGGAGGCGCGTTCAAACCGCGCACGTCGCCTTATAGCTTTCAGGGTCTTCGCCAGGAAGGTCTCAGGATTCTGGCGGAAGCCCGCGAACAGTCAGGCATGCCGGTAGTAACGGAGGTCCTCTCGCCCGACCAAGTCCCACTGGTCGCTGAGTACGCGGATGTGCTCCAGATTGGTGCCCGCAACATGCAGAACTTCGAGCTACTCAAGGCTCTCGGAGAAACGCGTAAGCCGGTACTCCTCAAGCGGTCGCTGGCAGCCACGATTGAAGAGTTCCTTGGGGCCGCGGAATATGTCTTAGCAGGCGGCAACGATCAAGTTATTCTGTGCGAGCGCGGCATCCGCACGTTTTCAAACCATTCGCGATTTACACTGGATTTGAGTCTTATACCTGTCCTCAGAGAAATGACACACTTGCCGGTTATCGTTGATCCGAGCCATGGAACAGGAAATCGTCGGCATGTTGGACCAATGTCATTAGCAGCAATTGCAGCGGGAGCCGACGGACTCATGATCGAAGTCCACGCTGACCCTGAGAAAGCCCTGTCTGACGGACCACAGAGCCTTTATTTTGAACAAATGGAAAGACTCATTCGCGACCTGCAGGTGCTGTCGCCGGTAGTCGGACGTCGGTTGCAACTTGAATACGATTCCTCCACGGGAGTCGAAACGACCAAAACGACTCCTTTGAATGTAGACATTTCAATGTGACCTGGGCGTTGGGCGTCAAAACATCTCTGAAGCGCCTGGTCCCGTTGAAGTCGCTTTGATGCTAGGTGAAGCCGGCTTCGCTGTCAGGGTAAAACGTCCTCTAAGCGTCTGTACATAAATGAGGAGCATCCAAGGAGCGCTGCACCTGCGCGTTTGACATTACTGTTTGATTTCCTTATACTTTACCTTAGTAAAGTATGAAAAAAACGACTCACGAGGAAATCGATCAACTCTTTTCTGCGATTCTGATGTTGAAATCTGTAGAAGAATGCCGGAAATTCTTTCGAGATTTGCTCACAGAAAAAGAAATTGACGAATTTGCGAAACGATGGAGAGTAGCCCAAATGCTCGAAGAGGGTGTCTCGTATTCTACGATTGAATCGAAGACCGGTTTTAGCTCACGAACAATTGCTCGCGTCCACCGATGGTTAACGCATGGTAAGGGGGGCTATGGGTTGGTGATAAGACGCCTTCGCGGGAGATGATAATTTTTTTTCCTGAAACACTTTACCTGAGTAAAGCATGTTAGCAACAAACGGACGGCTCAAAATAGCTCTTCAAAAAGGCGGACGGCTGACGGAGGACTCGATCGCCCTCTTGCGATCCTGCGGTTTGGAGTTTGAATTTCAGAAACCAGCCCTATTCTCGCCCTGTTCAAACTTTCCGTTGGATATTCTCTCGTTGCGGGATGACGACATTCCAGAATATGTCCAGGACGGAGTGGCGGATCTCGGAATTGTCGGCGAGAACATTGTGCAAGAAAAGCGTGCACGAGTTAAAGTTGCTGAAAAACTCGGCTTTGGCGGCTGCCGCCTCGTAGTAAGCGTGCCTCAACGTTCCACAATCAGAAACGTGAGTCAGTTGCGAAGGAAACGCATTGCAACAACGTATCCTCGTACACTAGGTCACTTCCTTCGTTCGGCGCAGATTAAGGCCGAAGTCATTGAACTGAGCGGAGCAGTGGAGCTTGCCCCATCCCTTAACGTGGCAGACTCAGTCTGTGACATTATTTCAACTGGGACGACATCGAAAGTTAATGGATTGCGGGAATTGCAAACGATTTTGTATTCACAGGCAGTCCTCATCGCTAATCCTAAGTCGTTGAGGCAACCGCGAACACAAGAACTTATCGAAAGACTTCGCATTCGGATCTCCGGGAGCCTCGTTGCGAGGGGCAAACGCTATGTGATGCTTAATGCGCCGATGAAGTCGCTTACAAAGCTTAAAAAAATTATTCCAGCACTCAAAAGCCCGACAATTGTCCCCCTTGCCGAAGAAGGTATGGTGGCTGTCCACTCCGTCATCGGTGAAAACCAATTCTGGGGTGTTATGGAAAAACTAAAAAAAGCCGGCGCAAGCGATATTATCGTTGTACCGATTGAAACCATTATCAAATGAACATTTATCGATTCAGCGAACTTACGGAAGACCAACTCCGGGAATTGACAATCCGACGGCCCGATGAAGATTCGGAGGTTAAGGAGCGGGTGCGCGAAATCTGTCTTGCTGTCAAAGAAAAAGGAGATGAAGCAGCCCAAGAGTTTGCACGCAAGTATGACCGTTTGGCGCCCACAAACGCAAAGGTCTCAGTTGAATCTGCAATTGATGCGCAAAGCCGCGTCCCTGCTGATTTTCTCAAAGCATTAAAAACAGCCGCACGTTCCATAACCACCTTCCATCTGGCTCAACGATGCGGAATCACAAAAATCCAAACAATGCCTGGCGTGACGTGCTGGAGAGAATGGAAACCTATTGAGAGAGTCGGATTCTATGTTCCTGCGGGTTCGGCTCCTCTCCCGTCGACAATGTTGATGCTCGGCATTCCAGCTCTCATTGCCGGATGTGCGAGGATTGTTGTTTGTTCTCCACCAAACGACAAGGGTTCGGTAGATCCCAAGATTCTTGCAGCAGCCCAGACCATCGGAATCAGTGAAATCTATGCCCTTGGAGGAGCACAGGCAATCGCAGCTTTTGCTTATGGAACAGAATCAATCCCTAAGGTTGACAAGATTTTTGGCCCCGGAAACAAGTTCGTCGCTGCTGCAAAAAGGTTTGTCTCGACTGACCCCGATGGTGCAGCAATTGACCTTCCCGCAGGTCCGTCCGAATTACTGGTTATTGCAGACAAAACTGCAGATCCCAGGTTCGTTTCTGCGGACCTTCTGTCGCAGGCTGAGCACGATCCTGATGCGCGTGTTGTCCTGGTGACCAACAACGATTTGCTCGCGGACAATGTCTTTCGATTGATGAAGCAAGGTCTTATTGACCTCCCTCGATCGGCCATTATCCGTGAAGCTCTTGAGAAGAGCTTCATACTTATCGTGAAAACCATGGAACAAGCGATAGATTTTGTAAACTCGTACGCTCCTGAACATCTTTCGATTCAAGCTAAGGGTTCTCAGCGAATCGCTTCTCAAGTCCGTCATGCAGGCTCGGTGTTCCTTGGAGGTTATTCTCCCGTTACGGCAGGGGACTACGCTTCCGGGACCAACCATACGTTGCCGACTGCCGGAGCGGCCAAATCTTTCGGTGGAATAACGGTGGAGAGTTTTCAGAAGGCTGTCTTCTACCAGCGGATATCGAAAAATGGGCTGAAGAAGCTGTCTCCCACACTGCATGCCTTTGCTTCAGCGGAGGGTTTGCTTGCTCACGGGATGGCGGTCTCCGTTCGACAGGAGTCGCCGAAATGACCGAAATTGAAAGTCTCGTCCGACCAAACATCTTATCGCTCAAGCCATATCGGAGTGCCCGTCAGGATTACCTAAGCGGAACACTGCTGGATGCC
>JACQPT010000219.1 GCA_016207415.1 Ignavibacteriales bacterium
CGCTTCAACCGTGTTCTTGCAGGTATCGAGGTTGCAAAGGCTGCCGTTGCTTCGGCTGAAGTCGCTCTTGAATACACGTTGGTTCGCGCTCCGTTCGATGGAACCGTGCTGACGAAAAACGCCGATGTCGGCGAGATCGTGTCCCCCCTTGGCGCTAGCAGCACTTCCCGCGCCGCAGTGGTCACCATAGCAGATATGAGCTCCCTCGAAGTCGAGGCCGATGTTTCTGAATCCAATATTGAGCGAATTAAACCGAATCAGCCGTGTGAAATTACCCTGGATGCTTATCCGGAGCAGCGCTACGAGGGGTTCGTGACAAAAATCGTCCCCACAGCAGACAGGGCAAAGGCTACGGTTCTTGTGAAGGTCGGTTTTAAGTCGTATGATAGCCGTGTTTTACCCGAGATGAGCGCAAAAGTTTTGTTCCTCACCAAGGCTTCCGATGCCGCAACGCAAAGTGTAAAACCGTTTTTGACGGTGCCTTCGGCCGCCGTTGTCAGCCGTGATGGACAAAAGGTCGTTTTCGTGGTTCGCGAAAATCTGGCGACGGGGATCGCCGTGACAACGGGACGGCAGGTGGGTTCGCTGGTCGAAATCACGAGCGGGTTGAATGCCGGCGAAAAAGTCATCGACAAGGTAACGAACGAAATTAGTTCAGGAGTCAAAGTAAAAGTTCTTTAGGAGAGTACATGGCCAATTCCATCATTCAGGTCGAAAACGTTTCAAAAGCGTATCGACGGGACACTTTCGACATCCCCGTTCTCAACAACATTTCCCTTTCAGTCAGCGAAGGCGATTTTCTCGGACTGATGGGGCCCTCGGGCTCTGGAAAAACGACACTTCTCAATTTGGTTGCCGGAATCGACCGGCCTTCAAAAGGGAGGGTTGTCGTCGGAGGAACTGACATAGGTACATTGAGCGAGACTGCTCTGGCGAAGTGGCGCGCAACCCATGTGGGATTCATCTTTCAGTTTTACAACCTCATTCCCGTGCTTACGGCGTACGAGAACGTGGAGCTCCCGCTTTTGTTAACCAGCCTGTCGAAGGCGGAGAGAAAGAAACACGTCGAGTTTGCACTTCAGGTTGTCGGACTGGCTGATCGGATGTACCATTACCCCAAGCAGCTTTCGGGCGGTCAGGAGCAGCGCGTTGCGATCGCCCGCGCAATCGCAACCGACCCGACGCTCCTCGTGGCCGACGAACCGACGGGCGACCTTGACAAACAATCGGCAGAAGAAATCCTCACGTTGCTCGAGCGCCTGAATAAAGAATTCAAGAAAACCATAGTTATGGTGACTCACGACCCGAGAGCGGCTGAAAAAGCGCACACCGTGAGGCATCTCGACAAAGGCGAGTTGAAGTAGGAGGCGGCCATGAGAATCTTTAAACTGATGTTCAAAAACGCGCTCCGCCACAAGTTGCGGACGTCGTTGACCATCCTCGGGATAGCCATTGCCGTCATGGCGTTCGGGTTTCTCAGAACGGTCGTGACCGCGTGGTATGCGGGCGTCGAAGCTTCGGCCGCCAACCGACTAGTAACGCGGAATGCCGTTTCGTTCATTTTCCCTTTGCCCCTTGCCTACCGGGACAAAATTGCACGGATTCCGGGCGTGGAAACCGTAAGTTATATGAATTGGTTTCAAGGCGTCTACATTGACAAAAACCAGTTTTTTGCGAGGTTTGCTGCTGATGTGCAAACGGCTCTCGAGGTGTACCCTGAGTTTATTGTTCCTCCGGATCAGCTCGAAGCATTCACGAAGGAACGAAATGCCTGCATGGTTGGAGCCGACCTGGCAAAACAGTACAATTTCAAAATCGGCGATGTTATTCCGATCGAAGGGGATATTTATCCGGGGAAATGGGACTTCGTTGTGCGTGCCATTTATCAGCCACGGGACGAGAAGGTAGACGGAACGCAGATGTGGTTCCATTGGGCTTATCTCGACGAGCGAATGAGGCAAGATATGCCCGGCCGGGCTGGAGAGGTCGGATGGTACATCATCCGGATCAGTAATCCCAATGATGGTGCTCGAATCTCAGAAGAAGTCGACCAGCTTTTTAAGAACTCTCGCGCCGAGACAAAAACCGAATCCGAGCGGGCATTCCAGGAGGGATTTGTTCAGGGGACAAACCTCATCATCGTCCTCCTGAATTTTATGTCCTTTGTCATCATCGGCATAATCATGTTGGTCCTCGGTAACACCATGATCATGTCAGCCCGTGAACGCACAAAAGAGTACGCCGTTCTTAAAACCATCGGTTTTTCGGGCAGTCATTTAACCAAGCTGATTGCGGGGGAATCCATGATTATATCGATCTTGGGCGGAGCGCTCGGACTTCTTCTGACGTACCCCATTGTCGGCATGTTCTCGCTCTTTGTGCCCAAGTCCTGGTTCCCGATTTTTTACATCGAGCCGATAACGATTGTCCTTGCCGGTACATCTGCCCTCGTTGTTGGAGTCATCGCTGCGTTGTTTCCCATCCAGCGGGCCGTCCGGACTTCAATTGTGGACGGACTCCGGTTTGTAGGATAAAATGAGGAGGATTGAGGAACAATGAAAATTCCGCTGAAATATACCCTGCGTAATTTCAGATCCCGACGATTGACCACCGCCATCACCATTACGGGCATAACGCTCGTTGTCTTTGTCTTCACGGCAGTGTTGATGCTTGCTGCGGGCGTTCGCAAAACTCTGGTTGCAACTGGTTCGACAGAAAACGTTATTGTTGCGCGAAAATCTGCCCAGGGTGAAATCTCGAGCATTATCCTCAACGAGACGTACAATATCGTCATGTCTCTTCCACAGGTTGCAAAAGGTTCGGACGGAAAGCCGGTAGCGTCGGGAGATGTCGTCGTTGTGATTAACCTTCCAAAAATCGGCGCCGAGGCAGGCATTAGCAATGTCACGGTGCGCGGAGTTTCACAGGCAGCCTTTCAGTTGCGACCCCAGGTAAGAGTCGTCGAGGGGAGAATGTTCAACTGGGGCGCCCGGGAGGTTGTCGTGGGAAGCTCCATCACGCGGCGATTTGAGGGCGTGCAGCTTGGAAGCACAATCAAGTTTGGCGGAGACGTCTGGTCGGTCGTTGGCCGGACGGATGCGGGCGGCACGGGGTTCGATTCTGAGATCTGGGGCGACGTGAGTCAACTCCAGGATGCGTTTAGCCGTCAAGGTGCGTTTTCCACACTGACATTCAGGATGACAAACCCGGACCAACTCGATCAGATCAAGAGAGCGTTCGAAGAAGACAACCGCCTCCAGCAATTCGAGCCGAAAACAGAGAAAGCGTTCTTTGAAGAGCAATCTCAGTTCATGGCGATTTTCATTGAAGTGCTCGGAATTTTCATTACCGTGTTTTTTAGTGTTGGCGCAATTATCGGTGCCATGATCACGATGTATGCGGCCGTGGCAAATCGTACTGTTGAAATCGGCACGTTGCGTGCGATTGGATTCCGTCGACGAAGCGTACTGGCCGCGTTCATGACCGAATCTTTGTTGATCGCTCTTATTGGTGCGGCAATTGGGTTGTTTATGGCCTCCGGGTTGCAATTCTTTACGGTCTCTACAATGAATTGGGGCTCTTTTTCGGAGTTGGAATTTTCATTCACCCTTACCGTCGAAATTCTTACCTACGCAGTCGTTTTCGCCATTCTCATGGGTATCACCGGTGGTTTCCTTCCAGCGGTTCGTGCCGCGCGGTTGAACATCGTTAACGCTCTTAGGTCCGCGTAACTTCCCTGCTTCGAAATCCCCGAAATCGACTTGGAGAGTCCATGACGATTTCTGGGATCATGTGGAACTTCAGGCATTTTTCTAGACCTACAAGACTCAATAATTACTGTCTAAACAGTAAATTCTGTTGCATTATTCCCGTTTTAACGGTAATTTTGCCATGTGAATGCAGCAATCGAATTAGGCGAAATCGTTCGATATCATCGAAAGAAGCTTGGCCTCACGCAGATTGAACTTGCTCTGGAGGCTGGCGTGGGCAAAACAGTCGTGTTCGACATTGAGAAGGGCAAAGAGTCTATCCAAGTCGACACGCTCCGTAAAGTTCTCACAGCTCTGAATATCCGCGTGAAGCTCGAGAGTCCCTTGATGCAGGACTTCGCGCAAGACCGCCTGGGGCGAAGTAAGAATACCTAATCTTGAATCCCTTCCCTCCTTACACTATCTTCTGAACAAGTAACTACTTTTCTTTGCCCGATGTTCGTAATAAAGATTCTCAGCGATTTTCTGAAAATCCTCCGCGCCGGACAGGACCCGCGTCAGGTCGCCGGAGGGTTTGCGCTTGGCTCGATCGTCGGTCTCTCGCCCACCCTCACACTGCAGGGGCTCCTCGTCTGGCTGGTCATCCTCATGCTTGATGTCAACCTCTCGGCCGCGATTCTTGCGTTTACTTTTTTCAGCCTTGTTGCCTATCTCTTCGACCCGCTTTTTCACTCACTCGGTTATTTTCTTCTCGTGGATGTTGAAGCACTAAGGGGCACGTGGACCACACTCTACAACGCTCCCATCGCCCCGCTGACGCGCTTTAATAACACCGTCGTGCTCGGAAGCCTCGTCTCCGCGTTAATCCTTTTCTATCCGGTCCTCCGGGGTATTAAGAAATTCTATATCGCATACCGCGACCATCTTCACTCAAAGATCGAGCAGTGGAAGATTTACAAAATCGTCAGCAAGAGTGTTTTCGTGCAATGGTATGTGAAGATCCGTGATTGGGGGCTCGTGCCGTGAGGACAAAATTCGTCTTGTTCGTTCTGTTTCCCGCATTGTTCCTTTCCCTTCTTATCTATTTGTTTGCCGACCGATGGATCGAGTCCGGGCTGGAGTACGCGGGAGAGAAAATTGTCGGAGCAAGAGTCGAGATTGACGGCCTGAGCGTTACTCTCTCCCCAATCGGCGTGGAGTTTGCCCGCCTGCAAGTTGCCAATCCGCAAGATGGGTGGAAGAACATCTTCGAAACGGGGAAGGTAAAATTTGCGCTGGACCTGGGCCAACTCCTGCGGAGCAAGTTTATCATCGAGACAGTGGAAGTCAACGACCTCGTCCTCGGCACGAAGCGCGACACCGATGGAGCTCTTGAAGGAGAAAAACCCGGGCAAACTGTCGGTCAGCCTGAAGCGGCCTCAGCGTCACCTGACACGTCTGCTCTAGCGCCCGCCGCTTTTTCACAACAAGCCTCTCCCGTCCTTCAAGCGAAAGAAGAAAAGAAAACACCCCTTTTCGATATTGAGAGGATCCGAAGAGAGTTGAATATCGACAGCATCCTCAGCGTTCAAAACCTCCGGACCGTGCAATACTATGACTCCATAAAACAGGAGGTCCAACGAGCGAGCGAACAATGGGAAACAACGTTGGCTGAGGTCGAAAAGACCAGGCCCAAACTTGCCGAAGTGGAAACCAACATCAAGGCGGTCAACGTTTCCGAAATCAAGAATCTCGAAAGCGCAAAATCTGCTCTTGAAAATGTCAAGCGCTCGTATGAAACCGCCAAGGAAGTGACAAAGGCTTTCACTGAGCGAAAAACCGCTCTCAGTGATCAGGTCGGCCGATTCTCCAACGCCTATGCCGAGGCAGAGCGCTTGGCCAAAGAGGATTTCAATGCCGTTGTTGGCCTGGCCAGGCTTCCCGATGTATCGATGCAGGGACTCGCCGAGCTGATTCTCGGCCAGGAAATGCTTCAAAATGTGGGGAAATACCTGTATTGGGTGGATTTTGCAAGGAACAACATACCCTCCGGCCTGGGAAGGCCCGAAAAAGATGAGTCCAACCGTCGCCTTGAGGGCCAGAACATTCATTTTCCCGCCGAGCGTTCCTATCCCAAGCTTTGGATCAAGAAGATTCTTGTGTCCGGTGGGACCGATAAAAATCAGAACCCTGAGTATTTCTACCTGAAAGGCGAGGTTCAGGACATTTCGAATAATCAGCGCATAACCAGCCAGCCGCTCACTGCCGAGCTATCCGGAACAAAGGGCGGCTCAACGACTCTCGCATTCAGCGCCAAATTCGACCGACGCAAGGACTTGCCCGTCGACGACTACCATGCGAAACTGACCGGGCTGCGCGTTGGGGACATGCAGATAGGACGTTCGGACTTTCTGCCCTCGAAGATCACACAAGCCATCGCTGGCGCAAACATCGACGTGAGTGTTCCCGGCAACAGGTTTGAATCGGCTTCGAGGATCACTTTTGCCAACATGGCTGTTGTTTTTGATGTTTCGCCAAAAAATACGGTCGAACGACTTGTAAAAGATGTGCTGACCTCGATTACGGGATTTAATATCCAACTGCGCCTCTGGAACAGCGGAGGAAAATTCGACGTGGCGTTCGCGACCGACCTTGACAACCAGATCGCCTCACGAACAAAAAAGGTCATTGGTGACGAGGTCGCCCGAATCCAGAATGAAATACGCGGAAAAGTAAACGAAAAGATTGCCGCAAAAAGGCGGGAGTTTGAAACTCTCTTCAATCAGAAAAAAGAAGCTGTGACAAGTAGGTTAAAGGCCTACGAATCTCAGATGAATGAGAAAATTGCAATGGTGGAAGGGAAGAAGAAAGAAGTCGAGAAAAAGGTTGATGAGGAAACGAAGAAGCAGGCGGAGGGGGTGAAGAACAAGGCGGAGGAGAAGATTAAAGGGTTGTTTAAGAAAAACTGAAACTTTATCGAAACTGTAGGGGCACGACATGTCGTGCCCCTACAGAGGTCTTTCCTTTATCTTTTTCTTCCTTGTTTCTTCCGCGTGGCGTTCTTCTTGGCGATTGTTTGCCGCTTCGGCTCTTTAAAGAGCTTTTGTTGTCTATCCCCGCCTTTCCCATTATCCTTTCCTTTGCCAAGGCTATCCTTCTCCTCACCGAGTTGCTTGTCTTCATCCTCCTCCGCCAC
>JACQPT010000200.1 GCA_016207415.1 Ignavibacteriales bacterium
CCTCCACCCTCTCACGCTACCACTTCCTCCCGCAAAGAATCTGCGTGTCACAGGAACGAATGGCGACGTTGGATTACCATAGATCTCAGCAAAACCTCCGGAAAGCTTCAACGCCCAAACGACATTCCTCTCTCCAGATGGATCCCAATACCATTGAGCGAGTCCCGCAATCTTGTAGTATTGCGAATATGGCAATCCCGTACCGAAGAGACTACCAAACAAGGATGGCAGAAATCCGGCTTCTTCCACTGATATCGAATGTATGAAACCGTCCGAGGGGGTGAACAAATCGTTTCTTTTGTCGCGTTGAAGGGTGATGGCGATGATCGAATTGAATTGACGTTGGAGATTGGGGTCAGTGGTATCGAGACCTCCTCCGCCGAACTCTGTCGGGTCGATACGCTGGAGATTCCAGTCAACGAAGAGGCGCGTATAGGTTGCGGTTTGTGCGGTAACGCCTAAACGTCCTTGAAGAATGGGATTATAATAGGTCCTCTGTTTGTCGAGAATTGCGGAGAGAGTTGCGGTAAGCGTTACTTTGTTTGTGATAAAAAATGGCTGGACCAACTGTGTCGACAAATCGATGTACGATACAATGGAGCTGTCGCTCAACCCTCGCTTGAATGCGCCCTGGAAGTCGATATCCTGGAGTTGAAGCGTCAGTCTTGTCGAGAAATTGCGTGCACCTCCGAGAAAATTTCTGTTGTTATACCGCACCCCGAGGAGAAGGTTGAGGGCGTTGTCCTTGTCGTTGATGCCAACTTCAGGCGTCAGCTCGTTCAAGGGACGCGCGCGAACAGAAACTCGGATTGGAATATCGAGTTTCTCTCTCGAAGTGTCCGGAAGGGTATGGTCAATCCTCGTGGTCTCGAAAATTCCAAGCCGATTCAGATTCCTTTCACTTTCAAGCTTACGCGCTTCGCTATAATAGTCGCCCGTCTGAAAATCGAGGTGCCGCATGACGATGGAGGTGTCAACCCGTTCGACAGCAGAAGTGTCTTGAATGACGTGAATCGCTCCGAAACGGTACCTCGCGCCCGCAAGGAAAGTATATCTCAGCGCCACGTTATTCGTAGACGCGTAGCGCGTGGCTGTAGGAGTTTCTACTTTGAGGTTGACATAGCCATAGTTTGCGAACAGACCGACGATGCGGCCCAGCTCCGCCTGTACTCCCTCCGTAACAAACGGATCCCCAACTTCTATCAACGGATTAGCTCGGATTTCATCCATAAGCTCTTGTGGAAGGGCTTGAATTCCCTTGTATTCAACCGTGTCGAGGAGAGACCTCTGACCCTCTTGGATAAGGAATGTCAGCGATACTCTCTTGTCTGCGTGAAGGAAAATAATGGTCGTGTCGATGCGGGCATGAAAAAAACCATTGTTCTCGTAGTACTTCGCGAGGCGAACATAGTCGGACTCAAAAACGATGGGATCATAGTATTCGGGCTTTGAATAGAGGATTTTCCACAACCACCATGGCGTCTCGCGGGATTGAATGGCACTCAACAGTTGGTCATCGCTCAAAATGCGGTTCCCTTCAAATCGTAGCAACCCGACTTCATACGACTCCTGGGCATGGAGCGGGATAAACAAACAAAGGAACATCGTAGGGAAAGTAAAGCGTCTGCTCATGCTGAAAAAACAAAAAAAGCCCAGCAACACTTGCCGGGCCTTTGATGCGGCTTGAATTGAAATCTCCCGTGTCGAGAATTAGAAGATGTCCGGGTCCCTAGTATTCTTTGTCGTCCTCAAAGAAGAAATCTTCATCAGTCGGATAATCGGGCCAAATCTCTTCTATACTCTCGTAAGGTTCATCGCTGTCCTCCAATTCCTCCAGGTTCTGCACGACCTGCGTCGGCGCGCCTGTGCGAACTGCGTAGTCAATCAATTCCTCCTTTGTCGCAGGCCATGGGGCGTCGTCTAAATACGAAGCAAGTTCGATTGTCCAAATCATTTTCGACACTCTCCTGTGAAGACCGGCTGTTCGAAATCATGCACGCATTCAAGGAACGTTATTCATTGATCTGTTTCTGGGCGCGGTACTCTTCCTGACTGACATCGTCAAAGAAATAGTCTGAAGGGTTTTGCGATATCCCATTCAGCCGCACCTCATAATGCAAGTGAGGACCGCTCGAAAGCCCTGTATTGCCCGACCGCCCGATCATCATCCCGCGACGCACTTCTTCCCCATCCCTTACGAAGGTCTTGCTCAGGTGTGCATAGAGGGTTTTGTACCCGTAACCATGATTCACCTGGATCATGATTCCGTAACCGCCGTGACGACCGGCAAGTTCCACAGTCCCGTCGGCTGTCGCATACACGGGCGTACTCTGGTCGTTTGCAATGTCCAGGCCCTCGTGTTTTCGATAAATGTCAAGGATGGGATGCAGACGCATACCGAACCCTTTTTTTGCGTAATAACCATTCATAGGCTTGATTGCCGGCGTTCGGGCAAACTTCACTTTATTCGTCTCATAATGTTTCATGACCTCCGTGTAGCTTTTGAACTGAAGCTGAAGCTCACGGTCCGCCTTTTCCACGGTATTCCTGAGTACGTTGAGCAGATCGTTCACATCTGCTGAGGTGGTAAAGTCAATGCGATCTTCCACGCCTCCGATGCCGGCTTTCCGAGTGTCTTCATCGATCGTCGGCAGGTCGACAAGTAAACGAAGTTGGTTCCCCTCCTCGTTGATCTGAGCGAGCTTCTTTTCGAGAACTTCAACGCGGCCCGCGACGATGCGCAAATGTTCCTTCAAAACGCGGTTTTCGTTCAGCAATGCATTTGTTCTCGCAATGCCGATTCCTAGGACATCGCCGTTGGTCTGATTGATTTCGATAGTCAACCATAGCAGAGCAACGCCGGTAAGGACACCGAGAAGCGCCAGCTTGGTTTTCCCCCACCTGAGTTCATGAAATCTCAGGGTCTTTGTCGAAAAATAATAGAGTTTCAGTCGATCCATCCCTGTAAAAATTTGCACAAATTCGTCCGCCGCTCCCCTTCACGAAAAAGCAACCCGAAAATAGGAAATTATTGAAGTTTTGTCAAGGAAAGATGTTACTCAAAATCATGCTCAAAATAGTCTATGACGCGCTTCCCCTTTGTCTTTTCTGAAATGGCGTGGTCTAGTCGCTTCGAAAAAACCGTTGCCGCGTCATAACCGTAGTGCTTCAGGAGATAATCCAAGGCGATGACTTCGACAATAACAGTAATGTTCTTGCCTGGGAAAATCGGCAATTTAATGTGAGATAGATCAACACCGAGGATGTTGATATTTTCATGGTCGAGGCCTGTTCGCGTGTACTCCACGTCATTCTTCCATTCCTGGAGCTCAACGACAAGCTCAACTCTTTTCTGGAATCGAATGGAACGAATGCCGAACACTGCCCTTACATCAATGAGTCCCAGACCGCGGATTTCCATGAAATGCTTGACAACATCGGATCCAGCACCCATCAAGATCCCTTCCCCCTTGCGCGTAATCATGACGACATCGTCAGAAACGAGCCGGTGTCCGCGTTCGATCAAATCAAGCGCAACTTCGCTTTTACCGATACCCGATCGACCCGAAAGAAGCACGCCAATCCCATAGACATCTATGAATGAGCCATGAACAACGGTCTGGGGAGCAAACTGGTCGTCGAGAAAATCGCTAAGGAAGTAGACTAGTTTTGTTGTTTCGAAAGGCGTTTCGAAAACGGAAACCTTCTGCTTCGTTGCGATGGCCAAGAGCTCTTTGTCAATGGAATTGCCGTTTGTCACGATAATGCAGGGGAGGTCGAATTGAAAGATTGTGTTAAAGGCCTTTAAACGCTCCGGCATGCTCAGATGGTTGAGATACCGGACTTCAGTGTTCCCGAAAACCTGAACACGGTCGTAGGTAAACAACTCAACATAACCGGCAAGTGCAAGACCCGGCCGATGGATGTTCTTATCGCGGATTTCTTTTTCGAATCCCGCATCACCGTTGATAGCCTTCAAGTTGAGCCGACTTTTGTTCGACTCAAACAGAAACCCCACAGAGATGTTTTTCTTCCGTGTTTCTTTGAGATTGTTCAAGGCCCTGGCTTCAATTAGACAACTTTCTGGCGAACCCGGCGGACGGCTATACGATCTTTTGAATGAAGTTTCGCTTTGTACTTTTTTAGCTGGACCAGAACCTTTTCAACCGCAACGTCGATCGATTTGGAAAAATCGTCGGTTTTGGCAACAGACGTCAATGTGGCATTGTGAACTGACAGGTTCACCTCCGCAATCTTCAGACTATTTCGCGGCTTTTCGTAGTTGAGAATGATTACTCCCTTGATGATGCCGTCATAGTAATGCGCAAGCCGTCCCACCGCCTCTTCTGCGTATTCAACAAGTGTTGGATGTGCCTTAAAGTGCCTTGATGTAGTATGAATTCGCATAAACCGGTTCCTTCCATGAGCAGATCATTCTTCAGTCGTCAAGCTTTGGGATGCGACCGTTGATATACCTTTCTCAATCTGTCTGTTGAAATATGGGTATAAACTTGGGTCGTTGACAGACTCTCATGTCCGAGAAACTCTTTGACAGCGCGCAGATCGGCGCCCCTGTTCAGCAGGTGTGTTGCAAAAGTGTGCCGCAATACGTGCGGGCTCTTCTTTTCAATCTCCGAAACCGCAGTAATGGTTCTTTTGACCATCCTTGCCACTGCGGAGGCGTACATGCGTTTACCGTTTTTCAACGCAAATAAGGGGGCCTCCTTGTTATAGCTTCCGTTTTGATGAGTCTGACTATTCCTTTCTGACAAATATGTGCGAAGAGCTTCCACCGCTTTCCTTCCCACCGGAATGATCCTCTCTTTCCTGCCTTTTCCCCGAACTTTCATCGTTCCGCTGCTAAGGTTGACTTCATCAACATTGAGTCCAATCAATTCGCTCAAGCGGATTCCGGAGCTGTAAAAGAGCTCAAGGACTGCCTTGTCCCGCTTTCCCTCAAGAGTCGAGGTGTCAGGCACGTCGAGGAGCCGGGCAACAGCCGGTTCATCGAGAATTTCGGGAAGCCGTTTCTCACGGGCGGGACTCATCAGCGTAAGCGTCGGGTTTGCATCGACGATGTTTTTTCGAACCAGGTACTTGAAAAACGAGCGCAATGAAGCTACTTTCCGGGCGATGCTTCTCCTGCTGAATCCCTCGTCGAGTTTTGCTCCAAGATATGAGCGGAGCGTATTGCGGTCGACCGCTGCCAATGACTCGATCCGTTCAGCCCCGAGAAACTCGAGAAATTGGCCAAGGTCAATTGCGTAACTCTCAATTGTATGCGGTGAATAGTTGCGTTCTTGTTCCAGATACTGAAGATATGAACGAAGGGTTTTTTCCACAGGCACTAAGCGCTTATTACCATTTCTTCCTTTGTCAGCTCTTGCTTGCATTCAGGGCAGATCAGATATTCTCCCTTCGCTTGGCTGTACTTCATGACAACATAAGGATTGCCACAGGTCCGGCAAGGTTCATTAACTGGTTTATCCCATGATGCAAAATCGCAGTCGGGGTAACGCGAGCAGCCGTAGAATGTACGCCTGCCCTTCTTGGTCTTTCGCTCGATCAACTCGCCTTCTTTGCATTTCGGACATTTGATTCCCATCGAAATCGGTTTTGTGTTTTTGCATGTCGGATAGTTAGAGCAACCGAGGAAGGTTCCAAATCTCCCACCCTTGACAATCATGTCGCCCCCGCAGAGTTCGCATTTGATCCCCGCCACGTGTTGATGTTTTTCCTGGTCTTCCGCCAGTGGTTTTGTATTCTTGCATTCCGGATACCCCGAGCACGCCATGAACCGTCCGTTCCTTCCCCATTTGACCACCATGGGCCGGCCGCAGACTTCACATATTTCACCCGTCTTTTCCTGCAACGATTTTTTGATGTTCGACGCAAGGCTATGTGCTTTTTCTGCTGCGTGATGAAAGGGCTCATAGAAATCTTGCATCACTTTCAGATAATTCTGTTTTCCCGAGGCGATGGTGTCGAGTTCCTCTTCCAGCTGGGCAGTGAATTTCACATTAAAGATTTCGGGGAAATACTTTACCAACAGGCCATTGACTTGGATGCCTAACTCGGTCGCGTACAACTTTCGCTCATTTTGCTCCACGTATTTACGGTCAAGAACCGTGCTGACGATAAGGGCATACGTACTGGGTCTTCCAATTCCAAGTGCCTCCAGATCTTTTACGAGACTGCTTTCAGTATATCTCCCAGGTGGTTTGGTGAAGTGCTGTCGTGGAATGACATTACGGACCTGCGTTTTCTGTCCAACTCCAATATTGGTCGGTATTTTCGAGGTCGGGTCGGCGTCGTCGGACTCTGAGCCATTCTCTTCCATCATGTCGTCGTATACTTGCAGGAATCCACGGAACAGGGAGAGCTGGTCGGTCGCGCGAAAGAGATAGTCCCCCCCTTGGACATCCACGGAAATTTGCTCAAACTGGGCGGCGGACATTTGGCAGGCAACAAACCGGTTCCAAATGAGTTCATATAATGCATAGATGTCTTTATCGACGTATTTCTTGACAAACTTGGGAGAAAACTTCGTTGAGGTGGGGCGTATCGCTTCATGCGCATCTTGCGAGGCCTTGCCTTTTTTGTAAAGACGCGCTTCCTTGGGGACATATTCTTTCCCGTAGCTTTCGTAGATATACTCCCGCACGTGTGCTACGGCCTCTCCGCTCAGCCTTGTTGAATCTGTCCTCATGTAAGTAATAAGTCCCGTCATTCCCTCCTCACCCAACTCCACACCCTCATACAGCTTCTGAGCCAACATCATGGTTCTTTTGGCGGAGAATCGAAGCCGGCGGGCCGCCTCCTGTTGCAGCGTGCTTGTGATAAACGGCGCCGGAGGGTTGCGCTTGATGGGTTTCCGGTCGATGGAAGTGACCTCAAAACTCTGCTTCTGAATATCCGCCACGTAGCCCCGGGCTGTGGTTTCATCGGGAATCTTGGGGTCTTCGCCGGCCACTTTGAAAAGCTTTGCGAGAAAATAGTCCCCGTGTTGCGTCTGAAAATCGCCCGTGATCGACCAGTATTCCTCCGGGATGAACCCCTTGATGGCCTTTTCCCGTTCGCAGATAAGCCGCAAAGCTACAGACTGGACTCTCCCCGCCGACAGTCCGTAAAAGAAAGTCTTCCAGATAAAAGGACTCACCTTGTATCCGACAATTCGGTCCATCGCTCTACGAGCCTGTTGAGACAGGACAAGGTTTTTGTCAATATGCTTGGGATGGGCCATGCCGTCGCGTATGCCGTCTGCCGTGATTTCATGGAACAACACACGCTTGATGCTTTTGTTGACGTCTTTGATTTCGTCTGCTATATGGGCGGCAATAGCTTCTCCTTCGCGGTCCGGGTCAGTGGCAATGTACACATGCTTTGCCTTTGCCGCCTTTCCGCGCAGCCGTTCGATCACTTCTTCCTTCCCTTCAATCGTCTCGTAAACGACGTCGAAACCGTTTTCGATATCCACACTCAACTTACTCTTCGGGAGGTTTTTGATATGGCCAACAGAGGCTTCGACCAAAAACTCCTTGCCAAGATACTTGTTAATCGTTTTCGCTTTCGAGGGTGATTCTACTATGACAAAAGATTTTTCCATTTTCTAAACAAAACCTGTTAATGTATCGTATCGTTCGTGCCCAGGGACATGCGTCCTCCCGTGTTCGAGGGGCTGTTGGCATCGAAAAGAATTCCGGCAACGAATGACTTCATTTCTGGAATTCCCACCGCCCCGAACCCAGCCGCCATAATCCGTTCGATGATTGTTTCTATATCGGCATTGCTGACCAGACCCAGTTGATGACACTGAAGCACATATCCAAAGGCTTCCGAAGAAATCACGAGCTTCTCCGCTTCGTTGAGGACCCGATGGGATGATTCACCGCTCTTTTCGGGAGAGATCAGCTGCTGTCCGATGGACATCCGCTCAAAAACCCAGGAAAATGCGGTGGAGATTTCACTCTGCGTGTAGCCGCTGTTCGTCAGCAGAGAAACGTCGACCTCGCTGAGCTGCTTGTTGGATTTCAGCTCGCTGACCAAAAAAAGGATGATCTCGACGATACGTTCCTGCATATTCTCCCCTACACTTTTTCGCCCAATTTCATCAGATAGTGGTTTTCCTTTCTTTTCATATCCACTTTTTGAGGCCTCGTCGCGTCACGATAGCCCAAAACGTGCAGGGTCCCGTGTATAAGCAGACGCCGCGCCTCATTTCCATACGTGACTTTGTACGCCCTGGCCTGGGTGCGCACCTTGTCCAAATTGACGTAGATTTCTCCGTCAACTCCCGTCTCAGGGTCAGCAGAAAATGCCATGACATCGGTTGAATAGTTGTGATTCAAATATTGCTTGTTGAGCCTTCGCATGTACGCGTGATGCGTAAAAACGACGGAAAGTCCGACCGCAGGGAGTCGTTCACCCTGAAGTACGCTCCTCACTGTCCTTAAAGTTTCCTTCCGTGAGAATCTCAGGAAAGGGTGATTGTTGGCCACGACAAGCATTATGCCTTCGCTTTCGATGCGCGGCCACGCACAGGCGCTCGCGATTTGCTTCTACGTGATTCTGACGTGACATCCGGCAACACTGCTTCTGTAAGCGACAGCGCGATGCCCGAGAGCATGACCTCAGGTCCTAGTCTGGTAAAATCCCCGGAAAGAATATCGCGGTCCACATTTGCGTATAGCGAACATCCTCCCTCTTTTTCGACGGTGAGGCCGGAGAGTTTTCCGCTGAATTCGCTCACGAAGGTCACTTCTCCCAACATTTCGCTCACGACAAATCCTGTGCAGAAGTGTAGTTGTAAATGCGAGGCCGGTGTGTAGACAGAGATCAAGGTGCCCTTTTTCCTGCCGATCGGGATGCTGGGGTAAATCTCGAGAGCGATTTTTCGATTTTGCTGCGTATTATCGATCTCGAAGCGATAACAATTCTTCGACTTTCTCGCATCAACTTGAAGGATTCGGGAGAGTTTCCTGATATCTTTGTCCGATAATTCAAAGCTCATGGGACCTTCCTCAAGCCTGCGAAAATAAAAAGCCCCGCACTCTCATCTGTAGCGAAGTCGGGGCAGAACAAAACGTTGCGGTATGTTCGACTGACGTTCCTGAGAATGTTTCTATTGTTCCTTGCCTCGTCAAGTGACTGACGCGTCATTCTTCACTTGCAAATATAACTACGTCGAAAGCGAGAGTCAAGTTTCAGATCGTAATAGTCCCGTTTTCGATAGCTGCCTCGCACTCAAACTTATATCCCCTGCTGATAAGTTCTTTCTTACACTTTTTCAGGATCTCATCCACCTTCTCATCACTGTGGTTCTGATCGTGATGGAATAAATACAACCTCTTGATATTCGCTTCTGCGGCCACGCGCAAGGTAAAGAGGTAATGGGAATGTCCCCAACCAACGCGGTCGATGTATTCTTCCGGGGTATACGTTGCATCATGAATAAGAACGTCCGCATCCTGACAGAAATCAAAAATCCGCTGATTCGGATCACCGTCATTGGTCGTAAACTTTTCTTTAACGATGGTCTCGAAGTTCGTGAGCGAGGCTGATGCTGCGCGGTCGAACGGCTCATTGTCGCTGACGTACACGAGTGTTTTTCCGTTGTATTCAAGCCGATACCCCACGGTAAACCCTGGATGATTCACGTACATCATCTTGACATTCGATTCAAAAACCTTCATCTCGCCTTCTTCACGAATTGGGACAAACTTGATTTTTGCTTTCAAGTCATGCAGTTGAACGGGAAAATAGATTCTGTTCATCTGTTCAGCAATAATTTCACTCAACGACTTCTCGGGCCTTTCCGTTCCCACAATGGTCAGCTCGTTGCCCGAAATAAAGGCGGGTTTGAAAAACGGGAAGCCCTGGATGTGGTCCCAATGGGGATGAGTGATCATCAGGAAAGCTTTTACGGATTCGCCGTTGTTGATAAGAAAGTCGCCAAGATTCCGTATTCCGGTTCCGGCGTCAAAAATAATCAGCTTGTCGTCATCGAGCCGCAATTCCAGTGAAGGCGTATTCCCCCCGTACCGCACCGTATGTTTTCCCGGTGTAGGGATGGATCCACGGACTCCCCAAAAAGTCAGCTTCATGCGGCCCCCTGAACATCAATAGTCATTTTGTACGCTTTTGCATAATCTACATAATTCACAGCCGATTGCCTGATTTTTTCCTTTTCATCGGGAGTGAGCGGCCTTTTGATGCGTGCTGGCACTCCGGCCACCAGCATTCCGTCGGGTACTTGAAAATTCTCCAACACCAGAGAACTCGCAGCAATGAGACATTGATTGCCGATCCGAGCGTTATCTAGGATTATGGCTCCCATTCCAATTAAGCAAAAATCACCTACCGTGCAAGCATGGACAATAGCTTGATGGCCAATGGTGACATCCGACCCGATGACGCAAGGGAATCTGTCATGATTGACGTGTAACACGCTGTTATCCTGGATATTCGTTCGTTTCCCAATTCGAATATAATGAACATCTCCGCGGACGACCACATTGAACCAGACACTACTGTCTTCATCAATCTCCACATCGCCAATAATCCGGGCACCCTTGGCAACAAAAACGGAGCCGTGAACCTTTGGGAACTTTCCCTGATAGGCAATCATTGCTCTATCTCTTCTCCACATGTTTGGGCGGTGTCCACCCCATCCGTTTCCAGCTCACGAGTTCCACCTTGATGCTACCGAGGATAACGTTCATTCGTGCCACTATCGGGACCCGTGCTTCGTCATCACTGAACCACCCGCTGAATCCTCCTGTCAAACCAAAGACTCCAACATAGCCCGCTTTTCCGTCGAACTCAACCACCTCAACAGGATAATTCACTGCATCAATGTCAACATCCGTGCGCGCGTTCATGAAATTGATGAAGGTGTTGACCTGCTTATTCTCAATAAACGTTGGGATATTCATTTGGCTTTTTTGTCGGACATTCTTCCGGGCGAGAAAGAACAGAGTGAATCCGTCCTGACACTTCAGCTTGACCTGCACGGTATCGACAGATTCAGGCTCGCGCTGCCCGGTTAAACGTTTTTTCCCTCTCTCAAACATCACCCGATTGCTGTCGTATTCAAATGTCAGCCGCCGATACTTAACCTCATTCTTGCTGCTGTCGTCTCCAATCCACTCGTGAGAAAATATTTCGGCGTCCATCTGACTGTAGAACCGGATATGGAGGTCCACCAGCCACGAAAGGCTGGGATTGGAGTCGATGATGGCTCGTGCAGTGTAAATATTGCGTCCGTTTTTTTCCTCCTTCCCAACGAGTTCTATGCGAATGGTCCCAATATTGAAGAAGGAATAGCTCACCTTATATTCAAGAACCTCTCCCACCTGTAGGAAAGGATCGGAAGTGAAGGCGGAGTCGGAGGGAGTTAGGTGCGGTATCTCCTTTGTTTGTGGCTCTTGACTGAGCAACGCAGCGAAGAACAACGGAAGGTATATGCTGGACACAGATTTCTTTTGGTCTGTGGCCTTATAAATTTCTCAATTCAATCTCGCTATTTTCTCTGCCTCAGGGAACAGGGTGAGCGCTTTCTGGAACTGAGGGTCGACATCGAGAGAAGTAACTATTAATCCTTCAAATCCGAAAAGGGTTCTTGCGATCCATGATTTCAATGCCAGCTTGATGAGCACGAGGTCCTTGCGGTATTCTTCTTCGTTGATACTCACATCTTTCGAGGAAATGAATTTCCGAAATCCTTCCACGAACTCATCCGAAATTTGGTACTTCTCTTTGAACCTGAGAAGCTGGGTGTATTCTTGTCTTAGTTTGAGGCCGGGTCCTTCCATGTACGATTTGATGTAATCGTAGAATAAATTGCGCCGGAAAAGCGTGGTATACAGGTCTGTCACATGGGCAAATTTCACGATGTAGTCGGGTGTAATCCCACCCCCACCCCTCACAGAGCGGCCCGAATTCGTTTTAAACACCGGCCCGAGCGAATCCGCGCCGTTTTTACTTTCGAATTGATGGTCAATATTCTCACCTTCTTCTTCCGACCTCTCATATGCCTCGCGTTGGTATTTCTCCTTGTCCTTCCCGTCATAGGGTCTTTGGATCAATCGGCCGCTGGGCGTGTAATAGCGGGCAATGGTCAAACGAAACGCAGAACCATCACCGAGCTTCCATTGTCGCTGCACAAGCCCCTTACCAAAACTGGGTTCCCCCACGATAAGCCCGCGATCCCAATCCTGAACCGCCCCCGCGACAATCTCACTCGCGCTGGCCGAAGCGTTATTAATGAGGACAATCAGGGGAGTTTTTTCGTATTCTTCACCGGTCTTGGCTGCGTACGATTCCTCAAAATCCGACTTTCGTGCTTTTGTATAGACAATCGTTTTGGGCTTCTCCTTGGTCCCGCCGTCGAGAAACAAGTCGGACATTCTCACTGCTTCCTCCAAGTATCCGCCGGGATTGTTCCTCAGGTCCAGGATAAGCCTCTTCATGCCCTCGCCTTTCAGTTTCAGGAGTGCTCGGGATAACTCAGCGTGAGTCTGCTCGTTGAACTTATTGACCCTGACGTATCCGACATCTTTGGTGACCATAACGGAAGCCTCGACACTGTAGAGAGGGATTTCATCGCGCGTGATCTCGAAATCCAGCTTTTCACTGACACCAGGACGAGCGATAAGCACCTTGACTTTTGTTCCTTTCGGCCCGCGAAGGGTTCTCATCACTTTTTGGTCGTCAAAGCCGATGGCGGAACTGTCGTCGATACGGACTATCCTGTCGTTTGACAGGATGCCGAGCCGAGCCGATGGGCCGCCGCCGATTGGCTCAAGAACCGTTATCGTATCGTTAATGACACGGAACGAAATGCCGATACCTTCGAATTTGCCTCTGAAGTCTTCCGCGACTCTTTCAAACGCTTTGGCCGGGATGTACACAGAGTGGGGGTCCAGCGTATTCAGCATGCCGTTAATGGCGGCCTCTGTGAGCTTTTGTGCGTCCGTGTTGTCGACATAATACTTCTCTGTAAAACTCAGGACATCCTGGAATTTTTTCAACTGTTCGTAAATGTTGTCGGCCGAAATCACCTTGTTGATTTCCATACCGGCAAAGAGGCTTACGCTCACAAGCGCTGCCACTGTCCAACCTGAGAATTTCTTTTTCATCATCAATTCCCTCCAAAGACTCACATGGTTTGCCAACTTAACAGACGAGAGGAACATAGAAGTGGTTCAGATATACCGCAAACACTCAGTAAAATAATACAATTCATTCTAAAAAGAAACATCAGAATTCCACTCGTATTCCAAGACGAATGCGGCGAGGCTCATAAAAGGCGTTGGGATCCCCTAGTTCACCTCCGATGCGGCTGCTTGAATCCATCCAGCGAACGTTCCGCTTGTTCAACACATTGCTCGCATGCGCATACACCGTGACCGAGTACGGTTGACGATCGCCCAACGTCAGAACTTTCGAGAGCTTCATGTTCATGAAGGCAACGTCGAACATTCTTTTGTTATTCGGTATAAAGGCTTTTGTCGAATCCTGAGGACGATAACCGTCACGGGTTGGATAAAACGTATACGGTCGCGCGGTGTTGTAGATGAAAACCAGGTTGGCCTGGATGTCTCCGACGATCAGGAAGTCCGCATCAATTTTGACGCTGTGCCGTTGATCCCAGCTCAACGGATAGGGTGTTGCTGCCAGCGGAAATCCCCACTGCGCGTAGTTGAGCGCCTGGTCAACGTATTCGCTGATACCTTCCGTAAGCATGTAGGTGTAGGAGACCGACCCGGTAAGCCTTTCATCCCTTTCCCGACTCAGCACGAATTCGAACCCCGAGGAATTCGCCTCAGCATTATTCACGTACGATGCAAACCCAAAATCTCCCGCGTACTTACTGTCGAATGGAATCAGTGTTTTAGTGTCAATCTGATTGAGGAAACGTTTTCGAAAATACGTGGCAGATGCAACGACATACTCATTGACGCCATGCTTAAACCCAGCCTCCCAGGCGATTGTCCGTTCCGGCTCGAGGTCGGGGTTCCCCGCCTGAACATTTTTCACTCCCTGGCGCAGCTGGACCGGATTGACTCCTGAATACAAATAATCAAACAGCGGGAACTGAAAATACTGGCCGAAATTGACAAAGAAGAAACTGCTTGGCCCCACGGGCGCGGCAAAGGAAATCCGCGGGCTCACCTGATGTTTGAAGGTGGCCTTTGCAGTTCCGCGCATGACCTGCTGATAATCATTTGCACTCGTTGGTATGAACTCAACGATCGGCCGCTCTGCGGTGGGGTCCAGAAAATCCCATCGTACTCCTATGCTGAAATTCGACCCGTCTTTGATAAGCTCCACCTTATCCTGAACAAACACACTGCCCGAGCGCGGCCGATAGTCATACGCATTGCTATAGTTCAGCATGGGCGCTCCGGGAATCGGTTTGCCAAAATAGGTCGTTTGCGGTTCGTACTTAACAACTTCCGAAAAAATTCTGTATTCGTTGAGTTCCGCACCTATTTTGAACAGGTGGGACTCAAAGATTTCCGAAGTCAGGTCAGCCTTGAATGTAAGGACGGTTTGACGCGTATCAGCCAGCCAGTTGCGGGTTCCAGCGATAATGTAGCGCAGGAAGAAATCGTATTCATAGGGCTCCAGAGAAATGTTGTTCACAGAACCCTCTCCGATCCGTGATTGAACCTGAAACCTGCTGACAGTGAAAGTGTAGAAGGTACTCGGGGAGAGCGTGTGCGAAAGCGTAAGGGCAGCCCTGTATGAGTGGCGCGAGCGGGCGGGTAACCCTGCCAGGTTAAAACGCCAGCTGAACTCGTAATCGCGCCAATCGACTATAGAATAAATTCCCGCACCGGTCAGCCGCACGGCGGGGGAGACAACGTATTCGACCTTGGCAAAGCCGGAGAATTCCTGGCTGATGGGAGAAAGGAAGAAATGTTGGAAATCCTGCCACCATCGGGTATCAGTCGTTAAGGCACTGTTTGCTGTAAAATAGTAGAGATCCCCTGGCACGATCGGACCGCCGGCAGTAGCCTCGATTTCCGTTGTCCGGTTCTCCTGTTGATACCAACGTTCCGGAAGCCAGTTATCCCGTTCATAGCGAACTCCGATCCGGTGATGTTCTCCGCCGCTCTTCGTTATGACATTAACGACGCCTGACATAGCGTTCCCGTATTCCGCTTCAAAGCCGCCTGTATGAATCGAAATGCCGGTAATGGAGCTTTTCGGGAGAGTGGCGCCCAACCCTCCTCCGATCACATCTTGGACGGGCAACCCATCCACCAGGAAAATGATCTCCGTGGTTTTTCCTCCGCGGACATTCCCTTCCATGGTCGTACCGGGTTGAAGCAAGAGTATTTCTTGGAATTTCGATACCGGCAACTTCTCGATCTTGAGTTCACCCACGGAAAAAACGGTCGCAGCCTGGTCCTTTTGAATGAGTGGCCTTTGTGCGCGCACTTCAATGGCTTCGGTCTCAATGGCAGCTTCTTCGAGCTCCACGTCCAACCGTGTCCGCAAATCTGGCAAGATGGTCACACTCTTCATGATCACGGTTTTGTATCCGATGATGCGAAACCGAATATCGTACACGCCGGCCCGAATATTTCCGATTTTGTATTGTCCCTCTGCGTCCGTGACTGCGCCCAAGCCAGCTCCGACCACAACAACGTTGACAGCAATCAGCGGTTGGCCGGTTTGTTTGTCAACAACCTTGCCTTCGAGGATGCCAGTTGTGCCACGCATACCAAACAGTGATGAGGAGAAAAACACAAGCAAGAAAAAGATTCTGCTTGCCCTATGTGACAGTTCTTGAATCAACCATAATCTCCTGTCCTTCTCTTGATCAAAGCAGCAAAATCGACTCATCTGTTCCTCAGTAGGTTCACTCAATACAACCGCTTATGGGCGGGCAACAACTTGTGTTTACCCATTTATCCACGTAACAGAGTCTAAGGTTTCTTGCAAGTGCTTGAGCCATACCCACTTTTTCATAGATAGTGATCTCGCCATCTAACGAGAACTCCTCAGGGCTAGAGATTCTACGGTCCTCACCCAAACATATGGGATGATCCTCTGCCAGACAAGAGGGGTCGGAAGAATACGCAAAAACATGTTCACGCAGATCGACGCCGTTATCATCCACGAAGTCCCATGAAACCATGAATTTGACAGAATCCTCAGGATCTAGCCTTAAAATCCGACTGCTCGCGTTATAACTTCGCGCATATATCAAATTAGCTGAAGTCAAGGAAAACGTCTTTCGAATTGCGGTGTTTCTCACAAGAATAACATCGATCTTACCTTGAAGCACAGCCGCCCCTTCGAGTGTTTCGTCATAAGTGTTCTTCACGGAGAGAAAAAGTTTCAGAGAGTTTTCGCTAGACGATAAAACGTACTCACCACTCACCTTCGCCGAGAGCACATCTCGGGGATCTCTATAAACCGGAAGTTCGCCCTCGCAATTCCATGCAGTGACCCACGCCACAAATACAGTCGCATGAATCCGAATAACCTTCATTGCGAACAGGGCCCAACAGGCGGACAGAAGTTCGGTGCAACGTAGGCATTAACGTGGCAGACGAGAATCTGCTTCAGCCTTGGACGAACACTCTTGAGCCGGTCAAAAACTTTGAGTTCACCGCTCAAAGAAAACAATTCCGGAAGTGCTATGCGCCGGTTGGAACAGGCCGGATCATTCTGATAGTGAAAAAAGTCGAGTGTCAGGTTTGTTCCGTTGTCATCAACAAAATTCCAAATCGTTTCCATTTTCACAGAATCACCAGGATCGATCGTGAGAATGCGGGTTGCGGCGTTATAACTTCGAGCGTAAATGATGTTTGACTCCGTTAGAGTAAAAGTGCGTCGTATATTGGGGTCGCGCCCAGATGTTACGACGAGTTGCCCACCAATGGTTGCTGAGCCCTGCAACGTTTCGTCGAAAGTGTTTTCTACAACCACGTAGATCCTAAGTGTGTTCGTGCTTACGGAAAGAGCGTAAAAACTATCCCAATGTCCTCTCAGGACATCGGAAGGGTCGCTGTAAGGCGGTAACTCCCCATCGCAAGAGAACGCAAAAAATAAGAACGACATTGCGGAGATCAACAGGTATCTGAGCGCCATATTGACTCATCTACTTCTCTGGTTTCATCTGCGGAAACAATATGACATCGCGGATTGAATCTTTCCTGGCCATCAACATTGTCAGGCGGTCGATGCCGATGCCTAAACCGGCGGTTGGCGGCATGCCGTACTCGAGGGCGCGAAGGAAATCTTCGTCGAGCAGCTGTGCCTCCTCGTTTCCCAGGGCGCGCAGTTTCATTTGCTCTTCGAACCGCGCTCGCTGATCGATTGGGTCATTGAGCTCGCTGAACGCGTTGCAGATTTCCTGCCCGTTGGCAAAACCCTCAAAACGCTCCACAAGGCCCGGCTCAGAACGATGCTTCTTCGCAAGCGGAGACATCTCAAGAGGATAATCCGTAACAAACGTAGGCTGAATGAGCCGTGGCTGGACTTTCTTCGCGAAGATCTCATCGATGATTCCACCTGAGGCAAGCCCTGTTTCCATCTCAATGCCGAGTTCCCGGGCCATTCTCCCGAGTTCCGCTTCGGTTTTCCCCCGAAGGTTTTTACCCGTGTATTCTTCGATGACGCGAAACATCGAAATTCGTTTCCAGGGCGGCGTAAAATTGACTTCGTTTCCTGCGAGGCTGACAACTGCATTTCCATTGACCTCGAGAGCCACTCGATGAATAAGCTGCTCAACAAGCTCCATCATCCAGATGTAGTCTTTGTATGCCACATACAGCTCCATCATGGTGAATTCCGGGTTGTGCGCCCTATCCATCCCTTCATTGCGAAAATCTTTCGAAATCTCGTATACACCATCAAACCCCCCGACAATGAGTCTTTTCAAGTACAACTCGTCCGCGATCCGGAGATAGAGTTCCATGTCCAGGGCTTTGTGATGGGTTTTGAAGGGTTTTGCGAAGGCCCCACCGTACATAGGCTGCAGCACCGGCGTTTCGACCTCCGTGTATCCTCGGTTGTCGAAGAATGCACGCATCGCTCGCAGAATTTTCGCCCTCTTGACGAAGACCTCGCGAACGTCGGCGTTGACAACGAGGTCGATGTACCTCTGCCGGTAACGAAGCTCCTTGTCCGAAAACGGGTCAAAGATCGACTTGTTTCCCTGCTCGTCGATTTTTTCCTTGACGACGGGGAGCGGTCTCAACGATTTTGCCAGCAAAACAAGTTTTCGGGCGTGAACAGAAACCTCCCCCATTTTGGTCCGGAAGACAAAGCCCTTTACTCCAACAATGTCGCCAATATCCATCAGGCGAAAAGCCTCGTACTCCAAACCGAGGTCATCTTTCTTTAGATAGATCTGAAGCTTCCCGCGTGAATCCTGAATGTGGCAGAAAGAGGCTTTGCCCATCCTGCGAAGCGACATAATGCGGCCCGCCACGGAAACGGATTTTTCCGGCGCGCCCTCTTGAAAGGAATCGACGACTTCTTTTGAAAACTCCGTCCGTTCAAACACATGGGGGTAGGGTTCAAGGCCGAGCTTTTTCAGCTGTTCAAGCTCTTCCCGCCTTCGCACGATCAATACATTCACATCGTCAATTTCATGCTCAAACGGCATCTTCTGTTCTTCTTTCTGCTTCGACATTGTAGGTCACCAAATTCTCAGTGACACGCACTTTTATTGTGGAGGGTAGCGTTCGTATAGGACGCTTAATTCATGGAGTCGCTGCGCATGGTCCGGTTTCACCTGATCCCAGGTAAACCGCCATTCCCAATTCCCTAAGGACTTCCCGGGATAATTCATTCGAGCTTCCTTTCCGAGGCCCAGGACATCCTGCAAGGGAAATATCGAGAGGTCTGCCACGGATTGCGAACCTAGCCGCATGAGGGTCCAGTGAATGTCTTGGCTGTCGACGTTGATATATTTTTTCATGAAAGATTTTTCCTGGTCGTTGGCCGTGAGGAACCATCCGCACGTCGTATCGTTGTCGTGCGTTCCCGTATACACAACGCAGTTGGAAATGTATCGATGCGGCAAGAAGGGATTATCCGTCCCGCTGCCAAAAGCAAACTGCAGGATTTTCATCCCTGGAAACTGGAACTGATCGCGAAGAACATGCACTTCGGGAACGATGAACCCAAGATCCTCCGCAATGATTGGCAATCGTCCTAGTCGTTTAAGTACGGTGTGAAACAAGTCGTCTTTTGGGCCCTCAACCCATCGTCCGTGTTCAGCAGTTTTTTCCGACGCTGGAATTTCCCAGTAGGCTACAAAACCGCGGAAGTGGTCGATACGCACAATATCAAAAAGTTGAAACATTGCCCGAAACCTTTCGACCCACCACGCATAGCCGTTTTTCTTCATAACATCCCATCGGTAGAGAGGATTTCCCCAGCGTTGTCCTGTCCTGCTGAAGTAATCGGGCGGCACACCGGCGACGACATTTGGGTGCATGGTGTTGTCGAGATAATACGACTCGGGGTTGGACCACACGTCCGCGCTGTTGTGCGCCACAAAAATAGGTATGTCGCCGATGAGCTTCACCTGGCGGTCGTTCGCGTATTTCTTCAAACTTTTCCATTGCCTTCCGAACGACCATTGAATGAATTTGTGCATTTGGATGGAATCCCTGAGATCACTTATCCTTTTCCGAATCGCCTTAGCGTAACGACGAGCAACTTCCTTTTCCCAAAGGTTCCAGGGGCTGCCTCCAAATTTGTCATGGAATGCCATGAATAAGCCGTACTCCTCGAGCCAGTGTGCGTTAGCATCACAGAAAGATTCGAATTCGGACTTGTCGTCCGCAGTGCCCAACCTGCAAAAACCGTTCGCGGCTCTTTCCAGCAACTCCTGACGGAATTGAATCACCGCTGGGTAATCAACTCGATTTCGGGAAAACGAACGCCCTTTTTCCAGGTCGGTTTTGTCCAGCCACCCACGCGCGGCAAGATCGTCCAAATCGACGAGCAATGGACTTCCAGCGAAAGCGGAAAAGCTCATATAGGGGGAGTTCCCCATTCCCACAGGGCCGACGGGCAACATTTGCCAGATCTTCTGGCCAGCAACGACCAGCCAATCCACAAAATGGTATGCGGCGGCGCCTAGATCGCCGATCCCGTAGTTTCCCGGAAGCGAAGTGGGATGCAAAAGTATGCCGCTGCTTCGTTCAAACCTCACGGAATTCTCTCAGTCATTTGCCGTAAATGGACGACTTCGCGTCTTGTCAAATGTCGCCATCTTCCTCTCGGCAGTCCTGATTGCGTGATACCGGAAAACGAGATTCTTTCAAGATGTTTCACGTTGTACCCTAGTCTCTCAAACATCCGCCGTACCTCACGATTACGTCCTTCATGGAGGACAACATGGAGCTTCATTCTTCCAGATCCATGAATGAGTTCAACAGCTTTCGCTTTACCGATTCCGTCCTCAAGTTTGACGCCCTTTTTGAGCATGCCAATGTGTACATCCACAACAGGTTTGTCCACTGTGACGCGGTAGACTTTCTCCATTGCAAAACGGGGGTGCATCAGCTTGTTCGCCAGGTCACCGTCATTTGTCAGGAGCAGCACTCCCGTCGTGTTTCGGTCGAGTCTCCCTATGGGAAAAATTCGTTCCTTGAGATGAACATAATCCATAACGGTTGTTCTCCCCTTTTCGTCGCTTACCGTCGTTATGCAGTCCTTAGGCTTGTTGAGAACGATATAGATACTCCGCTCGACCAAGAACACGTGTTTACCCTTGACGGTAACATGGTCTTTAGAGGGATTGACTTGAATGCCTAGTTGCTGAACGGTGTGTCCGTTGATTTTCACGGCACCCGAAAGAATCAATTCATCATTCTTGCGTCTCGACCCTACTCCCGCCATTGCGAGGAATTTGTTCAGCCGAAGAGCGTTCTGATGAATGTTTGAATCTTCTCTTTCCAATTGTGCCATGCAGACTTCCGTTCTGGCAGGGTTAACTCGGGTTGACGGACCTCCTCTTGACGTAACACGGTAGGAACATTCTCAGCTACACCCTCAGAGCCCTCTTGTCCTCTTCCTTTCGTATCTTCGGGCTCTTGTGTAATCTCTTTTCCGCCTAGGAGGGCTCTCTCAGGAACGGGAGGATCGTCATGCGTTGCCGCGGCGCGCTCCGGGAAAGCGGTTTTAGCCTGTTGAACTTCTTTCGTCGCCTCGACTTGTTCAGAAGCCGCAGCTTGCGTTTCCGGACTTGTCGGCATTCTGACGCCAGCGCTAGCTGATTCCGTCGTAGCATCAGTTCCGCTCTTTTGGCTGTCGGGGCGAATCAACTCCTCAACATGTTCTCCCGTAACCATCACGTCCTCAGGAGGAAACTCGATCTTCCCATGCCCGGACGCTTCCGGAGCATGTTGGCCGCTCTGGACAGTTTTGATTTCTTTTTGTTGTGACCTTTGAATGATTTTGACGTCGCCCGCAAGATCAGGTTTTCGTTTTGGGATGTGAGGTAATCTCGACTTGAAGTCCTCTTCCTCTTTCTTCAGCGCCGCCGCACCAGCCTGAGCCTCCAACATTCTTCGTTCTGTTTCAAATTGACTTTCTCCGAGGATCTCCTCAATCTCGCGTGGCCTCGGCAAGTCAGTGACTTCATTCAGACCAAAATGTTTCAGGAATTCTTTTGTCGTTCCATACAACAACGGCCTGCCCGGTGTTGGCGCCCTGCCAACGATAGTGACGAGGTCTTTCTCCAGAAGTGCCGTAAGAACATAATCGCAATTAACCCCCCGGATCGATTCGATTTCCGGGCGCGAAATAGGCTGCTTGTAAGCGATGATTGCCAGTGTCTCCGTGCTTGAAGCAGACAGCTTCCTTCGTGCCTGCTCTTTGTACAACTTGCCGAGCCATTCTGCGTATTGTGAAAGCGTTGCAAACTGAAAACCTCCGGCGATGGGTACGATGCGATACGGTTTATCGTCGCGCTGGCATTCATCGTTTAATTCTGCGATGATCGCCCGAATCTCCTCGGTATCTATCGTCCGGAGTTCGCCTTCTCCGCTTTGCTGCTCATAGATCGCCTTGATCTGTCTCGCGGAAAGAGGTTCTTTCGCTGCAAAGATGAGAGCTTCAAGGAGACGTTTCACCGTTGATGGAACCTGGAGCACTTTGACTTCTTGTGCCGTGGTCTCTGCCATTAGTGGACACTCCGCATGATGGAAACTTCGCCAAAGGGTTCCGCCTGACGAAGAATGAGTTTCTTTGCTCGAATAAGTTCTAACAAGGCGATGAATGTCACAACCACATAGATCTTCTCTGTCATGTGTTTAATCAGGTCGAAAAACGTTGCCTCCGACCTTCGAGAAAAAAAGTCCGTGATGTATTCAATCTGTTGATCGATGCTGACGTTCATTTTCAGGATTTCGTGAACGAATTTCCTGGGCATTCGGTCCATCGCAAACTTGAACGAAGCGATGAGATCAAAGAGGGTGACGTCTCTCATCATATCCTCAGCCGTTTCGTCGACGGAGATTCGTTCATCCGAGGCGTGGTATCCGCGGGAAAAAATCTTCCTCTGCTCGTCCTCTTGCTTCGACATCTCGAGTGCAACTTCCTTGAACCTCTTATACTCGACAAGACGTTGAACGAGGTTCGCCCTCGGATCCTCCTCTTCTTCCTCGCTGGGTTCCGGCGGCAGCAGCATCTTTACCTTGATCTGCATGAGCTCGGCCGCAACAACCACAAAATCGCCGGCTACTTCGAGATCGAGGTCGCGCATGAAATGCAGGTATTCCATGAACTCTCTTGTGATACGCGCGATCGGGATGTTATAAATATCCAACTCATCCCTTTTGATGAAAAACAAAAGGAGATCAAGAGGTCCTTCAAAATCCTGGAGTCTGACGTTATACATTCTTCACTTCCTCATGATATTTCGCGAGAACATCAGAGAATCCGCACCTTTGATCATCCCATCCCCATTGCCGCATGGACTTCGCTCATCGTTTGTCGCGCAACAACCCTCGCACGCCCCTCGCCCTCGTCCAGAATCCCCCTCACTTCGCTCAAGTGGTTCTCATAGTAGGTTCTTGTCTCTCTTATGGGAGCCAGAGTTTCCACAACATGATTTGCACAGTTTAATTTACAATCGACACACCCCAACGCGCCTGTTTCACAGCCCTTTCGTATTTCCGGGACTTCCGCAGCATTGAACTTGTTATGATAGGCAAACACAAGGCAAATGTCGGGTCTCCCCGGATCGCCTTTTCGTATTTTTTGCGGATCCGTTACAGCCGACTTCATCTTTTTTTTCACACTCTCCGGCGAATCTGACAGCAAGATCGTGTTCCCCAGAGATTTGCTCATCCGCCTCCCGTCAAGTCCCGGAAGGCGTGCGAATTTTGTGACCTTACCTTCGGGCTCGGGGAACACTTTCTTATATTGCGTATTGAATTTCCTCGCTATCTCTCTTGTGATTTCAATGTGAGGAAGCTGGTCTTCACCTACAGGGACGACTTCCCCTTTGTAAAGCAAGATATCACCCGCCTGCAACACTGGATATCCCAGGTGGCCGTAACTAACATTTTCTCCCAAAGCCAAATCCCGCACCTGTTCTTTAAGTGTTGGGTTGCGTTCCAATCTCGCCGATGTTACCAGCATGGAAAAAATGAGGTGCAGTTCGGAGTGTTCCTTGATCTGGGACTGTCGGAACATGGGACTAAGAGCCGGATCAAGGCCAGCTGCCAGCCAATCGACAAGCATATCGACCGAGTTTTGCTCAATCTCCTTTGTCTCAGGGTTGGTCGTAAGTGCATGGTAATCGGCAATCAGATGATAGTTTTGGTATTCCTTCTGAAGCGTCACCCAATTCTCCAATGCTCCCACGAGATGGCCCAAATGGAGCTTTCCTGTCGGGCGCATGCCGCTGAGGATTACCTTTTTCCGCTGACTCAATCGAGACTTTGGAACTCCTTCCTACAGACCGGTTGTGGCGGAGGCCGCAGAACCGGAGCTAATTCATAAAGAGATAAGGCTTCCAGTGCTCATCGACTGTTCCGACGAAATGTCGAATGAACATGACGTGATTGGGCCGAATGGGCTTCCGCTGCAAGGTCATGTGCGCTTCGGAGGGTTTCCGATCCCCTTTCCTGTTGTTGCATTCTATGCACGCGCAAACAAGATTCTCCCAACTATCAAGTCCTCCGCGGGCCTTCGGCACAATATGGTCCACCGTCAGTGCAACTTCGGATTTGCCGCAGTATTGACAGCGATGGCTGTCCCGGCGGAGAATGTTCTTCCGTGAGAGGACAATTTTCTTATAAGGAACTCGGACGTAGACAGAGAGGCGAACGATGCTCGGAAACGGCATCGTCAGGGATACTGAGTGGAGGAATCTTCCTTCACATGAGGCGATCAATTCAGCCTTGCCGAGATACAGGAGAACAACAGCTTTCTTTACGTTGCAAACACTCAGGGGCTCGTAGTTGTGGTTCAGTACAAGCACCTTGCGATTCATTTTTCCGTTTGAACCGACGGCTTCGTAATGCGCACTGAAGACGGCAACACCTCCTCACATGGTTAGAGCGATAAGCTCAATTGTTTCTTGAAGCATCAGGGTTTTAACTCTGAAAAATATAGCGGAATTCGCAGAAAAAGTCAATATTTACAGGCCTCTTTTCTTGTACCGCGACTGTATTTCCTTGACCGAATCTCCTCCAAATTTTTCCAAAAAGGCGTTCGCGAGCACCGGCGCAACAACGGCCTCACCAATGACTGAGCATGCTGGCACGGCACAGACATCCGACCGTTCATATCGGGCGTCCACCATTTTCTTCGTTTTCAAATCCACTGATTTCAACGGATGGGCGAGAGTTGAAATGGGCTTCATCGCAGCGTGCAGAATGATCATTTGACCGTTCGTAACTCCTCCTTCCAAGCCTCCCGCACGATTTGTCTTTCGGCCAATCGCGGATTTCGCCAGTGTAAATGCATCATGCACTTGAGAACCAAACTTCTGAGCATTCAAGAAGCCGTCTGCAATTTCAACTCCTTTGACGGCATGAACTGACATCAACGCCTGTGTCAGTTGGCCGTCAAGCTTTCGGTCGTACTGAACGTAGCTGCCAAGACCGACAGGAACGCCAGTAACAAGGACTTCAAAAACGCCACCCAAGGTATCGCCACTTTTTTTGACTCTCCGGATCTCTGAAATAGCACGTTCTTCTGTGGGTTTGTCCAGAATTCGTACTTGAGACTCGTCTGCTTTCTCAGCGATCTTGTAGGCTCCGCATGATGCCTTCATGAATTTTCTCATCGCACGGTCGAGTTGTGCTCGGTCTCGAAGCACGGCGGTTCCAATGCAAAGCACGTGGCTCCCGATGAAAATCCCAAATTCCTCAAGAAATTTCCTGATAATTGTGCAACATGCCACCCGCATTGCAGTCTCCCGGGCACTTGCGCGTTCGATGGCATTCCTCACATCGTCATAGCCGTACTTGACATAACCGACAAAGTCAGCATGCCCAGGCCTTGGAATCGTTATTTTCTCGATTCCCTTGCCATCTCCTTCGACGGCCATTTTCTCCAGCCAGTTGGTGGAATCTTTGTTCCGAAGGACAAGGGCTATAGGAGAGCCGAGCGTGCTGCCGAACCTTACACCAGAGAGAATCTCAACCTTGTCAGATTCGATTCTCATTCTCCCGCCTCGTCCGTATCCCTGCTGTCGCCTCAGCAACTGGTGGTTGATGTAGTCAGCGGAGAGGGCAAGACCAGCCGGTACGCCCTCGACAATCCCGACGAGGGCCTTTCCGTGAGATTCACCTGAAGTCAGATATCGGATCAATGTCGAGCCTCTCTGATGGTAGATTTATCAATTAAACGAAAAATCACCCGAGTTTCAACGACTGCATGAAGGCAAAAAAAAGGCACATCCCAAGAACGGGATGTGCCCTTTGCAGAAGAGACGATTCTTCCGGCGACTATTTGGGCATTTCGATAGCTACGAACCTCGTCCTTTTATCCTGTCCCTTTACGCGAAGCATGACCGCATCTCCCGGCTTCAATTTGTCGACCTCGGACTTGAACTCTTCCGCCGTCCCGACATTTCTGTCTCCAAGTGCGACAATGACATCCCCTTTTTGCAGCCCGCGATCCTGCGCGGTGCTCATCATTTGAACATCGTCTACGAGAACACCCTTGTCAATGTCGTATTGTTTTTGCGTTCTGGCGTCGAGAGACCGGATGGCTATACCCAGTTCTTCAACTTCAATCCTCTTTGTAGAGGCATTCTCGCCGGATTCCGGTACTTTTCTCACCCTTTCACGTGCTGGCACAATTTCATCCTCGTCTTCACGGGGTTTGAGGGTCACTTTCTTCTCCACAATCTTCTTCTTCCTCCAGACTTTCAGCGAAACCGACTCGCCGGGATAATGGCTTGCGATTACTGTCTGGAGTTGGTTTGCCGTGTTCACTTCTTTTCCGTCAACAGTGAGAATAATGTCACCTGCTTCAAGGCCTGCGTCTTCACCGGCACTTCCCGCATTGACGTCTTCAACGAACACACCCTGAGTTTTTTCGAGGCCTTGTGCCTTTGCTATCGTAGCGTCCACCGACCGGATGCGGACACCGATATACCCCCTGCGAACGGTGCCGTACTTTATGATATCATTGGCTACTTTTCTAGCAAGGTTGATGGGAATGGCAAAACTATAACCCTGATACCGTGCATTCGTTGTCGCAATAGCCGTGTTGATGCCGACAACTTCTCCCCTGATATTGACCAGTGCACCGCCGCTGTTTCCGGGGTTGACAGCCGCATCGGTCTGAATGAAATTCTCAATCGCGTATCCTGTGTTATTATCTTCGATGATGCGGAGCGGTCGTCCCAGGGCACTGACAATTCCCTGGGTCACCGTTGACTGCAAGCCCAGGGGATTGCCGATGGCAAAGACAAGGTGGCCGACATCGACGTCGTCGGAATTCCCAAGACTCGCGACCGGAAGGTAATTCTCTTCGATTTTGATCACGGCAAGATCGGTCAGCTTATCCGTGCCGACCAGTTTTCCCCTGAACTCCCTCGTGTCGGACAACCGGACTTTGATGCCGTCGGATTTTGCGTTGTCGATAACGTGGTTGTTAGTCATGATGTAACCATTGGGTGCGATAATGACTCCCGAACCCGCCCCAACTTCGGGAATCCTTCGGGGGGCCTCGAACCTGAAGTCCGGGAAGAAATGAAAGAATCTCTGCCCGTCTTCGTCATCCGACCTGGATTGGGGTTTTGCTTCGACGGTAATATAGACCACTGTCGGCGTGACCTCTTTTGAAATGTTGTGAAAAGCTTCATTGAGGGCAAGCAGGGTGGCGTTCGATTTTATAGGCGGGCTGGCTGCACCCAGAGCGACATCCTCTCCGGCAAACGATGCATCGACTCCCTTGAAGCTCGAAACGAGAACGACGCCGAAAATAATTCCCAGCCCGATGAGAAGGACTGCAGTGACAACTGATCTTACAGACATAAGCGATTCATCCTCCTTTTACATCCATCATGAGTTTTTGAAATACTTCTGTTGATTTCAACGGTGTCAAGCCTTCAAAGTGATGACGTAAATACAAACGCAAAGTTTCGTCTATTTCGTTCCCGATGACTTCATCGTAGTGGATCGAGGGAATGGACCCCATGGGCTCCTTCTGAAAAATCCTCAAAAGGTTGACCGTTCCCACCGTCAGTCTCTGTGCACTTTGCATAGATTGGGTGATGTGTGTCCTTGGGTTCGTTGAAAGCTGCAAACAATCCGGACAGACGACAGACCCCTGCGTCACAAGGAAGGACGCAAAAGCTTTCGGGTCAAATGTCTGCAAACTTCTTTCACAGCTCACGCACGCATCCAGCGATGGTGCGAAACCAAATCCGGATGCGATTCGCACTTCAAACGCAGGGAGAAATGCTTGTATGTTTCCTGCACTTTCATTCAACAGCGAAAGGCAATCGTCAACGAGTGAAAACAGCGGGGCATTCTCCTCCTCGTCGTGCGTCACGCGTTCCAGCAGTTCGACCATGGCCATTCCTGACGACATACGCTCCATTTCCGCGTGCAACTTTTTGTAAGGGTTGAGGATGTCACACTGCGATACCAGTTGAAGATCTCGTCCCTGTTTCTTGTACACAACAAGCGAAACGAGCGTCATAGGTTCAAGCGCCGCTCCAAACTTCGTCTTGGTCTCCCGGGCACCTTTTGCAACAGCTTTGAGCTTTCCAAAGATCCGCGTATAAAACGTCACAATTTTGCTCGTCTCCCGAAACCTCATTGATTTCAACACGATCGCGTCTGTTTTGGCGATCATCTCACGCTATCCCGGACTTTACGCCGACATCTTCGTGATGAACGGCATTGAAGGCATCGCGATAAGGGGCACGGAAAACACCCCTTTCGGTGATAATTGCTGAGACAAGGGAGCCTGGAGTCACATCGAATGCTGGCGAAAATACCTGAGTGTTGGGTGGCGCAATTCGTTTTTCGTTGACCTGCAGCATTTCAACGGAACTGCGTTGTTCAATAGGAATGTCTTTTCCGTCTTCCATCTCAAAATCGATCGATGACGATGGAGCTGCAACATACATTGGTATCGAATGATAGTGAGCCAGAACCGCAAGATTGTACGTGCCCACTTTGTTTGCTACATCGCCATTCAGCGTTATTCTGTCTGCCCCTGTAATTACCGCATGGATAATTCTTTTCTGCATTAAGAACGCCGCTGTATTGTCGGTAATGAGCGTCGAAGGAATTCCAAGTCTTCCAAGTTCCCACGCAGTCAGCCTCGCTCCTTGAAAAAGGGGCCGAGTCTCGTCAATATAGACGTGTTTCAGCTTTTTGTGTTCCCAGGAGGTGGAAATAATGCTCTGCGCTGTTCCGCTACCGCCCGTTGCAAGCCTCCCCGTGTTGCAGTGTGTGAGGACTACGGCGTCCGACGACAGGAGGCCGGCTCCCTGTTCCCCTATCCGCGTGCACATTCCCCGATCTTCTTCGTGTATCTTAAGAGCCTCTGCAAGGAGTGACCTCGCGATCACTTCGGGCGAATGGTCGGCTTTGTTTTCCAGAATTCTTTTCTGCCGATTGAGTGCCCAGAAGAGATTTACCGCCGTTGGACGGGTTGATGCGAACATATCAAGAGTTCTCTGGAGAGCTGACGCCAAATTCGAACTGCCCGTCTGCAGCTTGCTCGCAGAAAGCGCAACACCGTATGCCGCAGCAATTCCGATCAGAGGTGCTCCGCGAATAGCCAGTTGACGAATAGCATCCGCCACGACTTCAGGGTCATCGGTCTCAACGTAGGTCTCTTCAGTCGGGAGCTTCGTCTGGTCAAGAAATCGAATCCGGCCACCCCGCCATTCCAACGGTGTGATCATTTCCTACCTTTCGTCAAATCTTGAAAGCTCCATGAAAGATCGATACCTGTCTTGAATCTTAAGCTTCGTAAGGTCCCGAAGTCCGTCAACGCTGAATTGCTCCACGCAAAAAGAAGCCAGAGAACTGCCATATATGACAGCCCGCTTGAGGTTTTCACTCGAAAGGTCGTCGGTCTTCGCAAGCCAGCCCGCAAACCCGCCAGCGAAGGTGTCGCCCGCTCCCGTCGGGTCGTAAATATTCTCAAGCGGATATGCTGGCGCCGAGAAAATCGTATCGTTCGTCACCAGGATCGCTCCATGTTCGCCCTTTTTGATAATGACAACCTTCGGACCAATCGCAATGATCCTTTTTGCCGCCTTGATGAGGTTCGGTTCGTGCGTCAGAAGGCGAGCCTCGGATTCATTCACGACGATCACATCCATCACCTTCATGGTATCCGTCAATTCCTTCGGCTTTGTCTCAATCCAGTAATTCATAGTATCGCCTAGAACAAGCCTTGGCGTTTGAATTTGCTCCAGGACCTGGCGCTGAAGAACAGGGTCGATATTCCCCAGACATACATAGGCCGTTTTCTTGTAGCTGAGCGGGATAACGGGGTCAAACCTTTCAAACGCATTCAGTTCTGTAAACAAAGTGTCACGGGAATTCAGGTCATAATGATACCTCCCGCCCCAGCGGAATGTCTTTTCTTTTTCGATGATTTGCAGGCCTTCGAGGTCTATGTCGCGTTCTTCAAGGAACTCGATGTGCTTTTTGGAAAAATCACCTCCGACCACGCCAACGAGCCTAATGGGCGCTGTAAAAAAACTTGCTGCCGTTGAAATATAGACGGCTGAGCCTCCCAACGCTTCTTTGACATTTCCAAAAGGAGTCTCCACAGAATCCAAAGCGACAGAGCCAACGACGAGTAAACTCAAGAGGATTTCCTCCTGATTTTCGTAAGTTTTATTTCGAGAAAGCTCGCTGCCTGTCTCTGTCCCACGATATATTCATGCACAACTTCCACACCACGAATCTGTCCAGGCCATACGAGCATCGCTTTTGCTTCCTCAAATGAAAGCCACCGAAAGTCTTGATGCTCTCGGGAGATTTGTACAATAGAACCTTCCGAAAATCTGGCCGCAAAAAAGACTGAGTGATCTATTGCATTCTCTTTTGGTACAAAGAAACTGTTGACATGAGGCACATTCCAAAATCGGTCAGGAAAAATTCCTGTTTCTTCCTCGAGCTCCCTCAAAGCTGCATCCGTTGGTGCTTCAGAGTTTTTCATGCTGCCTGTAACAATCTGCCAGATGCCTGGATACAGAAGTTCATTGGCCGATCGCCTCAAAAGCAGATATTGTGGCCCTTGCAAATCCTCCTTAAAAACGCAGACTTCGACGATTCGACAGACAATATTCACCATAAACTAGGAAACCGCTCGTCGCGTAGGCGGATGGTTCCTTCGAGGTGTTCTCCTCGACTTACTGAGGCCTCTCAACGCTTCAATTTCATCCGGTAAGAGGTTCCTTGATTTGCCCTCCTTCAGCATCCCGAGGTTGATCGGACCCAGTGAAATTCTCTTCAGTCCAATAACGTTGTAGCCCACAGCCTCGATCATTTTTCGAATCTGCCTATTCTTTCCTTCCGTTATCGATATTTCCACAGTGGTTGGCGCCACCAGTCGGACTTTCGCAGGAAGCGGAGTGTACCGTTTGCCTTCAACTATGATTTCCACTCCTCGTTCGAGCGCATCAAGGTCTTTTCGCTGCAACGGCCACCCAACGTGCACAAGATACGTTTTTTCCACACCAGATGACGGTTTTGTCAAAAAATCTGCCAGCCGATGGTCATTCGTCATGATCAACAAGCCGCTTGTGTCTTTGTCCAGCCTTCCGACCGCAAGAAGTCCGAGGGCTTTGTCTCCAAGGACGTGGAAGATTGTCTGCCTTCCCCGTTCATCTGAACTTGTCGTCACGACTCCGACGGGCTTGTGAAAGACAATGTATCTTGGTGGTTTTTCAACAAGAGCCTTTCCATGAAAAGTGATTTTATCTTTCTCAAGGTCAACCCACCGATTGGGATTGAGTTCAGTCTTGCCGTTGACTGTAACTGTGCCCTGAGAGATTTCGTTAAAGGCCCCTGAGCGGGAGATCACGCCGAGCTTGGAGAGCGCGCGCGGCAAGGAAACGCGGTGTGTCTTCATGGTTTTATGCAAAAACCTTAACAATGGAATTCTTCGAAACTGTGAGGCTGTCCTTCAGATAAGCCAACGTATCGCAAGAAAACCCAAAATTAGAAGGACAACGAAAGCCACGCTCAGGGACTCAAGATATTTGTCGACAAAACTCTTTATTCCAGCACCGAACCAATAAAAGAGTGCGGCAACCAAGAAGAAGCGCGCAGACCTGCTCAGGATTGAAGCGTAGACGAGCGTCGCAAATGAAACATGAAAGGCGCCTGCTGCTATTGTAAACACTTTGTACGGAATCGGAGTAAACCCAGCAACAGCGATCGCTGTGAAGGCGTTTTCGCTGTACAGTTGCTGAACTCTCAGGTACTGGCCCCGCAATCCGTAGAAATCAATAATTGGCCGTCCGACGAGATCGTAGAACTCAAGGCCAATGAAATAGCCCAACATCCCTCCCAAGACTGACCCGACCGAACATACCAACGCATAGCGAAAAGACTTTGCAGGGACTGATACTGCCAACGCTATCAGGAGCACGTCGGGGGGGATCGGGAAGAAAGAGGATTCAATAAAAGCGATGCCAAAGAGCGACCATGCTGCGCCGGGTTTCTGAGCAAAACCCTCAACCCAACTTTTCAGCCTTCGTAACCAAGCGGAAATTGATTGCAATAAGGTCTCTTCTGATCAACAAGAACCGTTGTTAATATAAGGCGTTTTTTACGAAATGGAAAACAAGCGGCGGGCATCTCTTCTCACAGGAGAATCTCAGCCTGCAAGACCCACGGCGCCGCTGACGCTCTTGGCCGACCGAACAGCCCGACGTATCGCATCGCTCGTTAGACTTGCTGAAATTTCTGCGACGAGGTCGAAATCGGCCTTCACGTTTCCTTGTGAGAGTGCGAACGTAACATCGCCATCATAAGAGGTGTGGGCTGGGATAATTGCTCTCGCCATGCCGTCATGCATACGCTGACAGATACGATGGAGTTCAATCTTTGACAGGTCTGCGTTCATCGCTGTAACGACAAGTGTCGTGTTCGTCCTTTCTAGGACCTTTCCCCGCTCAAACATGCGATGTGGGTCCTCGTCGCCAAAGAATTTTCCTCCCGTCGACCTGGCTCCGGCAAGAATTTTTCCATCCTTGTCAACAATGTCCCCAACAGAATTTACGACTGCCGCCGCTCCGACAACAAGGTTGCCGACCGTTTCGGTTGCCCACCCAAACCCACCCTTCATCCGGTGGTCCATGCCTTTCCACTTCCCGACAGTTGCTCCGGAGCCCGCACCCACGTTTCCTTCCTGAGCCTGCTCATCCATAGCGTTTTCGCAAGCCCTGTAACCTGCTTGAGCATTAGGCCTTGTCGCCTTTTCACCGATATTAAGGTCGAAAATTACTGCGGTAGGCACAATTGGCACTTTCACCCAAGGCGTTTCATAACCAATCCCGTGATCTTCAAGCCATTTCATCACTCCGTCGGCGGCGGCAAGCCCAAACGCGCTCCCTCCTGTCAGGAGAATGGCGTGGACTTCCTGCATGGTTTTGTCTGGTCCGAGAAGCGCGAGTTCTCGACTTCCAGGAGAGCTCCCGCGCACTTCACAGCTTCCTCGAGTCTTCGGAGGACAGAGAATGACGGTGCAACCGGTTGACGCTTCAGTGTCCGTGTAATGGCCGACCTTGAATCCGGGAACTGACGTTGGCATCTTCAGGAATTCTTCGTGTTTCTGAAATGAGCGAGCATAATGCCGCAGGCAACGCCGACATTCAGAGATTCCGCCCTCCCAACTCTCGGGATGCTGACAATGGCATCAGCAAGTTCATGCACGACTTTTTGGATCCCTCTCGCCTCGCTGCCGAGAACGATTGCCATCTTCGTCTTCCGTTGCAGCGACTGATAATCGGTTTTTGCCCCTGCCGCCGTCGCGGCCACAAAAAAGCCTTTATTTTTGATGATGGGGAGAGCCTTAAGGAGGTCGACATTCTCGACCGCGGGAAGGTGAAAAATTGAGCTCGCCGTAGCGCGCACAACTTTCTCGTTATACAATTCCACGCTTCCTGTTCCAAGAAGAACCGCATCCACACCGAACCAATCTGCGCTCCGAAGGATAGAGCCCAGATTCCCCGGATCCGAGATAGCGTCTGTCACAACAACGAAGCTCCACTTGTCGTCGACAATGTCCGGCAGGCGGTACTTTTTCTGATGAACGAGAGCGACGATTCCCTGGGAATGGACAGTATCAGATATTTGCCGCAGCTCAGTTTCGCTGATTTCCTTGAGAGCAACCCCGCGGTCTTGAAGCTGTTGAAGAAGAGGTTGATAGTCAGGATTTTCGAGATACTTTGTGAGAACTGTCGCAAGTTCGATCTTAAACGGGGAGCTCAGGGCATCTTTTACGGCTCTCCATCCTTCAACAAGAAATTTTTTTTCACTCTCGCGAAACTTCTTCCGGGCGAGCGAACGAAGGTACCTCGTTTCGGATTTTGACAAACGCACACTGCAATATAGCCAAAAGACGTGAAAAGAACGAGGAGAGTGCCTGGAGGCTAATAGCTCAGTTAGAGCCACTACCGCCTGGAGAAACGCAGCGGAAATCCCTCAAGGAAGGCCTTTCTCGTCCGGCTCTTTCGAGGATTCTATTTCACCAGAATCATCTTTTTTGTGCTGATGAAGTCTTTTCTTTCCAGACCTGAAATGGGATGCGCCTCAAGCTTCACAAGGTAGACGCCGCTCGGCAGGCTTTCGGCTCTGAAAGCGTTCTCGTAAATTCCGGCGTCCTTTTCCTCTGATACGAGCTGTTGAACAAGCTCTCCGAGCATATTCCAGACCGTCAGCCTCACAAAGCTACGCTCTGGAATTGTGTATCTGATTGATGTAACAGGATTGAACGGATTTGGATAATTGTGTTCAAGGGAAAAAATCCTGGGAGAAGGAGCTGTGCTTTCTTTAACAGGCGCGCCTGAAGTCCTGAAGGAATACGATTCTGGGGATCGGAGAACTGTCCAACCATCGGTCACAGAAAGTGACCACGTATACAATGAGTTGGCACGAAGTCTTGCGCGGATATTCAAGGCTGTCGTAGAATCATGTATGTCGACAATCGTCGTGTCAAGCAATTCTCCCTTCAAATGCAGTGCATAACTCAAAGTATCGTCAACATCTTCGTCTGATGATTTTCTCCACGCGAAAACAACGGGTTTCCCATTAGTCACATTAATAGTATCCGAAGATGAGGGCCTCAGCAGCCTGGGCAATGTTGGTAAACGATTGACGTTGTCGACATGGATGCGCAGCGTTTCCTGAGTTTGAAGCGTGTCATCGCTGACCTGAACCACAACTTCATGATCCCCAGCCTGTCGAAAATTTGGTCTCCATGAGAACAAGCCACCACCAGATATCGCAGACCCTGGAGGACCGGATGCAAGAGAGAATCTCACTCCGTCATCGTCTGGATCCATTGCCGTAAACTGAAAATTCAGTGTGTTGTCCTCTGCAACCGAGGTGTCCGCGACAACATTCGTGAATACAGGAGGTCTGTTGACGTTCAGCACGGTAATCCTTGAAGTCCTCGATGCACCGGCGTTGCTCTCGTCGAGGACAGAGAGGGTGAAGATATACTCTCCCGTTTGCTCATAATTTGGCGTCCACTCGAAAATGCCGTCGGAAGAACTGAACATCGCGCCAAAGGGCAAACTATTGTGAGAGAATACGATCCCGTCATTATCGGGATCGCCGGCTTTGACAAAAAATCTCAGAGTCTCTCCCTCCCGGATGACAGTATCAGGGAGAATCTGAGTAAACTGCGGAGGACGATTTACATTTTTCACTGTGACAACGACAGTCTTTGATGTCGCCCTGTCATAACCGTCTTCGACTGCAAAGACCACTTCGTAGACCCCGGAATCATCAAAGCCGGGCTTCCAGGAGAAGAGGCCCGTAATGCTATCCATGCTGGTCGACGGCGCGGCCTTCACTAACCGGTATTTTATCGTGTCGCCATCCAGGTCGATGGCCACAAGTCGAAATCGAAGGCTTTGATTCTCGTGAATGGTCGTATCGGGCATGGTCCGGCGAAGCTGCGGGATATGATTACGGAAGATCTCTGTCTTGATATTTGGCGCAGGAGAGGTCATATCTGTGCCCTTAAAAACCACCGGACTCGTCATGCGCGCCAAAAAGGAATCTTTGGAAGATACAACGACTCGAAAAAGTATCCTCTCGTCGTCTTCAAAACCATCGGCCGTGGAAACGCGAACGCCGAATTTCCCTTTGAAAGGGTCGTAAATAAAGATAGTCTTAGCGATGATGGAATCGGAACGCAGGATGCGGATAAGAGCTGTGGAAGGAAGCGCCGATTCCTCCAACCTGATGCTTCCGTCGATAACCATTCGTTTGGTTTGTGCACCGAGTTTGGAAAACGCGGTGCCGCAGAAGAACACGAAAAAGAAAAGCGTCAGCGCCCTGAGAGGTGCCATCGGCAATGGACGCACGGAAGCCTCTGAGCACCATTCCTGCCTCAAAGGATTTTCACGGAAACGGAGCAATAGAGCTCCCCTGAAGCTTTAACAATCGTCGATAATCTAAGCCTTGCTTAGTGTGGATTTCACCAGTATTAAAGCATTTTGGCCGACCAAAAGCAAGTCGTCGGCCACAACAGAATCAGTGACTCGACGCGTCTCCTTTAAACTCTCCCCAAACATTCCTCAGGATATCGGCAATTTCTCCGATGGTGGCATATACCTCGACTGCCTTCAGAATCCCGGGCACAACGTTTTTATCCGATTTCGCAGCGTTTTCAAGATCCTTGAGACATTTGATAACAGATTCGTTACTTCGCCCAGCTTTCGTTCTGTTAAGTCGTTCAATTTGCTTCAATCTGATACTCTCGTCGATCCTCATAATTTCGACGGGCCTTTCCTCGAGCTCCTCAAAGGCATTGACCCCGACGATGATTTTTTCCTTTGACTCGATAGCTTTTTGATAACGATATGCGCTATCGGCTATCTCTCTTTGGAAGAATTCTTGTTCGAGAGCTTTGACAGCTCCTCCCATTTCGTCCACCTGAGCGATATAACGCCAGACTCTTTGCTCGATGTCGTCCGTAAGACTTTCGAGAAAGTATGATCCTGCGAGGGGGTCGGGCGTGTCGGCAATCCCCGATTCATACGCGATGATTTGCTGTGTCCGCAGCGCCAGACGAGCGGCATCTTCGGTCGGCAGAGCGAGAGCCTCATCGCGGGAGTTTGTGTGAAGGGACTGACATCCGCCGAGCGCCGCGGCGAGGGCTTGAATCGTTACCCGGACGACATTGTTATCGATTTGCTGGGCAGTGAGAGTGGCTCCACCGGTCTGAGCATGGAACCGAAGCATCATCGTTTCGCTTTTTGTCGCACTGAATCTTTCTTTCATGATGTTCGCCCAGATTCTTCTTGCTGCCCGGAATTTTGCTATTTCTTCAAAGAAATTATTGTGGGCGTTGAAGAAAAAGGATATCTGGCTGCCAAACGAGTCCACGTTGAGACCTCTCCGCACAGCCGCATCGACGTAAGAAATCGCGTTCGACAACGTGAAGGCCAGTTCCTGCTCGGCTGTGGCACCGGCTTCCCGAATATGGTAGCCGCTGACAGAAATGGCATTCCATCTCGGAAGCTCCCGTGCACACCATTCGAACACATCTGTGACCAGGCGGATTGCCGGCACGGCCGGATAAATGTATGTGCCCCGCGCAATGTATTCTTTGAGGATATCGTTTTGCACCGTACCAGAAAGTCTCTTGAGGTCTACCCCCTGTTTCTTCGCGACGGCAACATACATGCAGAGGAGAATGGCGGCTGTGGCATTGATCGTCATGGACGTTGTGATGTCTTGAAGCTTGATACCGTCAAAAAGGATCTCCATGTCCGCAAGTGTGTCAATAGCAACTCCCACCTTTCCTACCTCTCCTTCAGCCAGCGGGTGGTCCGAATCGTATCCCATTTGCGTCGGCAGGTCGAAAGCGACGGAGAGTCCGGTAGTCCCCTGCTCCCTAAGATAGCGGTATCGTTTGTTCGACTCTTCTGCCGTTCCAAAGCCTGCGTACTGCCGCATCGTCCAAAGCTTCTGACGATACATAGAGGGATAGATGCCGCGAGTAAAAGGGAATTCCCCAGGGAAGCCCAATTTCAGTTCTTCGTCACGTTCGGCGGGAATATAGAGCGGCTGGATCTCCGTTCCAGAATCCGTCTTGAAGTCTTTCCGGCGTTGTCCTCCCCTTGTCGTTGCCGGCTGAAGGACTTCTTTTCTCCATCGTGCGAAGTGGTCAAGCATGGATGATTTCATGAGATGTGCCAAGTTGGTGAGTATTCTCTTGTGCGGCGTGTGAGAAGGTACAGAAGTGGCGCTGGAATTTCAATACAACGTCGTTACCGCCAATCGATGCGTTTCCAGCTCCTCCCGTCGGATTCCAGGATGATCGCTCCCTGACGGTCAGTTCTGAGAACTTCCTTCCCCAGAGACTTAAGTCGGGCGATCACTTCATCCGAGGGATGGCGAAACTTGTTCCGGAGGCCGACGGAAATCAATGAAAACTGAGGCGAAATTCTTTTCAGGAATTCTTCGCCGGAACTTGTGATGCTTCCGTGGTGGCCGACTTTCAATATCTGGCTGGAAAGGAATGCACCGTACCTGCGGAGAAGCTTCTCTTCAGTTTCAAATTCTGCATCACCTGTCAGAAGCACTGAAGTTGTCCCATACGCAACTTTCAGTACGAGAGACGCATTATTGTGATTGGATGAACTGTCCTCTGGCAATCGTGGGTGCAAGATGTAGACCCGCGCAGATGGATCAAGCTTCAATTGCTCGCCGGCCTCGTGTTTCACGACCGGTATTCCTATGAGGCGGGCAATTCTTTTCCAAGACTCATAGAGGCCGGAATCACCCAGCGATGCGCCCTCGACGATCTTGCCGATGGGAACATGCTTGAGTAAGGCACTCACACCGCCGAAATGATCAGCATGTGGATGAGAGATCAGGAGTGCGTCCAGCGATCTCATTCCGTTTCTTTTCAAAAATGGAGCCACCACTGATTCACCTGCGTCGCGTCTCAAGGACTGTGGGCCGGCGTCGACAAGAAGTCTTGAACGGTTCGGGAAATCGATCATGATGGCATCTCCCTGACCTACATCCAGAATTGTCAGTTTGAGTGTACTCCGCCCGTGTTCAAACACCTCCGTAAAGATGAAGAAATTTGCGGCGGCAAGAAGAAAGATTGTTGTTCTTTTAAGGAGTAATCTATTACGAAGGTTGAACAGAACAGCAACGATTGCAAAATATACCAGCGCTGTCGAAAACGTCATCGTTGAGGTTTCTACGAAAGCCAGAGGTACCGATGCAGCTGCCTTCACAAAACCGA
>JACQPT010000228.1 GCA_016207415.1 Ignavibacteriales bacterium
ACTTGACTGTTCCTTTTTCCATGGAACAAATCCTTTCTGTTAATGGTGAAATGTACTGTACACGAGAGTCCGCCTCCGGCGGACGTTACCCGCAAGCTTCGCTGACGATTGCGTTGCCGCATCTCGTGGGATTTGATTCCACGAAAAATGAACCGCTGACAATCGAACTGCGACGTAAATGCGTGGCTACGTCGCCCAACGGAATTTGACCTCCGTCAGGACGATCACGGTGTACTGTGATTTGACGTTTGAAAGGTAAGTAATATTCCGAAAACGAACAAGGAGAAAATGTAGAATTTTGGTATTTTCAAACGAATCATGCCCCAAAATCTCGCTTTGTTTCTCCCGCAAAATCTCTCGAAGATCTCTTCTATGGGTTTGGAGAATCTTAACAGAAAGGAAAACCGATGAAATTATGGAAATTACAGGAACTTACTCTTGATGAAGTCACAAAACAAAAGTACGAAGTTGCCATCCTCCCCATCGGGTCGACGGAAGCACACGGGCCGCATGTGCCGTATGGCTCAGATGCGTTCCATAGCACAGCCATTGCTGAACGCGTGTGTCAAAGAGCATGGGCGCGGAAATCTCGTCCAATACTTCTGCCGACAATACCTTATGGCGTCCAGGGCAACACGATGGGGTTTCCACTTGCCATGAATGTCAGTCAACATTTACTCGATTCTATCGTCATCGATATTACAGCCTCGCTCGAGCATTATCGTATACTCAAACTCGTCCTTATCAACGGACATGGCGGCAACGATTTCAAACCACTTCTCCGATCACTTTATGGCAGGACAAAGGTGTTTGTCAGTCTTGTCGATTGGTGGAAAGTTGGGCAGGATAAAGTGAAGGAAATTTTTGAGAATTCTGGTGAACACGCGGATGAACTCGAAACCAGCGTCGGACTAGCGCTCTTCGGAGATCTCATTCATCTTGAGAGAACAAAAGATGGAGCGACAAGGAAATCGAGGTTCGAAGCGATCAATAGAGGGTGGGTGAGTATTACCCGGCCATGGCATCTCGTGACGAAGGATTCAACCTACGGTGACCCGCGCAAGGCTTCGAAGGAAAAAGGTGAGGCGTATCTACGCATCGTTGTTGACCGCATAAGCGATTACTTGGTGGAGTTGGCCAAAAGCAGGATGGATGCGAGGTTTCCGTACTGAATGCAGAAGGGCGAATCGCATTCTTTGTAGGGGTGTTCAATTGAAAACCCCTTACAGAACAAAAAAATCATAATGCGATTCGCCCTTCGGACTCTCTAACTCAGCGTAATAATCTTCATTCCCAGCAATTCCTGTTCGACTGCCTGTCTCAATGAAGCCTTTGGCAGCGCACCGACGGCCATTTTGGGTTGACCTTCTTTTGGCACGAGTAACAGAGATGGGATGCTGCGAATTCCGAAGGCTCCTGCCAGTTCCTGCTCCTCGTCCGTGTTGACCTTGTAGAAGTTCACCTTACCTTCGTATTCCTTCGAAAGCTCTTCAATGACCGGGCCAACCATCCTGCATGGGCCGCACCAAGGCGCCCAGAAATCGATGACACACGGGAGGTCGCCCTCGAATTTCCATTGCTGGTTCTGTTCGTAGTTGAAGACTTTTTCGAGAAACGTATCTTTTGTAAGGTTTTCTGGCATTGTAATCCTTTGATTTCTTTTCCGATTAGATGCTATGATTCGAAAAAAGATTCAGTCAACAAAAAAGCCGACCAGATAACGTCGGCTTAACCGAAGCGGAGAGCGAGGGATTTCGAGGTTGTCCAAAAAGAAAGCTGACGCGTCGATTTGGCATGACCTAAATTTTGTAACTGACGATTCCGCGAAAATTTCGCGAGTAGATTTTTCCTTGCTGAAATATCGTCACGGAAAAATTTACTTTTTAGACAACCTCAGGGATTGAGCTTGGGCTTTGTATGATTCCTTATCAACCCAGCCCCGAATTTCATTTCGCTTCTTTTTGACCGATATTCTTTAATTGCGTGGGACTCTTGTCGAAGTCACAAATGGCATGTCATTCTGAGTCCGCTTTGTGGACGAAGAATCTGAACAACCTGTTTGTCAGATTCTTCGCTCCGTCCCGACTCGTCGGGGCCTCGCTCAGAATGACAATCTGGTATCTGAATGAAAATCCATCTCGTCGATGGCACCTACGAGCTGTTTCGAAACTATTACGGCGCCCCCGAAAAATCTACGGATCATTTGGTGGATTTCTTTGAATTCCTTTTTGCTTTTGATTTGATTGAGCCAGGGAGTGTGTTGGCGCCTGCCTGCCGGACGAACGTCGTCCGTTCGGTAGGCAGGGCTGTGGGGGAGGCTCGAAATCGGCTGGGTTTGTGGGTGGAGCTTAATCCGCGGGACTTTAATCGAAGTGCACTTCTGACGGATCATTGAGTATGCTGAAAATCTCACGCACTGAGATTTAGGGAAAGTGGGGCGGGATCTAAACGTGCGTTCCGATTTCGACGAACGCCCTTTTTGGCGCTCAACGAAATTACAATTCGCGCCATCCCGTACAGCGGGACTTTTTGTCCGTTTTCTTTTGGGAGAGCAAAAGAAAATGGACGGAAGGCTTGTGCGGATGGCAATTTACGTTTCTAACACAGGATCATGAAAGTCCACCTCGTCGACGGCACCTACGAGCTGTTCCGAAACTACTACGGCGCGCCGCCCCAAAAAGCAGCCGACGGCCGCGAGGTCGGTGCCACGCTCGGTATCTTAAGGAGCCTGCTTAAACTCCTGACCACCGAGGGGGCAACGCATGTCGCCTGCGCCTTTGACCACGTCATCGAATCCTTCCGCAACGAACTTTTTGCCGGCTACAAAACGGCCGAAGGCATCGAGCCCGATCTCTTTGCACAGTTTCACCTGGCCGAGGAAGCCGTCTCTGCCCTCGGAATCGTGGTCTGGCCAATGGTGGAGTTTGAAGCGGATGATGCGTTGGCGGCTGGAGCTGCGTTGTTCAAGAACTCGGATGGTGTGGAGCAGGTCGTGATCTGTTCGCCGGATAAGGACCTGGCTCAATCGGTTTCGGGCAAACGTGTTGTCCTCTGGGACCGCCGCAGGGAGATCATCCTCGACGAGGAAGAAGTGATAAAGAAGTTCGGCGTGCGTCCAGAGTCCATACCGGACTGGCTCGCTCTCGTGGGCGATGTGGCGGATGGATATCCGGGAATCGAAGGCTGGGGAGCTAAATCGGCCGCGGCTGTACTCTATCGCTTCGGGCACCTGGAAAAAATTCCGTTGAACGACTCGACATGGGGTGTCAAGGTCGCTAGGGCTTCACATATTGCCCGGACCCTTGAAAAACACAGGGACGAGGCGATGCTGTATCGCCAGCTGGCGACCCTGCGCCTCGATGTTCCGCTAAAGGAAACCCTGGAAGCCTTGAAATGGAAGGGCGCAAGGGAGGGGTTGAAACGTTTATGCAGCGAGTTGGGTGAAGAAGATCTCCCGGCGCGGATTCCGCTTTGGCGCGCGATGTAATGAAGGCGAACCACAACATGAACATGTTTAATCTGAAGGGGCGAGGTCGCCTCGCACCATTCACGCGAATCGCCCCCACAGAGTGGTTCGCCTTAATATCCCAGCCTTGACATTGCCTCCAACAAAAGCCTATTTATCCTGTCCTATAATCCCCACCGCTGCGCAACTAATACGAAAGCCCATTTCATGAACACGGACCTTCGCCCGCAACTGGAACGATTGCACCTTGCAGCCTTCGGCTGGGCTTTGCATTGCTGTGGCCGCGACCGGGCCATGACGGACGATGTACTGCAGAGTGTCTACCTGAAAGTGCTGGATGGAACAGCGCAGTTCGCCGGCAAATCCAGCCTCAAAACGTGGCTCTTTGCCGTCATCCGGAAAACGGCAGCAGAAGAGCGGAGGAGGAGAATCATCGGAGGGCTCCGGTTCCTCAGCATCGACCGGTCGGAAAACTCACCTTCGGACGATTCGGTGGAAGAGTCGATCAACGTGTCCGAAAATGTTGAGATGTTCCGAAAGGCGCTGGCCGCACTGCCCAGGCGACAGCAGGAAGTCCTGCACCTTGTCTTTTACCAGGACCTCACCATCGAGGAAACGGCGGCTGTGCTGGGAATGAGCGTAGGCTCCGCCCGGACACATTATCAGCGGGGAAAAAAAAGTTGTCGTCGGCAATTGGAAAGAATGGAGGAATTCAATGAATTACGACAAGGACATCAAAGACCTCTACCAGCAGCTTCGACGTGATGATGAACGACACGCTCCGTCGTTTGCGTTTGTTTTGAGCCGCATGCGGCAGGGTGCGACGGTTATCCGGAGGATTCCCATCGTTGCGCGGTTTGCCGGTGCGGCAGCCGGTATCGCCCTCACGTCGTTCACCATCGTTTCCGTGCGGCCCTCCGCCGCCGACGTCGAATTTGCACAGGCTCTCGAGGCAAGCAGGCCAATTGCCCAATGGCGCGCGCCCACGGATATGCTGTTAAAATCCCCGGCTGCAAAGCTGCTGCAGAATGTGCCGAAACTCGGCGAAACGTTCGCCGATATGAATATCAAGTTCGAATAATTGTCCGGAGGAACATATGAAAAGAAGTATTGGCGTTGTGGTCTTTATCGTTGCGACAACGGTCGCTGTGTGGAGCCAGGAAAAGATGCGCCGCAACCAGGGCATGGAAATGGATTTCTTCCCGCCCGAATTGTTGATGGAAAACCAGAAGGCTTTAGGGCTTACGGAAGATCAAAAGAACGCAATCAAGGCCGAGATTCAAAAAGCGCAGTCGACGTTCACGGACGTACAATGGCAAATGAAGACGGAGGCGGAATCCATGGAGGAGATCCTGAAAAACGACAAGGTGGACGAGCAGCAGGCGCTCGCACAGCTTGAAAAAGTGATAAACCTGGAGCGTAAAATGAAAATAACCCAGGTCACCATGATGCTGCGGATCAAGAACAAGCTTTCCGCCGAGCAGCAGAGGAAACTGCGCGAGCTCAGGGAACGAAAGGTCAAAATGAAATACGACGAAGGCGAGGAGAGGGAGATGAAGGAGCGTGAAATGAGAGAAAGAAGGGAAATGCTGGAGCATGAAATGCTTGAGAAGCCTCAAATGGAAGAAAGTCAGAAGCGGGAGAAGAAGAAGGGGGATATGAAGGAACAGGAAGAATAGAAGGTTTCGAGATTTCAGGATGACAAGCTAGCACGTTCTCGGGCCGGCGCATAAACGCTGGCTTTGTTTTTTTAGAGGGCGAACCGCGACAGGAACATGTGTAAACCGTAGAGGCGATTCGCGTCATGGAACATGATTAATTTGTAGGGCCGAGGTCGCCTCGCCCTACACACGCGAATCGCCCCTACAGATTAGTCCGCCTAACTTAAGACCCCCTCTCCTAGACAAGTTTTATCTGCGCTTTAGGAGAGGGCACATTCATCTGCATTGTCCAGCGGGGTGAGGTCTAAACCCAAGTTTTAGCCGAGCCCACAGTCGAAACACCGAAACAGCAAAAACAAAAGCACACACCCCTGCGGAGAAATTGCGCAGAAGGAGTCCCCTCTCGCCAACGCTCATTCCTTCGCGTTAGAGGGGACTTGGACAAAAGAAAAGTCACCCATAGAGGGCGAACCACAACATGAACATGTGTGAACCGTAGGGGCGATTCGCAATATATTCATGTTTATCTGTAGGGACGTATGGCGATATGTCCCTACAAAGCGAATCGCCCCAACAGAGTGATTCGCCGTCCATGTTTTTCTTTGACAAACCCAAGACACCCTCTCCTCAACAAGTTTCTTCTAAGCTTTAGGAGAGGGTTAATTCTCGGCCGCGGACATTGAGGGGTGAGGTCTAAACCCAAGTTTTAGCCGAGCCTCCAGCCGAAACACCGAAACAGCATAAACAAAAGCACACACCCCTTCAAAGATAATCCTAGGAATGGTCCCCTCTCGCCAACGCTGATTCCGTCGCGTCAGAGGGGACTTGGTAGGATCCGGCGGCGTGAAGTCTGTCATAGCCGATCGCTGGGGCAACGGCGGGATCGCAAGCTGCCAAGGGGATGGAAATTCGTGTTGAAAATCGGCAAATTTGAGGTGCAAAGAGGCTCAACATAAGAAGCGTTGCATTATGAAGTTCCCTGTCGACGCAGTACTCTAAACTATTCATGGCAGAGTCGCCACAAAATGCTCTGTTGGTTGTTCGTTGCCCAAACTGCAAACAACTCCACGAACCCAATTTTAACGAAACGACCCGGCGTTATGTCTGTCCTGTCTGCGCCGCGCCTGTGGATACGCAAGTTCTGATTGAAAAGAAGAAGAGAGGGATGAAGTAAATGAGAAACAGTGAAGGTTGAACTGGAAGCACATGAAACTCAAATTGCTTTCGGACCTTCACGTACGCCATCACTATCCGTCTTGCCCCCACTGCCTCTCCTGTGACCGCTTCTTTCTTCTGTATCGAGAATCTTCGCATTTTTTCTTATTTTGGAAACACATAAAGGAGAGTTCTCATGCATTATGATACAGTAACCAGTGTTGCCTCGATCGGGTCTGAGCTGGAAGATGTCTGGAAAAAACTGGACGAGGTGTACTCCACGCTCCCGCAGTCACAATGGTCGAAAAAATTCGGCAAAACATGGGTCTACGCCGACCAACCCTATCACCTTGCGTACTTTGACCGTCTTATTTCGGGCTACATAAGCAAAGGTGCGAACGTTCCGAAAGAAGAACAAATCCTCTATCGAACGATCCGCGACCTCGCAGATTGGAACGCGCGGATGTTTGCTAGCAAGCCCATGTCTCAGACTGTAGAGCAATCGCTGGGGCAGATGCGGCAGGAGCGTGACGTCATAAGACAAATGCTCTCCAGGATGCATGACAGGGACTTGGAAGCGAAGGCGTGGATGCCTCTTTTCGGCGGATGGGGGACAGCGCGGGAGCATCTGCACGCGGTTCTTCTTCACACGATCGCAGAATATACGAAGCTTTGGATCCGAACCGGTAAGCGTGGTCCCATGCTCAATCCGTCGGGGGTTCATCTGCGTCTTGGGTTCCTCATGAACTTCATGGCTTTGACAATGGACAAGGCAGCTGCCGCAAACAAGGACTTTACCGTGACGTGGAACTTCACGGGACCCGGTGGGGGTGCGTGGACATTCCGCGTGAAGGATGGTTCCTGCATCCTCAAAGAAGAGACGGCCTCGGATCCGAACCTGATAATATCGATGAAGCCGGAGACGCTCCAAAAGCTTGCCGCTAAGATGGAACCGCCGCCAATGTTGATGCTCAAAGGCGAAATGAAGATCAAAGGGTTCTTCGCCATGCCGACATTTGCCAAACTCTTTCCAGAACCCAGGGCCGATCAGGTGATTCACATTGGCTCTCAAGGAGGCGCGCTGGGATGATGCTCCCTCTCTTGTTTCCCCTGTAATCCGTCCTGGCAACGCAGCGTTCTGCTAACCCTGCCGAGATAACGCTCTTTCCATGCCTTGAACTACGGAGTGAGATTAGCGAAAGCGTATGAAACTCAAATCGTTCTCGGACCTTCACCGACTTTTGCCCGATTCGGCCGAGCTTCGACAGGGAACGCCTCACCGACCCCACGACGGCAAGGGAAGGGTTGTGCGTCTTTCGCTGGACACGAAAGGACGAAAAGGAAAAACCGTCACGCTCGTTTTGGGCCTTCAACATAATCCGCAGACTATGCGGGAGATTTCCAGGATTCTCAAGGAACACTGCGGCGCCGGAGGAACGGTAAAGGGGGGAACGATTGAGCTTCAGGGCGACCAGCGCACCCGCGCTGCCGAAGAATTGCGGAAGATGAATTATGTGGTGAAGTGAACACTAGGGGCGATTCACCTCAATCAGCAAAAAGAAAACCCGACCCCTCTCCTTAAAAGAAAACCCAAGTGGCAACACTGCCTTTGGCCGAATGAGGCAAAGGGCGTAGTCGACGGCAATAATAGACTCACCCCGCGGGAAAATGTCCGGGAATTTTATCCTGTCCTAAAACTTGAAATTGCGATGGTGAAAGGGGGTCACTGATTTTTGGTAACGACGAAGTTTTGTTCTGACCCTTGACACCCTCTCCTCAAAGTGTTTTGCCGGAGCTTTAGGAGAGGGTACATCTATTTGCTTGATCACGCGGGGCGAGGTCTAATGCCAAGTGTTAACCGTGCCCATAGCCGAACCTTCGAAACAGCAAAAAACAGAAACACACATCCCTTCGCGATCTTTTAATAATTTCTTGGTTCTCGCGTACGTCATGCACAAAGAGGTTCATGTCACATAACGCGCCCGTTGCCTTGCCCAAACTATTTTTCTCATGACCATGTTCGACCTCCTTCACTCGCATATCAAAAAAAGAATTCAGATTACTGAGAAAGAGTTTGCACTCCTCAGCAAGTACTTTTCGCCGAAAAAACTAAGGAAGAAACAGTTTTTTCTCCAGGAAGGCGATGTGTGCAAGCACCTGGCGTTTGTCAATGAGGGTTGCCTGCGAGAGTATTCCGTAGACCACAAAGGGGAGGAGCACATCATTCAGTTCGCAATCAAAGACTGGTGGATTTCCGACTTGAACAGTTATCTCAGCGGCGCGGTGTCGACCCATAATATCGATGCGATGCAGGAGTCCGAAATCCTGGTGCTGGAGAAAGAAGCGAGAGACAAGATGCTGGAGGCCGTTCCGAAAATGGAACGATTTTTCCGGTTACTCCTGGAAGCCAACCACGTCGCCACGCATCGTCGAATCAATGAGTCCCTGAGCGCCTCGGCAGAAGAACGCTATTTGAGGTTTCTGAAGACATATCCTGCACTCGTAGAACAGATCCCGCAAGGCCAAATCGCATCCTACCTCGGCATTACTCCTCAGTCGTTAAGCCGCATCCGCAAAGAACTCAGCCAAAAAGGCTGATTCCAGCGTTATCATAGGTTAACGAAATTTCTTCACCTGCGTGAATGCACAGGAGTGTGCCCATGTGTTACATTGGTAGCGTTCAAAGAGCAACCAACACCAATACAAGACAAGAAAGGAACTCTACCATGGCACTCTGGAAAATCGACCCGGCACACTCGGAAGTCAGCTTCAAAGTGAAGCACCTTGTGGTCTCGACGGTCACCGGACATTTCGGCCAATTCGACGCAACCATTCGATCTGAAACACCCGATTTCAGCGACGCGAAG
>JACQPT010000016.1 GCA_016207415.1 Ignavibacteriales bacterium
ACGCCTTTTACCCCCATGAGTTCCGCTGCAACCCTGGCAAACCTCCGGGCGAAAACAAACTGCCTGGCCATTTCATTCACACGCCAGACGTTCGTGACCTGCGTGAACATTGCGCTGTAGTCAGAGATTCGCCCCTGCGAATCCTGCTGTCGCGTGACCTCAGCGACGGCATCGAGGATGAAGCGACGATAGAAATAGATTTCTTCGTGAGAGGCCAACCCGCGGAGGAGGACATGGCCGTCGCGCCGATAGGCTGTCCGCTGTTCGTCGCTGAGAGCGAATTCCTTGGAAAGATCCAGGGTTGGATGCGATATCATAAAGGAGATGAGTTTGCATGTGTCACGACTTTAAAGTCGTGGCACACTCGTGGTTCTGTCACGTTCGTTTCCACCAGAGCACTGAGGTTGTTGCGAAGTCGCGCGTTCTTTCCACAAGTGCCTTCATTTCGGCGTCCGTCATCGGCTTGAAATTCGTTGCGGTCTCCACATTTTGTCTCACTTCGTCGACCGTTCCCATCCCCACAATGGCTGTGCTGACGGGTAACGTCATGGCAAACCGTAAACTTTCCGCAGGGTGTTTTGTTACACGGCCGGCCGAGAGAACCTTCATTGCGATAATACCGAAACCCTTTGTTTGAGCAAGAGGAAACAGGACGTCGCCGAAATCGTCGACAAGTTTATCGGCCGAACTGAGCGGAACGAGCGTGGTCTCAAAGGGAAATCGATTCAGCGCTTCTTTGATCACTGAGGGCCTTGTATGTCCGGTGATTCCAATATGGTGACACATCCCTTGTTCTTTTGCCCGGATCACACTTTCGAGCGCGCCGTTCTTCATCGTGACGGAATCCAGCTGGTCGACGCTGTTGATGGAATGAATCTGCAGAAGGTCGACATAATCGGTTTTCAAACGTTCCAGGCTTCGGTTGATTTCTGACCAGGAGTCATCGTTGGAGCGTTCGAGAGTTTTTGTCGTTAAGACGACTTCTTTCCGGCGAGCCTTCATTACTTCGCCGACCTTTACTTCAGCGTTTCCGTAACTGCTGGCACAATCGATGTAGTTGATTCCTGCATCGATGCAGGCTTCAACAATTTTGGCCCCTTCGGCGACGGAATGCGGCCCATAACCAATGTCAACGCATCCGAGGCCAAGGATGGTGATGCTCAACCCTGTTTTACCGAAAGGACGCTTGGGAATGGCTTTAACTGCTCGAGTCGTCCTAAGGCCGGAGTCGGTCAGAGCTGCAAGGTTGATTGCAGCGCCTGCCGTTTTGTTCAGGAAATCTCTTCGAGAAATCTTATGTGAGGACACGATAACTAAGACCCGCTGAAATAAGGGGCTCCCCCTAATTGGGTTGCAATTGCGGCAAACAGGGCAATAGTAACTATAAATAAAAGGACGTACATGGAATAGAACGTTTCAGAAGGCTTTAGTACCTCAACTTGTAAAATATTTGACAAAGGAATGAATCTTTTGAGTACTTTTTCGGGTCCAATAGGTCTTAAACGCCAAAATAGTTCAGATGAAGACTTTACGTACCAAAGGCCAACAGCGCCTTCGGGGAATGTCGAAATGTAATCTCTCACATGGAACTCCACAATTTCATCCTCCATCAAATAACAACGAAGGTATTCATCAGGCCCGTCGTTGATTACATCTTTGGAGAGTATCTGATTAGCGGGAAGCTCGCCAATGAACAGAGATTTACGGCCCGATGTTTTGTTGATTCTTGTCCCCCTCCCGTAGATAAACTCACTGCCTTGTCCAAATGTTACGAGGTGATGGTATGCATCTAGTTCGAATGTCGAACTATCCTTCAATGTGATCCTTACCATGAACGGCTTTGTGGCAGCAACTTCTTTCGGCTTCTCGTGGTTAATCACGCTATATGTATGAGATGGTCCCATGGGGCTGCAACTCGCAATGGCGGCGACACCCATAGTAGTTGCAAGTTTGACCACCGCCATTTTTGCCTTCGTGTATCTCTGAGACATAGTAATGCGGACTTAGATCGGGAAGCGATCGAGAGAATATAATCAAATCGCAGTGGAAACAAAACCACGCAAGACTGGCGCCCGTTTCAGCAAGAATTCTCAGTATCTTTGAAGTGTTCATCGAAGTGGGATGACCCGCAAATCTTCGATTTCCTTCAACAAGCCTTCAACCAGGGCTTCGACAATGATCCTTCCTTTTTCACGAGTCGCAAGTGTGGGGTCGCCCCAAATTCCTGTTGGGGAGAAGGTCCCGTCAGATTGTGGGTCGCGAGTAAGCCTGCCCTTGCCCGGACGATAATCCTTGACCGCTTTCGACATATCAACCATCGACGAGTCGATATAGAGTATCATCGAAGTTTCAATTTCATCTGCGTGCGTTCCTCCCACTTGCCGGGCCACCTTCTTTTCAATGGGGCCAAGAGCTTTCAATAAGTCGGTGTAACGCAGGGTAATGCCTTCTCTCGCGAGCGAATCCGAGGCCGGTTTGAGGGCGCGGACTGTTGAGACACCGGTATTAAGCGCATAGAATTTCCTTGGGCCGAATCTGGCGAGTCCTCTGCACAAGTCCACAAGCATATCGCGGGCTGTTTCCAGGCGAAGAGTTGTTGACCCGGGATATTCGACAAAGGCGGGATAGAAATGATACGGAATCGTGGGTGCGACGACAACGGTTGCTTTTTCGAGAACCCGGCCTTTGAGGTACTCGGCAAGGATCCAGTCGTTTTTCAATTTGAGGTGAGGCCCGTGTTCCTTCGCTGCCGCACCAATGGGAAGAACAACGATTGTCTCTTTCGTCAGGGCTTTTTCTGCCTCCATCCACGTGAGGTCTTCCAGTAGCAATCCTTTTTGTTGAAAGGACCATGAAAGGTTGAGGGAACAAAAAAATAATGCCCAAAAAAAAGTCTTCACGACCAAGAGTCTTTCAGTTGACCCCTTTTTTCTTTCCCCCTTCAGAGGGGGGAAAGAAAGGGGGTCTGAGCATTTAGTTTTTGAAACGGTTTTAGGCCGCAGGCCACAACCATCCGAATGTTCCCGCCGTCAGCAGGGCGTAGACAAGTCCGTCGAACGTGTTTTTCATGGAAGTACTCCATTTTCGTTTGAACCAAATGGAATCCTGCCAGAGTGCAAC
>JACQPT010000203.1 GCA_016207415.1 Ignavibacteriales bacterium
AGCCGAAAAATCTAACTTATCCATGAACGACGGGGGAGGATACAACGGGCTCAAGGACGACGAACAATCACGGTAAAGAGATTGCTTCCTCGAATATTACCAAAATAGCCCTTCTTTGTCAAGGAAAGGTTGAAGGCGTGCTAGAAAAGTTCTTGATGTGAATCATTTATATCTCTACCTTCTTTTGATTGCATCTCACCCGCCCCCTTGCTACATTAGCACGACTTTTTGACCAAAACCCCCACTTTTGAGTACGCCACCATGATCAAACGATTCTCCGCGAAGAACCTCATCGGAGCGGGATTTGCCATTGGGGCTGTAATTCTGAGCTTGTTGATTTTTGAAACACCGATTCTCGACGATGCCCTTGGGATAGATATTTTTGCAGTTTTGGAACGGAAGGGATATGACGTTTTGATGCAGGTACGGGGGGAACGTCCGTCAGCTCAAGAGATTGCTCTCATTCGTCTGGACGAATACTCACTCGACAAGCTCGGCGGATGGCCTATTGAGCACGACCAATACGGGGCGGTCATGACCCTGCTCAGTCAGTTTGGCGCAAAGGCTGTCGCTCTGGACCTTGTCATCGGGGAGTCGAGAAAAGAGCGTGATAGTGTCGAAAACGAGCTCATGGTGGAGTATTTGAAAAACGCCTCGGGCATTTTCAATTCCATCGGCCCCTACGTTCCCGAAAAATCACAAGTCGGAAGGGGCGACTTTGATCCCGCGGCCGTCCCTGTTGTTGGTCAGTTTGGAATCCCCGCTCCTCAAAAACATGTCTTCTCCCGATCCACGGCAGTCGACGACCGGCCGTTTGCTGCTTTGGCTAAGGTATCGACCGGGCTCGGACACATCAACCTTGTTCCTGAAGACGGGGTGATCCGCTCCGCCCCCCTTTTTATCGAATATGCCGGCAGACTCTATCCCTCCCTCGGCCTCGCCCTTGCATTGCATCGCCTGGGCATCAAGGCAAATCAGTTGAATTTCACGATGAATGAGTTAGGAATGAATATCACGGCAGGCTCCCTGGAAATTCAGACAGGAATCTCGGGTGAAGTCCGCATCAATTATGTGGGAGACCAGAGTCTCCTCAAGGCATTTTCTTTTTACGACATTCTTGAAGCGGCGCAACGGCAAGACGTGCAGTACCTTTCTCAGTTCAAAGACAAAATCTGCATTATAGGTCCGACAACGCGTTCTATCGGCGACTTTTATGCGACTCCGGTGAACGCAAGCTCTCCCGGATATATCACGCATGCGAACTTCTACGACACGATTGTCACCAACAATTTTATTCATCGGGCAAACGGGATGCTTCAATTTATCATTCTTCTCGTTCTCACTCTCATCATCGGCATCGTCGCGCAGCTAAGTCAGACTCGTATCGGCGTAAGCGTTTCTCTTGCCATCGTGACGGTCTATGTCCTCTTTGCCTATTACTCCTTCGCATCCGCCAACGCGTGGTATAACGTTGCGGAGCCGCTGTTCAGTGCTGTCCTGTGTTTCGGGTCTACAGTCGCTTACCGTGCGGCAACCGAGGGCAAGCAGAAAAAAATGATCACCGGAATGTTCGAGCGCTATGTGGACAAAACAGTGGTGCGAAATCTCATCAGTAATCCAGCTATGCTGCGTTTAGGAGGAGAGACACGAGAAATCACTCTGCTTTTCTCCGATATAAAAGGTTTCACCACCATATCAGAAAAAATCTCACCGGATGTTCTCGTCAAGCTGTTGAATTCCTATCTCACAGAGATGACCAACATTATCATGAGGAATCGTGGGACTGTCGACAAGTTCATCGGCGACGCGATCATGGCCTTTTGGGGGGCGCCCTTGCCCGACGACCATGCGACTTATAACGCTTGTCTTTCCGCTCTGGAAATGCAGGACCGGCTCGATAAACTCCAGACGAAAATTCGAAAGTACGGCGACATCGAAATTCGGCAGCGGGTCGGCTTGAATACCGGTGTCTGCATCGTCGGGAACATGGGGTCTGAATCAAAGTTCAATTACACGGCCATGGGCGACCCGGTGAACCTTGCATCCCGGCTGGAAGGAACCAACAAACAGTACGGAACGGGCATCCTGATAAGCGAATTCACTCATAACCTGGTGTCGAAAAAAATCGTTGCGCGTGAAGTCGACCGTGTTCAAGTAGTTGGCAAAACGGAACCTGTCCGAATCTACGAGCTCATCCAGCTGGCCGACAAACCTGTGTCCACCAACCTGAAGCAATTCCTGGAAGCTTTTCAGGAGGGAGTGAAGTGCTACCAGGCGCGCAAATGGGATGAGGGCGTTGCCTACATGGAACACGCTATGGGCTTCGTGGCAAATGATCCGGTGTGCCAGATCTATATCGAAAGAATGAAGCTGTTCCAGATACACCCTCCGGAGCCTAACTGGAACGGCGTGTTTGTTCTGGCCTCAAAATAGACATAGATCACACTGAGCGCAGCCTCTCTGCCCAATACCGGTGCGGAGTCGAAGCGTGCTAGAGTAACAATGACCCAAGAGCAATCCTCGACTTCGTGTCAATCCAACGGCAAATAACACTGCACTCGGACTGATCGAGGATCTTATTGAAACAGAGAGAAAAAGAATATCGATCACGCCGAGCGCAGCGGAGTCGAGGCGTGCTAAGGAAGTGCAGGCTGAGAGCAGTACTGGGACTGAATGTGAATCTTTTCAGATGATGGCTTGGGTGTATCCTCAGGTGCTCAGAGGGGACATTCTACACTGGTAGTACAACCGATTTAGACAATAGAATGTACGAGCATAAAATGGGCCTTTACGACGGCTACACGGCTCGGCGTCGTCCTGTAAAACTCATGTGGTCGGATGAATTTCCTGATTACCAACAAGCGTTTGACTCGGAAAGACAGATCAAAGGTTGGTCACACAAGAAGAAACAAGCTCTCCTCAACGGCGACTTTGACCTTCTGCACGAATTGGCGCAGTCAAAGGAAATGCAACAAAGAAGACAAAACAAGAAATCACGGTCACGTTGAGCGCAACGGCGCTATTATGAACGACCCAAGAGCAGTCCTCGACTTCGTGTCAATCCAACGGCAAATAACACTGCGCTCGGACTGATCGAGGATCTTATTGAAACAGAGAGAAAAAGAATATCGATCACGCCGA
>JACQPT010000201.1 GCA_016207415.1 Ignavibacteriales bacterium
ACTTGCGTTAGAGTTTTCTGGCCGCGACATTCTAGCGTAGTTTCAGAGGTCAGGATGACATAAAAAGCATCCAGATGGCAATCGAAGCAAGACGACCGGTATTCTCCACAGTCGCATTCTTCCATTTTGCCGTTGTGCTCGGGTTCAGAAATGTCCGACTGCTATGACGTCACCACATAAGCAATTATTGGGTGCTTTTTCCTTACCGATCGTTTTTCAATTTTGCTCGCTCTTCGGATGACTCTGGTGAGCGTGCAACGCCAAAGTGTTTGCTAAAAGTTGGATATTGCCAACGATGAAATCAGTTGTTCCATATCTGGGATTGTTTTTCGCTATAACGGAGGCGAGGGCTCAATATACGAATGTCCGTGTTAGCAGTCCACAGAATACCTATGCGCAAGAAGTGACCATTGCCATCAATCCGACAAACTCCCAGAATCTCATCGCGGCTTGTAACCCCTCTGGCACAAGCGACAGCCAATTTTACTCGACAGATGGTGGTCAATCGTGGGTACTGAACGGGTGGTTATGGGGGAACTATGGCGACCCGTGTGTGCTTTTTGATGTAAACGGTCGCGCCTACTATGCGCATATCACATCTATGGCTGGCGGCTATTTTCTCGACAGAATGACCGTCCATCGCTCCTCCAACGGAGGGATGACGTGGTATGACTCTCTCACTACGCCGGTGAACTCACCTAAGAATCAGGACAAAGGATGGCTCGCCTGCGATGTTACATCCTCAGCATATCGAAACAATGTATACATGGCTTGGACGGAATTCGATAAGTACGGCAGCAAATCGGCGCTTGACAGCAGTCGTATCCTGTTTTCTCGGATAGTCAACGGGACGGACTTGCTCACGGTTCCTATCAAGGTGAGCGATGAAAGCGGTAACTGCGTTGATAGTGATAGCACACTTGAAGGAGCGATTCCAGCGGTGGGGCCAAATGGCGAAGCCTATCTTGCTTGGGCGGGACCAAAGGGTATTATGTTTGACCGTTCACTGGATGGTGGGATAACATTTGGCAGCGATATTTTTGTGACTTCGATGCCCGGTGGCTGGGATTACGATGTCCCGGGGATCTATCGTTGCAACGGATTGCCAATGACCGTTTGCGACGTCAGCAATTCCCCCTACCGTGGAACGGTGTACGTACTCTGGGGTGATCAACGAAATGGAGTGGACAACACTGATGTATTCATCGTGAAATCCAATGACAATGGGTTGTCGTGGACTCTTCCTCAACGCGTCAACACCGATGGTGGAACAGCTCAACAATTTTTTCCTTCGATTGCCATAGACGAATCAAACGGTTTTCTCTATGTCGTGTTTTATGATCGCAGGAACTATTCTCCCTCAGACAGTACGACAGATGTGTATCTTGCCAAATCAACTGATGGTGGGGAAACGTGGAATGATTTCAAGATAAGTCAAGTCCCCTTCGTTCCGAAATCATCCATATTTTTTGGAGATTACATCCACATCGCAGTGATAAATGGCATGATCCGCCCGATCTGGATGCGGCTGGATACGACTAAGCTGAGTGTGTGGACTGCCCTCATAGACGATTTTTCCTCAGCAGTCGAGAATAAGTCAATGAGTCGTCCCCAGGCATTTCGTGTTGCTCAGAATTATCCGAACCCATTCAACGGCTCAACGAAGATTGAATTCGAACTTGACAAAAACGGGCTGGTTTCGCTACGCGTATTTGACGTGCTTGGCCGAAGGATTGCGACGCTTGTGAATGCCGAGTTGACGGCGGGTAGGCATGCTGCGATATTTTATGCCGACGATTTGCCTAGTGGCGTGTACTTCTATGAAGTTCATGCGGGTACCTATGGCACAGCTAAGAAGATGATGATTACCAAGTAACGGCCTAATCAATTCGTCTTGATTATAAGATGCACGCGAATCAGCTTTTACCAGCTAGCGAAAGTGGCGATTCACAGCTTCAAATCTTGGAAGTCGTAATCTGATGATTCCCATTCGGTCGGGGGATGACTGTTCTATGGTATTCTCTAAACTGACAAGAGCTCCTGTCACTATTGGTAACAAACAAAGTCGAGTTCCAATTCAGCTATCGCGCACAAAAAGCATTCTCGCGACTGCGATTCGTTATTTGCTTGGCTTTACGTTTGTCCTCAGTGCCGTTTCGAAAATGTATTATCCGGATAAAGCAGCAGCCTTTGCTTCAATTGCAATCGAGCTTCCAGCAACCAGTGCCCTAATAATAACTTGGGTCATCGCTGTTGCAGAATTGATCAGCGGCCTTCTGTTGTTATTTGGATTTTTCGTTTCGCTATCTGCTTTTTTCATCATTTTGCTTCTTCTGCTGTCAATTCTGAGCGCCTTACAAACCATCAGCAGTCCCATTGAATGCGGTTGTTTTGGGAATCTTACTTCAAGCAAAACTGATGTCTCGTTTTTTCTGCGAAATGTCGGCTTGCTTATTGGCGCAATGATTGTCCTCAAGCTTTCGTCAGAAGAATCTAAACACGTGTAAAAGGCAAATGAGCATCAATGTCAGTGGAAAATCAGTATATGGAGTGACTCTCCATGTCATACTTGTTTTGTTGGTTTTCGAGGTGTTCACTCTTGCAAAACAAAATGCTCTGCTGAAAAAGGAAAATCTCCCTGTACGCCGGCCTCTCTCGACAGGTGAGATAATGTCGGTGAGGGATCTAACACCTCTTGTCTCAAGGTTCCGTTCTCCGCTTGAACTAAAGGAAAAACAGTTGATATTTGTTTTTACGACAACGTGTAAATTCTGTAAAGCAAACGTCTCGCAGTGGCAGCAGCTCGCTTCTGCGGCAAAACAAAGAAATGTCAAAGTGTTTGGCATATCGAGGGATTCGATGTCGAAGACCGCGGCTTATGTTAATGATAACAGCATTCGTTACAACGTATTTGTGCCTAATGATATAAAACAATTTGGCGAGGCGAACCGCCTCCCAGGTGTTCCACTAACAATTGTGAGAGAACCAACAGGCACAGTTGAAGGTATCTGGGTTGGAACACTGGACGACAAACAGACCAAAGAGGTCTTACACAAGATCTCTTTTTAAACATATTCCCTTATTCACCTAAGCGAGGAGGATGTCATGAAAGCAATAGCACAGATTCTGTTTGTTCTTTGCATGCTCGTGTTACTGGTTCAAGGCTGGGTCCAGGCAAGTGGCACAAGACCTCCGCAGCCGTGCACTATTATTTGTCCTACCGAACCGTCGAGAACAATTTACTACTGCGACGCGAGTTGGACAGCCGATTTCAGCAATGATCCCTTTATCAATACTCAATGTACTTGTCCGGAAGGCAACACAGTCTGGTGTCCTGAATGGTGGTGTGGGGGTTGTGATGTTTGAGTACATGGAGGGATGATCCACCACATACGTACCGCAATGTGAAAGGAAGATGCGTCTGTTCCTTAACTGCACATAGAAGCGTTGAGATACGAAGGGAGCGGAGTAGTTGGTTATCCGTGACGGATCGACAGAATATCCCCGTCCTTCACAACGTACTCTTTTCCTTCGAGCCTCCAATGGCCGGTCTCCTTGGCTTTTGCGAACGATCCATTATGGGCTACAAAATCGTCGTAGTGTACAACCTCTGCCCGGATGAATTTTGAAAAAAAGTCTGTATGGATGACACCGGCAGCATCCTGCGCAGTCATGCCTTTTTTTATCGTCCATGCCCTGCACTCGTCTTCGCCGACCGTGAAAAAGGACTGCAATCCGAGGAGAGAATAGGATTCTCGAATGAGGGAATTCAAAGCCGATTCCTTGATGCCATATTCCCCCATGAATGCGGCCGATTCGTCGTCGGGGAGCTCGGACATCTCCATTTCGATCTTTCCGAAGAACGACATCACTTTCGTATTGCGCCCGCCGAATGTTTCTGCAACCTTCCCGGTGATTTCCTCCGCCGTTGCGCGCTGTGATTCGTCGAAATTCAACGCCACAAGCATTGGCTTAACCGAGAGGAGTTGATACGTTTTCAGGAGTTGAAGCTCTTCTTTTGTGAATGCCGCCTCCCTCAACGGCTTTTCAGATTCCAGAGTATGCTTGCATTTCTCGAGAACCGGCAATTCCTTTTTCAAATGTTCGTCCTGCGTCTTCTGAAGTTGCTTCTTCACTCGGTCCACCCGCGTTTCGGCGATTGCCAGGTCGGCGAGAATAAACTCTGCCTCGAATGACTTGATATCGCGGGCTGAGTCGACGGAGCCGTCGGGGTGGGCGACCGCGTCATTTAAGAACACGCGAACCACCTGAACCAGTGCGTCGTTGTTTTTGACGTTGGAAAAGAAGTTTGACGTAAACTGAGTCGAGCCGGTATCTCCCTTCTTCAGTCCGACGACATCGACGAATTCAATCGCCGCGTGGACAGTACGCTTGGGCGAAAAGAGCGAGGAAAGTTTGTCCAGCCTCGAATCCGGCACCTTGACGATGGCATGGTGCGCCTCGGATTTTGCCAGTGCATGAGCGTCGAGGTGGGTTTTGGTGATTGTTTGAAAGAGGGTTGATTTTCCCGAGTAGGGCAGACCGACAATACCGATTTGCATGCTTTTGCTTTCATAGGATAAGTTGAATGGGTTTGCAAGATACGAAAATCAAACCGTTTCCGCATTACTGCTTTGTAAAGGCACGACAATCCCTTCCTTGCCTTTCCTTACTCATTTCTGTATTATGAATGCAAACTCCATGAATTATGGCAAACACACGGACATCCTCGCGCAAACAACAGCACGTCGAAATCACCCTTTCAAAGGATGTCTCCTTCCGCGGCAAAACGACGGGGTTTGAGAGGTTCGAGTTTCTTCACAACGCCATTCCCGAGCTCAATTTTTCCGAGATCGATACCGCTGTCACCTTCCTGGGGAAAAAGTTGGCCTTTCCGCTTATTATTTCCAGCATGACGGGTGGCTATAAAGACGCACAGAGGATAAACCGTCATCTCGCCGAAGTCTGCGCCGAAAAACGCCTTGCCATGGGTGTGGGTAGCCAACGCCAGGCGATGGAGGATTCGACCTATCACCGATCCTTTAGCGTTGTGCGTGAGGTGGCAAAAGACATCCCCGTGTTTGGCAACATCGGCGCGGCGGAAGTGGCTCAGTTAAAAGATGCCTCGAAGGTTCAGAGACTTGCCAACCTTGTCCGTGCAGACGGGTTTGCCGTTCATCTTAACCCCTTGCAGGAATTCCTTCAACCGGAAGGCTCTCCGGATTTTCGCGGTGTCCTCAGAGGAATTGAGCTGCTGGTGAAGCAACTGTCCATCCCCGTTCTTGTGAAGGAGATTGGCGCGGGGATTTCAGCCGACGTCGCAAAGAGACTGATTGATGTCGGTGTTCGAATCATAGATGTCGCGGGTGCCGGTGGAACCAGCTGGGCGGGCGTAGAGATTATTAGAAGAAATGAAAAAAATGGAAAATGGAATAATGGAAAGAAAAGAGGAGAAAAGGAATCGTTTGCTGCGGCCTTTTGGGATTGGGGAATCCCGACGGTGGATGCTTTGCGCCAAGTCTCGAGTCTGAAATCCCAGACCCCAGGCCTGACGGTCATTTCTTCCGGAGGAATTTCCGGAGGGATGGACGTTGCGAAGTCCATTGCTTTTGGAGCCGACCTGGCCGGCGCCGCCCGCCCGTTGTTGAAAATACTCGAATCCGGAGGAACAAAAGCAATGATACGAAAGGTTGACTCCTGGATAATGCAAGTGAAAGGGGCAATGTTCCTGACCGGATCCAGGACGATCCAAGACCTGCAACAGCGTCAACTAGTTTTAAGGGCACAATGATTAAGAAGTAATCAACAACGTAGCGTCTTGATTCCTCTACCCAAAAAGAAAAGAATGGACTTCAACCAACGATACCTCGAATACAAAACGAACGTCGATGAATACCTTAAGCGATTCATCGATGAAACTCAGCCGCGCACGCTGTACCAGCCGGCAAAATATGTCCTGGACGGCGGCGGGAAACGAATTCGTCCGCTCCTCGTTCTGCTGTCATGTGAAGCTGTCGGGGGAAGCATCGGCGAGGCTCTTCACGCTGGCGTTGCTATAGAGATTCTTCACAATTTCACGCTGGTGCATGACGATATCATGGATCACGCCAGCTCGCGACGCGGCAGGCCTACTGTTCATGAAAAATGGGACACGAATGTTGCAATCCTCGCAGGCGATGCGCTCCTTGCTTTGGCGTACCGTGCGTTGCTCAGGACCTCGTCTTCGCGCATTCAAGAAATCAGCAAGGCTTTTACCGAGGGTGTTGTCATCGTGTGCGAGGGTCAGGCCTACGACAAGGAATTCGAATCGAGAAGTCGTGTTGGCGTCGAGGATTACCTTGTCATGATTCAAAAGAAAACGGCGGCAATGGTCGCTGTAGCCTCTGAAATCGGAGCTTTGATCGGCAACGCGGGGGACCGGGAGCTTCGCGCGTTGCGTGCGTACGGCGAATCCGTCGGTAGGGCCTTTCAGGTTCAGGACGACCTGCTCGATATTATTGCCGACGAAAAAAAGCTCGGAAAAACCATCGGTGGCGACTTAGTGGAAGGAAAGAAGACATTCCTTTTGTTGGAAGCTTTGAAGCACGCGAAAGGAAAAGACAAATCCGTCTTGCTGAATTTTATGAAGAACGGTGGTATACCAAAGAGAAGAGTCGCTGAATTTCGAAGAATTTATGAGCGAACCGGCGCCCTGGAGGCCGCCCGGTCCCAAGTAAAGAACGATATCGCAGCTGCCAAATCCCAGCTCCAACAGTTGCATGAGTCCGACGCCCGCTCGATGCTTTCCTGGTTCGCCGATATGCTGATGCACAGGACTTTCTAGAAAGCCCTGGCGAATGGTCGAACAAGAGGTTACGATTAAGAACAAGATGGGGCTTCATACCAGACCCGCCGCCTCGATCGTGAAGCTCGCCGCAAAGTATAAGGCGGATTTTTTCATCGAAAAGGACGGCCTCGAAATCAACGGTAAGAGCATCATCGGCGTCATGACGCTTGCAGCAGAGCAAGGGTCAACGATGTTGCTGAGGTTTACCGGCGATGATGAAGAAGAAGCCTCCAAAGCCATGGTCGATTTGTTCGACCGCGGATTCGATGAGGAAATGTAACATCGTCCACGCTTGACGCCCCCTATGACTGAACCAAAGAAATCCGAAATCATTCTCAAAGGCATACCCGCATCGCCGGGAATTGCCAAAGGCTCAGTGTATCTGTTTCGAAAACACGAGCCGACGGTCGAGGAGCGGATACTTGAGACAGAGGAGGTTGAGAGGGAACTTTCGCGGCTTGAGCAATCCATCGCCCGGTCGAAAAAGGAACTCAGGAAAATTTATGATTTCGCGGAGAAAAAACTGGGGAACAACCAGGCAAAGATTCTTGAAGCACAGCTCCTCATTCTCGATGATGCCATTATCTTTGATACGGTGTTTGAACGAGTCCGAAAGGAAAAAAAGAATGCCGAGTATATCGTACAGGACGAGATTGGCAAGTATCACCGGTTGATGGTGGCCGCAAGGGATGAATACACCCGCGAACGTGCCAATGATCTCGAAGATGTCCGCAACAGGATCCTGCGCAACCTGCAGGAACAACGACTCGTCTCCAAATTCGAAGGGGCGAATATTGTCGTCGGACAAAACCTTTCCGCTGCCGATACTCTGATCCTGAGCCGCAACGAAGTCCTCGCTTTTGCGACGGAAATCGGGGGTGCGACCTCTCATAGCGTCATCCTCGCACGCGCCATGCAGATCCCAACCGTTGTGGGACTGCCGCATGTTGCCGGAAAAGCGCACGACGGCGATACGATGATCCTGGATGGTTACAGCGGAATGGTTGTCATCAATCCTTCCGAAGGCACGGTCCGCAGGTACGAGCGGAAACTCAAAGAATATAAGGACTTCGAGAAACAGCTTTCCACTCTCCGCCACCTTCCCGCCGAAACACTCGATGGCCATAGAGTCCAGCTTGCTGCAAACATTGAGTTGGCCGAAGAATTGGAATTTGTGAAAATGCAAGGGGCGGACGGAGTTGGCCTGTACCGTTCGGAAGTGCTGTTGCTAGGCAAAGAAGTATTTCCCTCTGAGCATGAGCAGGTCCAACAATACAAGGTTTTCGCGGAGGCGTTGTATCCAAAGCAAGTGATCATCCGCACCTTCGATATCGGAGGCGACAAGCTCATGATGCAGGCTGTTTCCGAAAAGAATCCCTTCCTCGGCTGGCGCGGAATCCGTGTCATGCTGGATAAAGAGGATTTGTTTCTCGATCAGCTCAGGGCTATCCTGAGAGCGAGTACAAGAAAAAACGTCGCCGTCATGTTCCCCATGGTTTCGAGCATCAAGGAAGTGCGCAACGCGAAAAAGTTTCTTGAGGAAGCAAAGAGCCAGCTCAAAGCCAAGGACGTCCTCTTCGACGATAAAATCAAGGTAGGGGTGATGGTGGAAGTCCCCTCTGCCGCCGTCATCGCTGAAGACCTCGCACAGGAGGTCGACTTTCTGAGTATCGGCACCAACGACCTTATTCAGTATTTGCTTGCCGTCGACAGGAGCAATGAAATCGTTTCTTCGCTGTACCAGGAATTCCATCCTGCTGTGGTCAGGTTCTTGCGAAGAATTATCGAGCGGGGGAAGAAAGGCGAGGTGTGGGTCGGGATGTGCGGCGAAATGGCCGGCGACCCACTTGCAACGATGCTTTTGCTGGGGCTTGGCCTTGACGAGTTCAGCGTTGTGCCGACCATGTTGCCTGAGATCAAAAAAATCATCCGCTCCGTACACTACACAGAGGCAAAACATGTCGCAGACAAAGTCCTTGCTATGCAGACGGAAGACGAAATCAAAACATATTTGCTGCGGATCATGAAAGAGAAGTTCCCGGATATACCGACGGGATAACCCTATCGCAGATTTTTGTTATTCAACAAAACCGAGGAAAACATCATGACACTCGAAGACATCAAGCGATCGGATCCATCAGGGATGTACGAATGGATTCGCGATTTCCATAGACAGGTTGAGGATGGCGTAAAGATTGGCAAAACGGCAAAAGTGAAACTCAATGTCCGCGGTATTTCCAACGTCGTGCTCACAGGATTGGGCGGATCGGCCATTGGGGGAGATTTGCTGCGCTCGTATCTTGCAGACGAGTTCCCGGTGCCGTTCATCATTAACAGGCACTATTCCTTGGCGGATTTCGTTGACAAAAACAGCCTCGTGGTGGTCTCCAGCTATTCCGGAAATACCGAAGAGACGATTGCAGCCCATCGGGACGCAACAAAGCGCAAAGCCAAAGTCATCTGTATCAGCACGGGAGGCGAAACGGAAAAACTCGCCGGGAGGTACAAACAACCGTGGGTTCAGATTCCAGCGGGTTATTCACCGCGTGCCGCCCTGGGATATTCATTTTTCCCGCTCCTCATGATTTTTTCCAGGCTCGGTTTCGTCAAATCAAAGGAAAAAGATGTCCGTGAGACGATCGGACTGTTGCAGAGTAAAAGCATGGTTTTCTCGGACCCCGACTCTTCGGACAACAATGCGTTTCGGCTTGCTCAACAGCTCAAGGGCAGACTTCCTATTATCTATTCCGCCAACGAACATCTTGATGCCGTCAATATCAGATGGCGCGGACAGATTGCAGAGAATGCCAAACAACTTGGGTTTGGTCATGTTCTGCCCGAAATGAATCACAATGAGCTCGTCGGATGGAAAGTCCTCGGCGATTTGATGAAGCAGATGCATGTCGTATTCCTTCGGGACAAGGGGACGCATAAGCGTGTGGCCGTGCGCGAGAATATCACCAAAGGCATCGTTTCACAGTATACTCCGAATGTCAGCGAGGTGTGGAGCGAGGGGACGACACTCCTCGCCCGGATGTTCTCGCTGATTCATTTTGGCGATTGGGTGAGCTTCTATCTCGCCGTTCTCAACAACGAAGACCCAACTCCCGTCAAAGTGATTGACTTCCTGAAAAGTGAGCTGGCTAAAGTCTAGCGACACATCTTGAAATCTTTGTTCAAACATACAGCTCTTCTGCTGGTGGTCTTCACAAATGCGTCCGCACAGTTCTACTATTTCGGTCGCAACAAGGTTCAGTACACCGAATTCGATTGGCAGACGCTCCAGACCGAACATTTCGATATTTACTACTATCCCGAGATGAAGGAACTCGCAGAGCGGGGAGCATATTTTGCCGAGGAGGGTTACAGGCAGCTCGAACAGCGATTCAATCACAACATCAATCATCGCGTTCCGCTCATCTTTTACAGCTCTCACCTGCATTTTCAGCAAACCAACACCACTCCCGGCTTTATTCCGGAGGGTGTGGGCGGCTTCTTCGAATTCCTCAAGGGCCGGGTCGTGATTCCCTCCGACGGCTCGACAGCGCAGTTCAGACACGTCATCCGTCACGAGCTTGTCCACGTTTTCATGCACAGCAAGATCAACCGGATTATGCTCGACCATAGAACTCCGCAGGACAGAGTCCCGCCTCTCTGGTTTACGGAAGGTCTGGCAGAGTTTTGGTCCACTGAGTGGGATACTCAGGCGGAAATGATCCTCAGAGATGCGACCATTAACAACTATGTCGTGCCGTTGAGCGAAATGGAAAGGATCTATGGTTCTTTTCTGATGTACAAGGAGGGTCAAAATGTCCTTCAATTCGTCGCTGAACGTTATGGGGACGAGAAGATCCTGCTGTTGATGGAAAATTTTTGGAAGTCCTCGAGCTTCAGCGAAGTGATGAAAAGTGTCGTAGGCAAGACATACAAGGAACTCGACGAAGAATGGTTGTACCATCTGAAGAAGAAGTACTATCCTGTTGTGAAAGACGAAGACATGCCGAGCAGCGTCACGAAAAGTATCGTCGACGTCGGGTTCAATTCAAAGCCGATTTTCTATTCGTATGACGGCAAGAAAGAGATTTATTTCATCGGCAATCACACAGGATACACGAACGTCTACCGGCTCAACCTCGATGATGAAAAAGCGCGTCCGGAGGTAGTGGTGGAAGGGGAGAGAACCGATGAATTTGAAGCTTTTCACCTCTTCCAAGGCAGGCTGAGCATTTCCAAACACGGAATACTGGCGTTTATCACGAAAAGCGGAGAGAACGACGCTCTTCACCTCTATGATGTCCAGCGCGATCAGCTGGTGGAAACCATAAAGTTCAGGAATCTCGTTGTCCTCGGTTCAACAACCTGGTCTCCGGACGGCAAGCGCGTGGCCTTTTCATCAATTGACAAAAGCGGAAACAACGACCTCTACGTGTATGAGCTGGATTTCCGATCCCTTCTTCGTTTGACGAATGACTTTTACGATGACCGCGATCCGGCATGGTCGCCGGGAGGCGATGTTCTGGCTTTCAGCTCGGACCGTACGCCGTACGGTGAGAGGGGGAAGTACAACCTGTTCTCGTACAACCTCGAATCAGCGCGGATAGACTATCTGACCTTCGGCAACGAGAATTACTACTCTCCATCGTGGTCACGCGACGGCAAATCACTGGTGTTCACCTCCGATGCAGAAAGCGCTCAGAATGTGTGGATGATGCGAATGGATGGCGTGCCGGCTTCGGCACGGACGATGCGGAGGGTCACCAATATCGCAACGGCCGCGTTCGACCCTTCCTGGGGTGAGTGGGATGAAATTTACTTCACGGCGTTTGAGAATTTCAGCTTTCAGATTCGCAAGCTCACGGAAATATCTCCCCGCTACGATTCCTCGGATGTCCAAAAGAAATTCGATTTTGCAGACATTGAGCCGGTGTGGAGAGAAAAGAAGCTTGAAGGCTCGTCTCTTGTCGGCCAATTTAAATACGCCGGTGAATACACGCTCGATATTGCGCAGAGTCAGATTTCGACCGACCCGATTTTCGGGACCTCCGGCGGCGCGGTCCTGGCCATGAGCGATATCCTCGGAAACGATCAATATGAGTTCCTCATTTTTAACACCGCACAGACAAGTTCCGAGCTTATTGAAAGCTTCAACTTTGCCATTTCGAGGATTTCGCTCAGCAAACGCGCCAATTATTCATACGGCGTCTTTCGTTTTACCGGCAACCGGTATGACCTTACCGACCCAAACCTGTTTTACTTTGAACGCTCTTTTGGGGGGTATTTTGTTTTGAGTTATCCCTTGTCCAAATTCAAACGCATAGAAACCGGGATTACGGTGAGCAATTCCGAGAAAGACATCTTTACCACGCTCTTGCCGCGAAAAGCGTTGCTTCTCTCGAACACCATCTCTTTTGTGTGGGATAATTCTCTCTGGGGTCCGAGCGGTCCCATCGACGGGAATAGAATGAAACTGACGCTCGCGTACACGAGCGACGTGCAGAATTCCAACGTCAGCTACTACTCGGTCATTGCCGACTACAGGAATTATTTGCGGTTGTCCACGCGGAGTGCGCTTGCCGCTCGTGCTCATCTGTGGTACAACGAAGGAAAAGAAGCGCGAAGATTTTTTATGGGAGGAAGCTGGGATTTGCGCGGATGGCCGCGTTGGTCGATCCGCGGAAAGAAACTGTGGCTCACCAGCACGGAGCTACGGTTTCCGTTTATAGACCAACTAGGGATACGTTTTCCCTTCGGCGGCGTCAATTTTGGCTCCATCCGAGGAGCGCTTTTTGCCGACGCCGGCGGCGCCTGGGACGAAATCTATAGGGATACAAGGGGAAGCGTTGGCGGAGGCGTCCGGCTCAACCTCGGCGGCGTCCTCGTGCTACGGTATGATATCGGTAAGCGCATCGAACAGAACATGTCAAAATTTCAGCAAGGATTGTTCTATCAATTTTTCTTCGGATGGGATTTTTGAATAAACCTGAGCATTAACGATGAGAATTCCTGTACTTCTTCTGGCACTGTTCCTCGTTTCAAGCTGCTCCGGGTTGCGCGTAAGCAGGTCGTTGAGGGTTGCTCAGGACGATTGGGTCACCCTGGGCGGCGCACCGACGCGTGCGAACCAGAGTCCTTCAGCAGTTATTCCTCCACTGATGGAACAATGGCAGTACAACACTATTGCGGGCGTTGCGGCGACACCGCTGGTACGCGATAGCGTCATTATTCTCGGAACGCTCAATGGAGAAATTCAGGCCGTAAATTTTGCCGACGGGAAGCGAATCTCCTATGTCAGCCTTGATGCTCCGATTGCTGGCACTCCGGTGTTGCATGGAACAAACGTCGTTGTTCCCCTCTCAAGCGCAAATTCTTCGTTGGTTTGCATGAGTCTCAAAACCCCTAAACGCCGCTGGTCGATAGCCATCGGTCCTATCGAATCGTCGCCACTGCTGCTGGAAGACCGTCTTTATGTTACCACGCTTGAGGGCAAAGCGTATTGTCTGAAGGCGGAAGACGGTTCCGAAGTGTGGCAATTCAAAACCGCGCCGAACGATGAAAGGAAGCCGATTCGATCGTCGCCGGCGTCCGACGGCGAAAACATTTATTTCGGGTGCGATGACGGAGGTCTGTATGCCCTTGGCAAACAGGAGGGGAATCTCAAATGGAAATTCCAGACAAAAGGAAGCTTGTTTGCCACGCCGGTTGTTCTTGAAGAAGGTGTCGTCATCGGGTCACTCGACGGCTCCGTGTATTGTCTTCGGAGCGGGAACGGCGAATTGTTATGGACCTTCGACACCAAGTCGGTCATTTATGGCTCGGCTTCGTACGACAGAAAACGAATTTTCGTCGGCACAGCGGACGGCTCATGCTATGCGCTTGACGCAAGAACCGGTGAGCCCGCCTGGAGCGCTTCGATGAAAAGTGTTATTAACACGCCACCGTTGGCGGCCGACAACATTGTGTACATTGGTTCGCTTGATAGAACGCTCCGAGCTCTTAATGCCGAAACCGGGAAAGAACTCTGGCGATATTCGGCACCGGGAAGAATAAAGGTATCTCCCGTATCCTGGCGAAATACACTGCTGCTGATCGCTGAAGACAGGTTGCTCATTGCCTTGAAGCCGACCGGGAGTTTATGACAGCACGATCCTTGGCGTTTCTCCTTGTCGTCCTCGTTCTGGGCACACGAGCGGAGGAAAAAAAGAAAACCACAGGGTGGTTATCAGTTTCCACCAAACCGACGGGAGCTGATCTCGTTGTGGATGGACATTATCGAGGGAAGACGCCTTTGAACAGGATTGAACTGGATGCAGGTAAACATGTCGTGAAAGCGTTTTACCCTGCTCTGGCAGCATGGAATGCATCCTTCAAAGTTGATTCCGTCGTGGTCGTCGAAGGATTCGAGACAACAATCGACTGGGAAATGGAAAGCATGGTGAATCTGAATTCCTTCCCCTCAGGCTCTTTTGTATACCGCGAAGGACGTATACTGGGTGTGACGCCGTTCCTTTTCAAGAGCTCACAGGGGGTGAGCGGAATGGTGGTTGTCCAAAAGGAAGGATTTGAACCCGCCAACATAACTCTCGTCGGTAGTGGTTACCTCGCAAGAACTGTGCGGTTGAATCGGTTGGACGATCGTGAAGAGTGGAACTTCTCCGATGTTCTCGCCGCAGATGCAAACGGCGAGAAGGAAAATCAATGGCTGAACTATGCGGCAGGGTCGGTGATGATACTTTCCGGGGTTCTGGCCGCGCACTACAAAGATATCGCCAACCGTGAGTTCGACAACTACGAGAGAACGAGAAATCTGGAATCCTTGAATTCGGTTCGTCGCTTCGACAAGCTTTCCGCCATCTCATTCACTTTTACGCAACTGAGTTTTGGCGTTCTTGCCTACAAATTACTCCTCGAATGAGCGTTTCAGTGCCATTATTTCCTTGCATTTCAGCACATGAGCAGATATATTTTACACCGAACAAGGAGGATTTGCGCGGCGGTTCTCGTCCACCACCATTCTCATCGATGCAGTCTTAAAACTCCCCTATGTCAGAAGAAATAACCTTTCTCCGCAACGTCCCCATCTTTTCCGACCTTGAAGACAAAGATTTGCTAAGAATCGTCAAGCTGGGAGTGCGGCAGAAATACAAAAAAGGCAATATTGTCGTGCTGGAACAGGAAAGTGGAGCGGCGTTGTTTGTCATTATTACGGGCAAAGTGAAAGTTGTCCGGACGGATGAAGACGGACGTGAAGTCATCCTCTCGATGTTCGGGCCCGGAGAGTTTTTCGGGGAGATGTCGCTCCTGGATGGTCTTGCTCGTTCTGCCAGTGTCGTAGCCACAGTCAAGTCTGAGTTGTTCATGATCCATCGCAGGGATTTTTTGCAGCTTTTGGAAGAATACCCTCAGGTCGCGATATCACTTCTTGCCGAGCTGGCGATGCGGCTGCGCAAAGCGGACATGCAAATCAAGAGCCTTTCGTTGAAAGATGCGGCGGGGCGGGTGGCGAATGTGCTGTTGATGCTTTCCGACGACCTGGGAGTATTCCGGAAAGGCAAAGTGGAAATCGAAGACCTTCCTCTGCAGCAGGATATTGCCAACATGGCAGGGACATCCCGCGAAACGGTTTCGCGTATGATTCATCATTTTATCCGAAACAGCGAAGTAGACCTCAAGGGAAACAAGCTGACCATCAACGATTACGAATCGTTTCGGAAGAAATATTTGTAACCTTCGGGCCGGCATGCCTTGAACAATTCGCATAAGTTTTCCTTACACTAATCATCATGTTGAGATGGGGGCGAAGGAGCAGCGAGAGATATTTTCTGCGGAAGGACGAGCAGACTTACATCTCCATACCACTTTTTCCGACGGCGCACTGACCCCGCAAGAACTTGTAAAAAAAGCTCAAGCGGCGGGTTTGAAGGCCATTGCGATCACGGACCATGACCACGTAGGGGCTCTTGAGGAAGCGGTCGATTGGGGCAAGACGTACGGCGTGGAAGTGATTTCAGGGCTCGAATTGAGCGCAACCTTCGGGGAAAAGGATATTCACATCCTCGCGTATTTTTTTGACCCTACCGACAAAAACCTGTTGGAATATCTTGAAGTTTTCCGCAAGGAGCGTTTGAGACGGGCAGAACGAATTGTCGAAAAACTCAACAAGATAAACATTCCGATCACGCTGGATTCAGTCCTTAAAAAAGCCGGAGAAGGGAGCATCGGCCGGCCGCATATCGCAAATGCATTATTGGACAAGGGACTGACCGGCACCTACCACGAAGCGTTTACGAAATACATTGGCACAAACGGGCCGGCCTATGAGAAGAAATTTCAATTGAGTCCGGAAGAAGCGATGCGTCTTGTGACGTCATCCGGAGGGCTCTCATTTCTGGCCCACCCGGGTAATTATACAACCGACGCTGAACTGCTCGACCTGATCAGGAAGGGAATGGACGGCATAGAAGTCGTGCATCCCTCGCACTCGGAATCCCGCCAGGAATACTACCGGGGAGTTGTCAACCAGTATTTCCTGCTTGAGAGCGGCGGCTCGGATTACCATGGCGGTAAGAAGAATGACGACTACGCGTTTGGCGCGTTTTCAGTTCCCCTCCACGTTGTCGAGACCATGAGGAGTCGGCTTTTCGGCTGACGCATCGTGAAGGGGAAGGACGATTCCGTTCAGAAAGCAGAGGGCCTGGCCCCGAAAGGAAGGTTCGCCATTGTTGTCAGTCGTTTTCATGAGCATATCACGAACAGGTTGCTGGACGGAGCGCTCGATTGTCTGAGAGAGAACGATGCCGCGGAGATCGCCGTGTACTATTGTCCCGGTTCCTTCGAACTTCCCCAAGTCGCGAACACGCTTGTCAAAGAAAGAATATGGGATGCTATCATCTGCCTCGGTGTTGTGATCCGTGGCGAGACAAGCCATTTTGAATATGTGGCGTCGGAAACGGCACGAGGTATTCAGGACGTGGCCCTACGCAGCGGCGTTCCAGTGCTTCTGGGTGTTTTGACTACTGAGAATGAACAACAAGCGCTCGACAGGGCAGGAGGAAAATACGGAAACAAAGGGCGGGATGCGGCTCTTGCGGCCGTTGAAATGGGTGCTCTGTTCGAGGACCTGAAACGAAGAAGAGAGCAAGTTCAGTAATGCTTAGGTGTGTGTTTGCTGTGCTGTTGTGCTTGAGTTTGGTCAACGCGCTCGCTGCGCAGCAAAGCTCCCAAAGCATCGGACAGTGGAAGAATTTTACGGACATGAAAACGGTGAGAGCGCTGACGGGAGGTTCAGGAGTTCTTTGGGCCGCAACCGCCGGCGGCAGCTTCTCTTATAATTCCGTTAATTCCAGTTACAGGAAATTTACCAATTCGGACGGGATAAGCTCAAACGACCTCACGGCTATAAGTCTCGACCAGTCGGGGGCTGTGTGGGTTGGCGCGTCGGACGGTTCAATTAATGTGCTTGAAAACGGCTGGAGAAACATTCGAGACATTGCCGTCAGCAACAGAATTCAAAGGTCTGTCAAGAAATTTGTGCAGCAGGGAGATACGATGCTTGTCGTCAGCGATTTTGGCATATCGGTGTATCTCATGGTAAAGAGAGAATTTGGTGATACGTATTCCAACTTTGGATTCTCGACGCCTGCAAGCGTGAATTCCTTGTTGATTCAAGGAAACAGGATCTGGGTAGCCACCAATCAGGGTGTGGCAACGGCCGTACTCGGTTCATCCAACCTTACGTCTCCAACGGCGTGGACAAGATACGGGACCACAAAAGGGCTGCCGTCAGCGAATACCATATCGATCGGCGTACTTTCCGATACGGTGGTTGTTGGATGCGACAATGGCGCGGCATTTTTTTCAGCAGACACGTTCATCGTCATAAGCGCTTTTTCAGGAAGGCTTGTCGCGGACATTGAACAAAAGGGGAGCTCTTCCTACGCCCTCTTGAATTCGTCAGCCGGCTTCTCGGTTGAAATGCTTGATCAAACAAGCGGACCGGTTCAAGTCATATCGACGAACCCCGGCACGCAGGGGTACGACTTGCTGTTGTCTCCCTCAACCTCAGATTTATGGGTGTCGACATCGACCATCGGTATTGTGCAGTGGGACGGTGCTGCGTGGTCGTACCTCAGTCCCAATGGACCGCAATCAAACCTTTTTAACAGCATTGCGGTTGACAACGGTGGGGTTCTCTGGGCGGCTTCAGGGAGTAGCGGGGGACGGGGCTTCTATCGCTACGATCCGTCGAAGGCTGATGGAGCCCAGTGGAAGAATTTCACGAAAAATCAATACCCCATCCTGCCAACGGACGATTATTACAAAGTATCTGTTGGCGGTGGCTCTGTGTGGGTCAGCTCATGGGGAAGCGGAGTCGTGGAAGTTGTGGAAGATACCATCCGCCGGCGGATCGATGCGAGTTCAACACCGAGTCTTACTGGGAGCGTTCTCAGCAACCCAAGTTATGTTGTTGTCGGGAGCGTCTTCTACGATGGAGAGAGCTTCCCATGGTTTGTGAATTTTGCGGCCATCGACAAGAACTACCTCGCGCGACTCGTCAATGACACGACCTTTGTCTATTATCGCAATCTCTATAATTCTGAGGCGGGGAGTTTCTTCAGCATGGTTATCGACCGCGAGGGAACAAAATGGTTTGCCAATTCCGAGCCGACATTCAAGTCTGCCGGTGGACTGTACTACTTCAACGAGAACGGACTGGTATCCGGCACACAGGCCTCAGGCGGCTGGGGATACATCTCCACGACGGATGGATTGCCGAATGCCTACGTTGTTTCGCTTGCTGTCGATCACACGGGCGATGTCTGGGTGGGCACAGATCTAGGCGTCCTGATCATTACCGACCCGCTGTTTCCAAAGACCCGCCGAACAGGTTCGTTCGCGCTGCGCGAACAATCTGTTCAGGCAATAGCTGTCGACGGGCTCAACAACAAGTGGGTTGGGACGCGTGAAGGCGTCTTTGTAGTCAACGCCGACGGAACGCAACTCCTCGAACAGCACACAGTGCTCACAACGGGGGGTAGACTCGTTTCAGATGATGTCCGTTCGATCGCCATCGACCAAAGGAGGGGAATTGTGTATTTTGGCACGGAAAAAGGCCTCTCCAGCCTGAACATTGAGGCAGTCCAGACAAAAGAAGCATTTGCCTCGCTTGAAGTTGGCCCGAATCCCTACCTTCTTCCCAACGATGAACAGCTTGTCATTAGGGATCTTGTGAACAGCACAACAATAAAGATTCTCACGCTGACGGGTTCGCTGGTTTCAGAATTCAAAGCGCAAGGAGCCGGCAGAGCTTTCTGGGACGGCAGGGATTCCCAGGGTCAACTCGTCTCCTCCGGAGTTTATTTCATTGTCGCATTTGCGGAAAACGGAAATCAAGTCGCCACGGCCAAAGTGGCCGTCGTAAGGAGGTGAGGAACAGGGAAGAAGCGGAGAGAGAAGGAAAAGCTTTTTGTTGTTTACGTAATTCACTTTGTTATTCACATTTTTTTGAGGGAGGTAGGCCTTGGAAAACA
>JACQPT010000211.1 GCA_016207415.1 Ignavibacteriales bacterium
GAGCGGCTCTGGAAAACCCGTGAGTGTCTCTAGATCACGAAGAAATCCTGCTGCCGACTCCGGCACATTGTGGCTTCCAAGCAACTTCCAGAATTTCTCTGGCTCTGTGACCGTATCTCGACTCTCCGTAACCATTTCTCCGAGTGTAAAAGGGTGGAGATGATAGCGATGATACCGTCCAGCCAGAGAATCTCCGCCTTTCTGGTAGATGTCCAGCCGGCCACTGCCCGTAACGATGACTTCAACCTTGTTTTTTTGTCCGTCGTACAGGCCTTTGAGGAATCTTTTCCACCGGGGAAACTTGTGGATTTCATCCAGAACGATCGGCCATCTGTCCGGGGATACATGTTCAGAGGTTCTTAGCCAAAAGTCCTCAGGATTTCGTATGATCGCTTTACGATGGCTCTCGATATCCCAATTGAAATACAGGTCTTCAGCTTTTAAGTTTTTCAGGAGATGTTTCGCCATTGTTGTCTTGCCGACCTGTCTGGGGCCTGCGACAAAAGCCATTTTTGACTCTTCGGCGAGAAATCGCAAAATCTCGGCCGTCAAATACCGTACACCCTTTGTTTCCATATTCCTAAAATATTGTTATGACAATTTTATATGATTATACAAAGAAGGAAGGTCAATGTCAAGGGGTATTCTTGAAGCAGATCGAAAATGGGCAGAAAGAGAGAAAAAAGAACTTTGGTCGGTCGGAGAGAACCCCAAAAACTCAGGGCGAGAGAATAGGGTTTAAGCGGCTGGCCAACGGAGGGTCATGCCATTTTCCGCCTTTCCTCCTTCAGCATCCCAATCCCGTCTAGAATCTTTGGCCGCTTCCTCTCAACTGCCACAAACGAAAACAGCTTGTAAGGTTGTGAAAAGAATTTAATCGAGGTATGTGTAAGAATCTGACTTTTGCCGGTTTCTTTGGCCCGATGATGTGACGGTGGCTCGAAAAAAATCGGTATATAGAATGAAAGCAATTGATTTCATCTTGAAAGGAGAAACGCTATGAAATACACAATCGCAGCTCTTTTCGCTGCCATTCTTATCGGCGGTTGCTCGAACAACACAGAGCCGCTGACAGGCCAGGGGGATATCAAGATGAATCTTGTGGACTCTCCCGGCGGTTATGATGAGGTGAACATCGTTGTCACCCGTTGGGATGTCCAGCAAGCAGGCGCCGATTCGGGCAGTGGATGGATGACCGTTTGGAGTGATTCAGCAACGTACGAATCTCCTGAAACTCATGAACGGTGCGAGTGCAGTTCTTAGGGGCAACAAGCTTTCTGTGGGCCAAAGATTCAGCTCATCCTTGGACAAGGCAATAATGTGGTCGTGAACGGGACCACGTCTCCGCTCGTAGTTTCCAGTGGATTCCAAACTGGAGTCAAGCTCAATCACCAATTCCGAATCGAGGAAGGTACGCTCTATGAGTTGACGCTCGATTTCGATGCTGCAAGGTCTATCAGGCAGGTAGACAACCAATACTTCCTGACGCCGGTCATCCGGATCCAAGCCAACGTGACCTCTGGGAATATTTCGGGCAATGTTCTCCCGGTTGCGGCAAACGCATCGGTGTGGACAACAGTCGGCCTGGACACTGTTAAATCAATGCCCGACACATCAGGAGCTTTCAAGCTCGTGGCTCTGCCTGACGGTACGTATGCAGTAAGATTCTCGCCCGTGAACACAGCTTACAGGGATTCAACCGTCAGCGGAGTAGCAGTCACGAAGCAACAGACCACAAACATGGGCACATTTACGCTAAGCACTCAGTAAGAAACCATGGGCAACATGCTGAAACAACGGACGCCCTCGATGAGAGGGCGTCTGTGTTTTGGATAGGCCTACTGGGAAGTCCATGTTCATATTGAGAGCACTATTTGAGGAGCAGAGCCTTTCTCGTTTGAACAAGCCCGCCAACGTTAACCTGATAAAAATAAATACCTGTCGCCATCAAGGAGCCTTGATCGTCTTTCGAGTCCCAACGATGAGAATGAGTGCCGGAAGGTAAATCACCCGAGTAGAGAACACGGACCCGTTTTCCGAGGGAATTGTAGATTGCAACGGTGACATTCCCCGGAGACAGGAGCAGGTATTCGATGACCGTTGAAGGATTGAAGGGGTTCGGGTAGTTTTGAAAAAGCTGAAAGACCCCGGGGATCGATCGCGGCTCATCCCGAACGCTGGTCGGTGCCGTCACAAAGATCCGTCCTTTCATACCAGACGCGGCATGGGGAGTGCAAACGTAGTAGTGGACGCCCACGCCCAGCTGAGCGGCTAATCCACCTCCGAAGGGAACTTGAAATCCACCATTCGAGGTGTTGCCATTTACCTGCCACGTTGCTTCAGACACTTCCACCGCGTCGTGCGGTGAAGCAAGTGAAAAATTCACTGAGTCCCCGAACGTGATCGAGATGCTATCCGGCACAAACACCAAAGCGTTTATTGTGGCGGTGATGGTCCACGTTGTTTGACTGGTTCTTGAAACAGAAGACGGCTGTGAAACCGAAAAAAAGGTCGCAGGAATAACGCACACGGCAGAGAGTAGCAAAGACTGCAGAATTCTCAACTTTTCATTCTTCTTTCTTCCTCCAACATCCCGATCCCCTTCAGAATCTTCGGCACAATATCATACTTCTTGAAAGCGGGCAACAAGTAAACTCCCGCAACTTCGGATTTCGCTTCGTTCAGGAACGAAACCGCAATTTCGATCCCAACCTCGGCCCCTTTGTCTCCTGCCGAGTGCATTTTCTTGCGAATAGTTTCAGGGATCGTCATTCCAGGTATTTCGTTGTGCAAGAATTCTGCGTGCTTGTAACTTCGCAAAGGAAGTAGCCCCAGCATCACCGGGATTTTCCAATCGCTCGTGCGCATGATCAGTTGCTCGAGCGTCTTCATGTCGTAAACCGGCTGCGTGAAAGCGATATCGACCCCGGCATCGATTTTCTTTTCCAGTTTCTCCATCTCCGCATCCATGTTATCCGCCATCGCATTCACGGCGCAGGCAATCAAGAATGACGCTTTTTGCTCGATCGTGTTGCCCATAAGATCCTTGCCTTCGTTCATGGACTTCACAGCCCGGATCAAGCCGGGTGAATCCAGGTCAAAAACCGAAGTGGCCTGAGGATAATCTCCGATATTCGTGGGGTCGCCGGTGATGCAGAGGATGTTCCTGAGTCCCAATGCGTGCGCGCCGAGCAGCTCCGCCTGGACGCCGATCATGTTGCGATCGCGCGTAGCCATGTGTGTCATCGCTTCGATGCCCACCTGCGTTTGTATCTGGTACGAAATAGCGATTGAGCTCATGCGGAGCCGCGCTCGCGCACCGTCCGTGATATTGATGGCGTCGATGCCGTATTGCTGAAGATAGCGTGCGCCTTCAATGAGCGATGAGATATCAAGGCCGCGTGGAATATCGAGTTCCACAGTTGTCAAGAATTTTTTGCCGATATTCCGCGCAAACCTCGAGCGGCTGTCGGGCTCGACCAGTGTCTCAACGACGACCTTCTCACCCCTGCCTTTATTCTTTTTCGGAGCAGACGTATCCTTTGTTTTGATGCCAGGCCCTCGCTGTTTCAGCTCCTCCATGACGTTTTTGATCGCGCGAATATGCGCAGGAGTTGACCCGCAACAGGCCCCAACCAAGGTTACGCCCGCCTGAAGCAGCTCTTTCGCGTATTGGGCGAGGTATTCCGGGGTTGTGTGGTAAATGGATCTGCCATTCAGGAGGGTTGGAATTCCCGCCGCAGGCTGTGCCGATAAAACAATGCCGTCTTTGTACATCGACCGGATGATGCTGAACATCCGCTGGGGGCCAACAGTACAGTTGGCACCAACGACATCGACGCCGCGGCTCATGATATGTTCGACGACTTCAACGGGAAACGTCCCGGACAGAATAGCACCGTCCTCAGGAAACGCTTTTTGCGCAACGATCGGAATGTTCGTGAGATCCTTTGCCGCCGTAATTGCCTCATCGAGTTCCGTGAGGCTCACGAAGGTTTCCAGGATCAGAAGGTCCACGCCTGCTTTCAGGAGAACTTCAATCTGCTCTTTGAAGGCATCCCTGGCTTGCTTTAGCTCCAGTTTCCCGATCGGTTCAAGCAGTTTTCCCGTCGGGCCGACAGAGCCGGCAACGTAAACGGAATCTCCCGCCGCACGTCTCGCAATCTCGACGCCGGCTTTGTTGATCTCAACAATCTTGTCATCGTTATGGAACTGCGAGAGTCGCCAACGGTTCCCGGAGAAGGTATTCGTCTGAATAATCTCAGCGCCGGCTTCGATGTACTCGCGATGGATGCGCTCGACGATATCGGGATTCTTGATATTCTGGATCTCGTGGGGAAGCTCGTTATACTCGTACAAGTCAAGCAGCGTGCCCATAGCGCCGTCGCAGAGGATCGGGCCTTGCTTGAGACGTTGTCGAAAATCGAGTTTCAAATCCTATGCCTCACTAATCCAATGATCCATTACTCCAAAACTCACACTCAAGCCTTACTCAGCAATTAATTCGCGCATTTTTCTCGTTACCTCTTCCGGTTTCCACTCGTTACTGATGATTGTCTCCACGAGATTCCCGTCGTTGTCAAGAATGGCCGTTCGGAGGTTGTGGTTGAAAATGCCTCCCTGCTCACTTTGGATGACCATGTCGAACCCGTCGGTAATTCGTTCAATCGTTGCCTCACTGCCCGTCAGGAAATCCCAAACTGAAAAATCCGCCCCATAATTCTTCCCGTATTTCTTCAGGACCTCGGGCGAATCAAACTTCGTGTCGAAACTGACACTGAACAAATGCCACTTTCCGTTCAGCGAAACATCTTTCTTAAGTTCGCGTTGAATCCTCGCAAAATAGTCACTCATCCGGATGCAGAAATCAGGCAGCGGGCAGCGTGTGTAAATAAATGTCATCGCCAAGACTTTGGGTTTGAATTGCGCAAAACGGATTCTCTTGTTGTCCTGATTGCGAAACTCAAGGTCAGGCAGCGGCGATCCCTTTTGGAACAGGTGCGCGATGCGAATGTCTTCGGCCAGCATTTCTTTTTTCGGCTCTCCTCGTCCGACGACAAAGAGTGTCTCGAGCCAGCTCTCAGAACGGGAAACAGCCAGTGTTCCCTGGACGGAATCTCCCACGGCGACATGCGCAAGCAATGTTGAATCCTTTACCTTAAACGGCATCGTCATCGCCATCATGTAATCGGGGATTTCTTCATGGGAGATTGTTACCTTTTTCGACTTCTGATCAATCGCAACAACCTCACCCCTGACCCTGAACGTCACGAGGTCGACTTCTTTATTCTTCCTCTCACATGCAGAAAGGAAAAAAACGGAGACCAAAAACAACGAAAAGCTCAACCTCATTCCATTACTCCATAATTCCAACATTCCATATTGCCTTCTATTTGCCTAACGCCAGCGCTTCCATGATTTGCACGGCATTGGTCGCAGCTCCTTTTCGCACGTTGTCGGCCACAATCCAAAGGTTGATGCCGCTTTTCACCGTTTCATCTTTTCGGATCCGTCCAACGAAGACCTCGTCTTTCTCAAACGCGCTGAGCGGCATGGGATAAACATTGTTTTTCGGGTCGTCCTGTACCACAATCCCCGGCGCGCTGCGGAGCACTTCCCGGACTTCTTCAGGAGAACATTTCTTTTCGAACTCGATGTTGATAGACTCGCTGTGTCCGCCGGTGACGGGAATGCGGACGCATGTTGCCGTGACGCGGATATTCTCGCCCATGATCTTTTTCGTTTCGTTCATCATCTTGAATTCTTCCTTGGACTATCCGTCGTCGAAGAAGATATCGACGTGCGGCAGCGAGTTAAAAGCAATCTGGTGCGGGAATTTTTTTTCCTTCGGCTGACGCCCCGCAAGCTCGTCATGCAGTTGGTCGTAGCCGCGTTTTCCGGCTCCGGTCACGGACTGGTACGTTGAGACAACAACACGTTTGACTTTGAAGGCATCATGCAGAGGTTTGAGCACGACCACCATTTGAATCGTTGAGCAGTTCGGGTTGGCGATGATGCCGCTGTGTTTGAAAATCTGCTTGCGGTTCACTTCGGGGACGACGAGAGGGACTTTTTCGTCCTGCCGGAAACTGCTGCTGTTGTCAATGACGATAGCCCCGTATTTCACTGCCGCGACGGGCGCGTAGGTAGAACTCACCGTGGCTCCTGCAGCAAAGAGCGCGTATTCGATGTGCTTAAATCGATCGGGCTCGAGCTTATGGACGGGATGGGGCTTGCCGTTAAAGGCAATTTCGTGACCCACTGACCGTTCGGAAGCCAGCAGCACGAGCCGGTTGACGGGGAATTTCCGTTCCTCCATCACTGTCACCATCGCGCGACCGACCAGGCCGGTCGCTCCGACCACGGCAACATCATGCAGTTTCATAAAAGCTCCTTCTCATTGACCTTCCGAATTACCCGTTACAAGGGACGTGGCGCCACGTTGCTTGTTTTAAGACTTCGGAAGGTTAACTGGTACATTGTTCACACCAAATCTTCAAACGTCTCACGCTGTCGGATCACGCGCACACGTTCGCCGTTCACGAGAATCTCTGCCGGCCGGGGACGCGCATTGTAGTGCGAGGTGTTGACAAACCCATAAGCGCCGGCCGTTAGGACTGCAAGACCATCGTTCGGCTTGACCTTCGTGAGCGATCGGTCACGTGCAAGAAAATCTCCTGTTTCGCAAATCGGGCCGACCACATCCACCTTCTCGCTTTCGTAGGTTTCGATTTTTAGCGGGACAATCTGGTGATGTGCATTGTACAGACTCGGGCGCAGTAGATCAGTCATGCCGGCATCCGTTACGACGAATTTCTTGCTGCCGTTCTCTTTCGTGTAGAGCACTTTCGTGACAAGAATTCCTGCGTCCGCAACAATCGAACGGCCAGGTTCCAGCCAGACAGAACAGCCTGTTTGTTGGAGGATGGGTAAGAACGATCCGACAAATTCCGCAGGTGAGGGGGTAGGCGTGCTGCCATGATCCTCGACGGGAATCGCTTCATGTCTGACGGCATTGCTGTACTGAACGCCGAAACCGCCTCCAAAGTCAATGTGCGAGATTCGAACGCCGGTTTCGCGCAACTTCTCCAAAAACTGCACCACAAATCTCGCAGTCTCAATGAACGGCTCTGTTTTGGTGATCTGCGAGCCGATGTGGGTGTGGAGGCCGATGACTTCGAGCGCCGGAAGGGAAAGGGCATAACGGAAAGCGTCGATCGCCTTGGCTGAATCGATGCCAAACTTGTTGGAGTGAAGGCCTGTCGTGATGTACGGATGGCTCTGAGGGTCAATGTCCGGGTTGATGCGGAGAGAAACACGGGCGGTCGTGTTGAGACGCAACGCCACGCGTGAAATAAGTTGGAGCTCCTGATGGGATTCAGCATTCAGGGAAAAGACTCTTTGCGTCAGCGCGTATTCAATCTCGTCCTCGCGTTTTCCTACTCCGGCGAAGGCAATCTTCTCGGGAGTGAATCCCGCTTTCAATGCAAGAAACAATTCCCCCGCGGAAACGACATCGGCCCCGGCGCCCTCCTCGGCCAGAAGTTTCAAGATGTGGAGGTTGGAATTGGCTTTGAGTGCGTAGCAGACGGCGTGGTCCATGGCACCGAAAGCAGAATCAATGGATTTGTAGTTCTCGATGACCTGGTTCCGGCTGTACACATACAGCGGTGTGCCGTATTCCTCGACAAGTTCGGGCAGTGGAACATCCTCGCACAACAACTCGTTCTCTTTGAACTGAAAGTAGCGCACCGTCTAATCGCTCAGGGTTGAAAAATATTCTACCAGCGCATCAGCCAACTTTGCTCCGCCGAATCGAAAGGTGTCGACCGCGGGAAGTGCCGTCTCGCGCTCAATTTTTTCCGACGATTCCGTCGATTCCTTGTCGGTAAGCCCGACGGAGCTCAGGCCAATACCGACGACTTTTGTCGGGCGAAAGAACTGCACCGTTTCCTCATGCAGTTTGATGACCTTGTTAAGGTCTGGAAGAGGGAGCCCGTAATCGTCTTTCAAACGAGTCGGCTGGTGACAGAGTATCATTGCATCGGGCATTGTTCCGTGGATTAATCCCAACGTCACGCCGGAATAACCCATGTGCGTCAACGCCCCTTGTCCTTCGACGAAAATGTAATCATATCCCTCAGCAACGGAGCGGTCAACCTCCAGCTCAATGCATCCCGCGGTGTAATCGCTGATAATGGAATCTACGGCAATGCCGCGGCCTCGAATGAGCATTCCCGTCTGGCCTGTGCCGATGAAATCCGCCTTGAGGCCCCGTTGGACAAATTCCCTGTGAACTTGAAGAATGGTCGTCATTTTGCCGATGTTGCAGTCTGTGCCGACCGTGAGAATCACTTTCGCTTTTCTCTGTCGCCACGTCCCCTTGGAAACGACTTCAGATTCCGGAGGTATTTTTCGATAGTCTGTCAGAGTGACGCCACGCTGTTTTGCGAGCGAAGAGAATTCTGGGTCGTCCGAAAGGATTGTATGGAGGCCGCTGAGAATATGCAGTTGATTCTCCAACGCGTTCTTGATCAATGCCCGCCATGCATCGGGAAGTCGTCCGCCGGTCGGGGCAATGCCAATAAGCAAATGAGTCGGTTGATAACGAAGTCCATCTTCGAGGCTTTTGACAACCGGTATTTCCCTGCCATAGCCAAGCACCTGCTGAGCTGTCATTCCTGCTTTCGAGCTGTCGATAACTGCGACAACTTGCTCCCGCAGGTAAACGATAGCGCCATTGGCAGTTTTCGACTTGAGCGGGCTGAACCTCCCCTCAGCAAGGACAAGTAGTTTTCGAACGTCGGGGTTCATGACAAAGAGTTAATCAACAACACATAGGGCACAAGGATAAACTGAACAGTCGAGACGACCGCGTCACGGACCGGCTGAAGTCTCATCAGGAGAATAATGATCAGAATCCCGGCAAAACCGATCTGGCGATAGCGTTCCCCAACCTGTGGTGGCAAAAGCGATGAGACCACGTGCGAGCCGTCCAGCGGTGGAACGGGAATCAGGTTAAACACTGCGAGATAAATGTTCATCGCAATTCCATAAGAAAACATCTTCGTGAAAAACGTCGAAGAATATTGCAGCATCCCAATGTTTTCTCCTTCCAGGTTTCCTGTGAACTTTGCGAACAGGACGTAGAGAATTGAGCATGCGAGCGCTATGAGGAGGTTTGAAACCGGGCCAACAACGGAGACAAGGATATCATCCCTGCGATAATTGCTGAAATTCATCGGGTTGACAGGAACCGGCTTTGCCCATGCAATGAACACGGTTCCCGCCGCGATGTACGACATTAAGGGGACGAGGACGGAGCCTACGGGGTCGATGTGGGGAATGGGGTTCAGCGTCAGCCGTCCGAGGTCGCGGGCGGTTGGATCGCCGAGCCTCAAGGCCATCCAGCCGTGAGAGATCTCGTGAATGACGATGGAGAACAAGAGAATCGGTAAGACGTAGAGGTTTTCCAAAAAAGCCCTTTCTAGAAAAGATTTCCCGGAATCGCATGGTTGTCGAGGCGATTCTGGGGACTTTACTTGATCACTTTATGAAAAAAAGGCAACGAATTCAAGGTAATTGAGTGCGTAGCAGGTTCGGCATTGTTTTTGTGGGGCAAAACTTCCTTTCTTGTGTGTGGACGTGAAAATCCGTACCGAATCAGACATCCTTGCCGCGAAAGGTTCCAACAACGATGGTGTATGGAAATGAAAGTGGAATTTCAATCGTGCTCACCATCTCGCCACCCTGATGGACAGTCAGTCAGGTGATGCTAAAGGTTTTCGATCTCCTAGGCCGCGAAGTTGCCATTCTTGCGAATGAAGAAAAGCCGGGGGGAAGTTACAGCCTACAGTGGAACGCTGCGAACTTGCCGGGCGGGGTCTACTTCTACAGAATTGAGGAAGGACCATTTGTTCAAACAAAAAAATATTGCTCTTGAGATGACTTGACGGAAAACTTATATTACCTGTTACAATAATGTGCGAACAAAAAGCATTAGCTGGTAATAACGGTGAGGCTGGGCACACATTTTATCTTTGCTCTTTTCGTTGCTGCTTGCACAGAAGAATCGACTTCTCCTTCTCGTGTTGACACGCCTGCGACCAAAACACCTCCCAACATCAACGGCAGGTGGAGAGGGTCTACAGATTCTCTTACCCTAGAGTTCGATATTTCCACTGAAAAGACTACAGGCGGGTCGATACAGGGAACCGCATATGTGAACGACATCATGTTCATCAACCGGATCTATGGATCGTATACCTATCCTGATATTTGTCTCCTGTTTGGAGATTCTATCGGCAGTTGCGAATTCTCGGGCAATGCAGATACGAGCACAATTCAAGGCACCCTGACGTACGCATACTATCGGAATAAGGCAATTACATTGTCGAAGTATGTCCCTTCAGTCGAGCGAGGACTGATTGCGCGATATTTTTTAGGCTCAAACCCTAACGATACCACGCGAAAGCACGTACCAATGACTTTGTTAAATACGCCATTCGATCAGGGAGGAATCTATTGCAACGGCCAATATCTTTATTCTGCCGCTCCGGTTTTGAGTCCGTGCCATGCTATTACGCCAGCCCTTTCCGATTTTCGTTTCGATGTTTTTGCAATCAGCGCAAAGTTCAAGGTCAGTGAATACCCCAACATCTTTGAACGGCCCGTCTTTGTTGGAGGGCACCTCTCACGATGGCTTGGATTTATCTTGAGAAGTGATGGAACGGTGGCATTGCGCTACAACAATGACTCGACTCGAACAAGCACAATCGCTTACTCATTGAACGTCTGGCACCAGGCCACGGTAACGTATGATTCCACGACGCAGGCTGCAAAGCTCTATCTCGATACCACTCTTGCATGCACGGCAGTAATTCAAATCAAACATCTGAATGACCAAAACGTTGGAATTACGAATTTCTCCAATGCAACTGCTTTCAGAGGGTGGTTGAAGGATTTGAGGGTCTATTCTGAAGTGATGGATCCAGTACGGTTTCGCTCCCAGGTCTCAAGGAAATCTCTCCGAGAGCCTATCATGCTTCGATAGGTTATCCCCTCGGATGGAACGTCCGATGAACTTCTTTGAGATACTCCCTATCGATGTGAGTGTAGATCTGAGTCGTTGAAATATCGGAGTGGCCCAGCATCTCCTGCACGGCTCGTAAATCCGCTCCGCCTTCCAGCAGATGCGTTGCAAAGGAATGGCGAAATGTGTGAGGGTGAACTTCCTTGTGGACTTTGGCGAGCTTTGCGTACCTCGCAACAATATCCCAAATGGCGGCGCGCGTGATTCGTTTCCCGCGAGCATTCAGGAAGACGTAATCGCCTGCTGTTCCACGTTTGGCAAGATGAATTCGCACATCCTTCCTGTAACGATTCACCCACTTCTGCGCTGACCTCCCAATCGGGACAAGCCGCTCTTTGGATCCTTTGCCATACACAAGGATCAGGCCTTCATTGAACATGAGATTTTGCTGCTTGAGGTTGATAAACTCGGAGACCCGAACGCCGGTGGCATAAAGAACTTCGAGGATAGTCCGGTCACGAATTCCCAGCGGCTGATGAGTATCAGGCTGTTTCAGAATCTCGTCGACCTCCGCAACCGTCAGCACTTCAGGGAGAATTTTTGCGCGCTTGGGCGGTTCGAGGTTTTGGGTGGGATCGTTTCTTGCTTCCTGTTCAGCTACCAAAAAACGATGAAATCCCCGGACGGCGGAAATATGCCGTGCGATACTGTGAGGAGATAAACCGGACTTATGAAGCCTGTGGATGAATTTACTGACCACATCTTCGGTGGCTTGGACAGCATTGGTGATGGAACGCCGTTTCAGGAAGTGCGAGTACTTCGTGAGGTCGAAGTTATAGGATGAGAGAGAGCGAGGGCTGAGGTTTTTCTCGAGCCGGAGGAATTCGAAATATCGGTCGAGTTGGCGCTCAAGATCGTTTACCGGTGTGGGTTTGGCAATCATTCGTCTGCCCGGAACAAGCTCAGGAAGAAATACTCTTGCGCGAGAGTGAGGTGAGCAAAATCCCAACTAAAATTGTTGCAAGCACACCGGTAAGCGTAAACCACGTCCACGCAACAAGTTTAAGCGTAATCACGGTCACCATGACGAGAATCCCGGCCACAAATCCCGCCAGAGCGTCCTCCTGACGCGGTCTTTTAAAAAGAACGCCGAGGAGGAACGTCCCGAGTAACCCGCCATACGTAAACGAAGCGATGCTAAGAGCCAGCTCAACGACGGCCTGATCCGAATTCATGAAAAAAAATGCCGAGCCGACAAGGATGCCGCAGAACATCACAGTGAAATATCGTGAAATCCTGAGGGCGCGTTCATCGCTCATGTTCGCCCCGAAAATCGGCCGATAAAGATCGAGCACAATGGATGAAGACATGGAACTCATGGAACCTGAAAGCGTGGAAAGGGCGGCGGCCAACAAACCCGCAATGATCAGCCCCGACAGCCCTTCCGGCAATCCTTCAATGATAAATTTCGGGAACACCTCGTCTGCCCTGCTCAGCCCGAGAGACGAAATCGATGCACCGTTGTAATGGCCATACATGAGAAGGCCAACTGTCAAAAACATGGCAAACTGAACAACGATGATAACGCCGCTGCCGATAAGAGCTCTGCGACCGTCGGCAAGAGATTTTGTAGTAAGGAGGCGTTGAACAATAAGCTGATCGGTGCCGTGAGAGGCCATTGAAAGAAAGCAGCCGCCGAGGATACCCGCAAGAAGAGTATAAGGTTGGGCAAAGAAATTCTCAAAGCTCAGGTTCAGGATACCGAACTTCCCTGCCTCAGCCGCCGCTCGTGTGATTCCAGACCATCCCTCCGCATGCGAGGAAATCATGACAACCGCGGCGGCAACGGCTCCGCCGAGATAAATCACCATCTGAAAGGCATCGACCCAAATGACTCCCCGTACTCCGCCCAGGGAAGTGTAGGCAAGAGCCACAAGCGCCAGAATAAGGATCGCGGTCGGGTAGTCGATGTCCATGACGAGTTTCAGGGGAATCGCTGTGGCAAACAAACGTACGCCGTCAGCGGCGACGCGCGTAAACAGAAATACAATGGAGGCAAACCTGCGGGTTTTGTAGCCGAATCGTGATTCCAGGAACGCGTATGCCGTTGAAAGCTCGCCTTTGTAGTAGGACGGTAGCAGGAGGAAACTCACGGCAATGCGGCCCAGGAGATACCCGAACGTGAGCTGAAGAAAGTTCAGGTTCGTGAGATACGCGAGGCCGGGGATGCTGATAACGGTAAGTGCGCTGGTTTCAGCAGCCACGATGGAGAAACAAACAGCCCACCAGGGGATGCTCTCTTTTCCCAGGAAGTAGTCCTGAGCAGATTTCTGTTTCCCGCCGCGCCATATGCCGAAAGCGACAATGCTCAGAAGATAGGCGGCGACGACAACGTGATCGATCAGGGAGAATCCCATCTCGAGTCTATTCTGTACGATAATTCGCTGGAGAGAATTTGTGCTTCGAGGGGGTCGAAGAGGTATTCAAGACCGAAGTGCTTTGGAAACAGTATCGTGAATACGAAACGCCCGGTCGAGATGAGAGATACGAATGAGAGAGAGCACTTTTTTTTGAAGGCCGGCGAGTTTCACAACCCCGCCGTTTTCACGCATTTTGCGTTCAGCGATCAGAAGGGCGCTCAGGCCGCTGCTGTCGCAGAATTCGACATCCGAGAGGTCGACAACGAGTTCTTTGAGTTGCGGAGTGCAGAGGATAAGAAATTCGCCTTTCAATTCCGGCGAAATGCTCGAATCGAGCTTACGCTCCTTTAAACGAAAAACCACCGCGCTGCCGTTCTTCTTAACGTCGAATTGCATAAACCGTGAGTTAATAACCTCCTAAAACATCTCGAGACAATTGAGAAAAGTTCTATAGGCAAAAGAGCTATTCGATCGTGCACGGGTCTGAATTTGAAAATTGTAAAACTGGTCGCCGTGCGTTTTCGCAAATCCCACGCGCAGTGGGGCATTGGAGGCCTTGCACAAAAAGGCGCTCGGAAGAGCGAAGTTGACGTTCAGGTCGAATGCCACATCGAATGTACTTCTTTTCAGTTTTCGAAGCAAATCACCGCTTGGCACATACCACGTGTTGATATCGCGTGGAGAGAAAGTGACAGTGGAGATTTTTTCGTGTATGCGCAATCCTCCAACGAGGTCATCCCGTCCCACCACAAGCAGGTTGCCCGACGCAAACCGACGGACAAGGTACTTCATCACGCTGAGCAGCGACTCGGAGTCTGTGATGGATTCCGGGAAGATCACGAGGGCTTTGTCGGCGCGGTTGACAGCCTCCGTGAAACGAACAACAGGGTCTCTCATTTTTCGAAAATGAAAACGCGAGTACGATACGCCAACATTTATCCTGAAGTTTTCGAACATAGGGCGTGATGATGGCGTGCTGCTACTTTTTTCCTCTCATTGCTTCAAGAAGTTTCGTGATAAAATCCTGGTCGAAGAAGTAATAACGGAACTCGAGACCCGCTCGAACGAAGGAATCGTTGGCTCCTCCGCTTTTCCTCCCGTCGAGTTTGTCGGTGTTGGTTATGACGTACTCGCCCGACGCGGTGACGGACATGAACTCACTGAGGAAGAAATCGAATCCGACACCGCCAGAATACACAATATCGATTTTATCTTCTGAAGGCGTCAGAAGGTCCGGCCCCCGGGGGTCATAGTAGAGCGCTCCCACGCCCGCGAAAACAAACGGATTAAATGTGTCGTGAGGCAAGAGATCGCCGCTCACGTAGAAATTTCCTGACAGAAGCATGGAGATGTAATCCGTACCGTTTTCTTTCCAACCGATCTGGCCGCCGGCAAAATTCGCCCGCACTCCCAGGTGTTCCATGACGGACCAACTGACACCCAGTCCCCCTCCGAATTTCGGAGCGGCTTCGAGAGTTTTCAGATCAGTACCTTTGTCATCTGTTATGAGGATATAGCCCGACCCGCCTAACCCAATGCCAAACTTACCGCTTCGCAGCTGGCTCTGTCCAAAGCTGACCAGCAGGATACCGAGAAGAACAACCAAACCGATTTGCGAAGTGAGTTTTTTCATAGAGACCTCATATTAGTGGAGAAAAATGGCACTACAAAGATAACAATTTTCTGAATTCCTTTTCTGTTAAAATTTTTATACCCAGTTGTTTTGCTTTATCGTATTTTGAGCCCGGTTCTTCCCCCGCTACGACGAAATCTGTGCTCCGGCTCACACTGTTGCCGACAGTACCACCCCGTTCTGTGATTTTCTCTTTTGCTTCGTCGCGCGTCATCGAGGAAAGGCTCCCCGTCAAGACGAATCGCTTGCCCGTCAGCGCCGTCGCGGTCCCCGCAGAAACTCTTTCCTGAAGAGTAAGGCCGGCCTCCCGCAGTCTCTCGACCAGTTTTCTGTTGTTCTTGTCCCGGAAGAAATGAAAGATACTTTCGGCGATTCTCGGACCAATACCTTGAACCGCCTCAAGCTCTTCGAGGGAAGCATCCATCAAACCGTCCATTGAACGAAAGTGTGTTGCGACAGTCTGGGCAACCCCGGCTCCCACGTGACGAATCCCGAGCGCAAACAGCACTCGGGCAAACGGCTTCCTTTTGCTTTCCTCGATTGCATCGAGCAGGTTCTGTACACTTTTCTCTCCCCATCGTTCAAGGTTCAAAAGTTCTGTTTGGTGACGATGAAGGTCGTAGACATCAGCAAAGCGCTTGAGGTAGCCAAGAGATGTGAGTTGCTCGATAATCGCCTCGCCCAAACCTTCGATGTCCATGGCTCCGCGGTGAGCGAAGTGTTCAATCCTCCCTTTGACTTGGGCCGGACATTCGCTGTTCTCACAATAATAATTGGCTTCGCCCTCCGGCCTCAACAGGCGTAAACCGCATTCCGGACACTCGTGCGGCATGGCAAACCGTCGTGTACCCGACGGGCGCTTTTCGGCGACAACACCGCTCACCTTGGGAATAACGTCTCCGCCTTTTTCCACAATAACAGTGTCTCCAACACGTATGTCCAGTTCCCTTATGTAGTCCTCGTTGTGCAGCGTGGCGCGCGAAACGGTGGTGCCGCCGAGGAAAACCGGCTGAAGGTCTGCGACAGGAGTAATCGTGCCGACGCGTCCAACTTGAAGGCGGATACCGCTCAATACTGTTTGGGCTTTTCGCGCGGCAAACTTGAACGCAATTGCCCAGCGTGGACTCTTCGCGATGGATCCAAGACGCTCCTGTTGCAGGAGAGAATCGACCTTGACGACGATTCCGTCAATGTCGTACGCAAGTTTTTCCCGCCTTTGTTCCCATTCTTTCCAATACGCGATGACGCTCTCAAGACTTTCGCATACGCGCGTTTGCTGACTGACAGGGAATCCGAGGGTTCTCAATCTCTCAAGATTTTCAGAGTGGCTGCGCAAGACCCTTTTTTCCGCGCGCAGGCTGTAGGCAACAAAATTGAGCGGCCGTTGAGCGACCACCTTTGGGTCCTGCAATTTCAATGTGCCCGCAGCCGAGTTGCGGGGGTTCACAAATGTTTTTTCGCCTTCCAGTTCTCGCTCCTCGTTCATCCGACGGAAATCTTCTCTCGTCATATATACTTCGCCGCGGACTTCCACGTTCTGCACATTAGCGTTGTGTTCGCGAAGGCGCAACGGAATCGAGCGAATCGTCCTGAGATTGTTCGTGATTTCGTCACCTTGTGTCCCGTCTCCGCGGGTAGCTCCCCTCACCAGGAGACCGCGCGCATACAGTAAGCTGACTGCAATGCCGTCAACCTTCAGCTCGCACACATACCGATACGGCTCGTTCTTCAGAAGAGATTGGACCCGTCTGTCAAAGTCCCGAACCTCCTCTTCGTCATACGTGTTGGCAAGGCTCAGCATCGGGACGGCATGCGTTACCGACGGGAATTCTTTTGTCGGTTGGCCGCCAACGCGCTCGCTCGGCGAATCTTGCGTTCGGAGTTCCGGGTGCTCCCGCTCCAACGCAATCAAATCCCGCATCATCCCGTCGTATTCTTCGTCCGAGATTGATGGTTGAGCGAGGACGTAATAGCGATAGTCATGCTCCTGAATCTTCTTCCGGAGCGCTTCAATGCGTTTTCGCACCGACCCCACTGCCGTCTCAGGCGCCATACGACTAGAGATTATTCTGGGTCGAGTCTTCGATAATGGCGTTGCGAATGACAGCACCGCGCTTTCCCAGAACGCCGAGTTCCTTGCCGTTGAGGATGAACGTTGCTCCTCCGGCATTTCCCATCGTTATTGAAAACCGCTGCTTGGCAACCCAGGTTTTCCTCCGGTTGGGCGCGAATAAGTACTCTTCCGTTCGTTTTCCGTCGATGAGAATGCTCATCCACACCGAGTCTCTTGTAGCCATTTCAAGTCGCAGGCTGTCTCTTGGAGGATTCAGTATCGGAACGCTGGGCGAGGCTGCACTTTTTCTTGTCGTCGCGGCCTCGGTTTCTTTGACAACATTGTCAAATGACACCTCTGATGGGGGCTGCGCTGTTCCGTCGCCGGAACTGGTGGAAATAAGGTACGCGGTCAATGTCAAGGCTGCGAGAGCAAAACCCGCAAAAACAGCGTTTTTTCTTATCACTGAGGAAAATGAATGGGACGGAACCTGTTCAGTGCTTGTCGCCCGGTCTTTTTGTTCCCGCAGTTGAGCGCCGGAAGCGGCGATAGGAGATTGCGCTTGCCTGGCCTTGTCATATTTTTTCAGGATCTCTTCCACGGGCGCGCTCACCGCATCCGCATATTCTTTGAGGAACGCACGAATGTAGGTTTGAGGGAGAACGCTGAAACGCCCGGCCTCGATCGCTTCCAGGAACTTGAGGTTGATACGCGTCGAAGAAGAAATGTCCATCAGGGAGACGCGACGTTCCTGACGGAGTTTCTGCAATTCTCGGCCAAACTCTTCGAGTGTCATAAGGGCGACTGACTACGCGTGAAATTCTTCCCTGAAAAAAATACCATTTATTTGGCCGAGTTTCAACAGGAAAGGGCCGGTTACGACTGGTAGTTGCGCTTTTTCTCCAAGAGTTCTCTCATCGTCTTCGAAAGCTCCTCGAGCTGATAAGGTTTTTGGAGAAACCCGTCGACGGCGTGGCTGATGTGAGAAGATTCGATGCTCTGATCGCTGTAGCCCGTTGAGATAAGAACGTTCGCGTTGGGGTCGATCCCTTTCAATTTTAGGAATGTTTCCTTTCCGCCCATAGACGGCATGTTCATGTCGAGCACGACAACGTCGAACCGCTTCTTCTTCTTGTAGAGTGCGAGAGCCTTTCTGCCGCTGTCCACAATCGTCACTTTGTACCCAAGCTGGCTCAACATGCCTCCGATGATTTCGCCGACATCTTTTTCATCGTCGACGACCAGGACGCTTTCTTTTCCCAGGAGAAGCTTCGGTTCCCGTAAGGAGCGACGAAGCGTCTCTGACTCCTCAAGGAGAGGGAAGTAGAGTGTAAACTGAGAGCCGACTCCAGGCTCACTTTGTACGGTGACGAACCCGTTATGTGAATTGATAACGCCATAGACCACAGAAAGGCCAAGGCCCGTTCCTTTTCCCTGGTCTTTCGTCGTGAAAAAAGGTTCGAAGATTCTATTCTGGACATCTTTCGGCATGCCAAGTCCTGAGTCGGCGACAGAGACTGCAACGTATTCACCCACGCGGGCTTCGGCAAAGGCCGTCGGCGGGTGTTCGCTGAAATTGATTTTTTCCGCCTGTACGGCAATGACCCCTCCATCGGGCATCGAATCGCGCGCATTGATGAGAATATTCAGAAGCGCCTGCTGAATTTGGCCTTCATCGCCGTTGATCAGACAGAGGTCGACGGTGATCGTTTTCTTTACCTCGATGGTCTTGTCGACGCTCCGTTCAAAGAGGTTCAAGGTCTCTTCGATGATATCGTTCACGATCATCGGCCGGAACTGGACGTTGCCCTTGCGGGCAAACGTCAGTAGCTGGCGGGTGAGCGAAGCGCCCCTCTTTGCCGCCGTATCAATAATGTCGATGAGTCTGTACCAATGCTCCTGCGGTTTCATCTTGCGCTTCATAATGGCCGTGGAGCCGAGGATGGACGTCAGGATATTATTAAAGTCGTGCGCCACACCGCCGGCGAGATTGCCAATGCTGTCAATCCGCTGCGCATGGAGGATCTTTTCCTCCAGCCTCTTCTTTTCGGTAATGTCACGTGCAACTGCCCTCATGAGAACGGGTTTTTTCGTTTCGTCGTAGATAATCGATGTATTTACGCTGACGTCTATCAGCTGGCCGCTGCTGGTCATCATGTGTTCTTCGAGTCCCTTGACTTCGCGCCCCGTATCGAAGATCTCTTTCAACAGTCTTTGCACTTCTTCGTGATACGCCTCCGGATACAGTCTGCTGACGTGTTGGCCGACGAGATCCTCCTTGCGGTATCCGAGTCTGTCCGCCTCCGTCATGTTGCAGCTCACGACGATACCCTCGCGGTTTACGATATGATACATGTCGGGAGAATGTTCGAACAGGTCCATGTATCGCTCTTCGGATTTTTTCAATCGGTCGATGAGCGCCGTGTTTTCCATCGCTACGCCGATTTGGTTGGCGAAGGCGTTGATGAGGTCGAGCTGTTTATGGGCGAAAGCCTCCCGGCTCTTGCTGGCCAGAATAATCAGGCCGAAAAAGTTGTCCTTCATGAGGATCGGCACTGACACCCAGGAATCAATATCGCCGAATTCCCATGTCACAATTCTCGACCTTGGCGGCCGTTTCTGAATTTTCGGCGAGCGGACCCATTGCATGCCAGGGTCGTGCAGGCTTTGTTCCAAGTCGATCATGGAAAACTCGAGTTCCTCCGTCCCTTTTTGAGCGCTGAGTATCAGTTTCATGCCATCGTAGCGATAAATCCAAGCATACTCGATGTCGAGAAGGCGTTTTATCTCCACGAGTACACTCTGGAGGAGGTAGCTAATGTCCACAGCGCGATTAACGGCCTCAGAAACTGTGTTCAACGCGATGAGTTCCTGCTTCTGGTCTTCGAGCAAACGGCCGTACTTGAGCGTGAACACCACAATAAGGAATCCGAAAATGCCGACCGTGAGGACGCTCCCGAAGAGAAGAAAATCGACGGTGATTTTCGGAGCGCTCGTAATCCTGACGGCGAGAATGGTGATGAGCGCGACGACGACGGCCGTTGACGCAACGACCTGTGCCTGTTCGACGGGTCCGAGAGCCGCCCGAAATTTTTTTATGTTGCGGAAGAGCTTCACAGCTTCAGCACTACAAAATTACTGAGTCCTTCGCTGATTATCAACGGGAGAGTGATCTGCGTATAGAAAATCAGCGAAAAGCGCTGGAGAGGAGAGTGGAAATCTCTTCTTCATCGAAGGGTTTTACCAAATAGCCCGCTGCGCCAAGTTCTTTTGCCACTTTTTTTGCGTCATAATCATCGATGGCAGAACAAAAGACGACAGGAGTTGTGGAGAGCTTGGGGAGTTTCTTGATGTTGTCGAGCAGGTCAAAGCCGTTCATATCCGGCATCCGCACATCGCTGAAGATGAGGTCGGGCTTAAATCTCCCCAGCGTTTGAAGCGCCTCGACGCCGCTGCCCGCTTCTTTGACGTTGAACCCTTTCCTGCTCAGGTACAGAGAGAGCATGTGCCGCCACGAAGGCTCGTCGTCGACGATAAGGATATGTTTTTTTGCTTTTGGCATCCCGCTAGTTGTTTTTGCGAACCTCTGGCATCTGAGTCGTCGGAATGAGTCGTCGTGCACGGACGAAGCGTTTAAGATTGAACTCATCATAGTACGGAGAGGCGGGGTTGAAGCTTCCATAACGAACGCGGCCGGAGCTGTGAATGAAATCCTTGTTGTCCAGGTAAATCGCCACGTGGGTTATCCGTTCTGGCCGCCCACCCGCGGGTTTCCGTCCAAAGAAGAGCAGATCGCCTTTTCGTAAGTTCTGAAAATCCTCGCCCACCGGGAGGTCTTCGCCCATCAGCGCTTGCTGGTTTGCATCCCGATTGAGCTCCATGCCGTTCATCCGGAAAACGGTTTTTGTGAAGCCGGAACAATCCATGCCCTTCACCGATGTCCCTCCCCATAAATAGGGGACGCCCATCATCATCTTTGCCGACCGCTCGACAGTCTCGCCGTTGAGTTTGCGCGACGCTTTCCAGCTCTCGTAGTCTTCAACCATCGTCTGCTCGACGAACCCTTTTCGGCCGTCAGCGAGCTCGACTCCAACCCACGAACCGACGCCGCCGGTTTTTTTCAACATCCCACCGACGACAACGTCACAGACCGGAAGAGCGTTAGCGTCCGGTTTTTCCCTTACCATACTAAAGAGGCCCGTTGCAATGACTTTTGGGGCGGCCGCCCAAGCGTCCACCTCCGCACGGCTCGCAGCATGGATTGCATCGTCGTCAAGCCAGCCCAAATATTGGTCCGAGGATTGAACATAATAATAGCCGCCTTCTTTTTTAAGAAGCTTGATCGCCATGCCCATGAGCACCTGTGTGGCAAGCTCTTCCGCATTCCCCGGTTTACCTCTGACGTTGCCCACGCTGAGAATGACAATGCCAAAGAGTTTTTCTCCAAGCCTCGGATCCGGCAAGACCTGAATGCTGTCCACCAGATCGCCGGTCAACGCCGAGTGCAACGCCCTGAGCACCTCTTCTTTCGCAGCCGCATTGTCGACGTCGCCTTTGGCCACAATTGCGAAAGCATGTTTTTCTATAGAAACATCAAATACTGCCGTTCTCCTGTCCGGTGCAAACTTGTCTTTCACTGATTTCAACGCGTCGCGGACACGGTCATCGGGTCTCTCCTGAAACGCAAATAGAGCCGATGAGGAAAGAAGCAACAGATACAGTAAGGAGCGTAATCGTTTCACCTCTCGGAATCCTTTTCGTTATGGGGACAGCAATATACGGGAAAACTCCGACGGTTCAAACAATCGCCTGTGTTCTATATCATCAGCCGCATCAGGCGTTTCCGGGCGGTGGCTACATAATCGTCGTTCTTCTCGTACGCAACAAACTTCCGTCCGGTTTTCACTGCAGCGACGCAGGTAGAACCACTGCCGGCAAAGGGGTCAAGAATAATATCTCCCTTAAAACTGTACAGCTGGATAAGCCGTCTCGGAAGCTCGACAGGAAACGGAGCAGGATGTCCCACGCGTTTTGCGGATTCGGTTGGGAATGTCCAAATACTCTTTGTGAAATCAAGAAATTCCTTGCGCGAAATAGTGCTCTTGCGTACATGCCCGTTGCGTGAAAATTCTCCTTTGCAGAAGACGAGAATATACTCGTGAACATCCCGCAGGGTGGGGTTTGAGGCCGACTGCCAGCTGCCCCAGGCCGTGGAGGCTCCTGCGCTGCCACCTTTGTTCCAGATGATTTCTCCCCGCATCTTGAAACCCATCTCCAACATATCTTGCATAATGTAGGAATGTAGCGGGATGTAAGGCTTTCGTCCGACGTTTGCCACGTTGATGCAGGCGCGGCCACCGGGGGTTAATACACGAAAGACCTCTTGCCAGACACGCTTCAAAAACGACCGGTATTCTCCAAGCGTAAAGTTCTCGTCGTACTCCTTTGAGACATTGTACGGCGGTGAAGTAATCATCAGGTGTACACTGTTGTCCGGCAGCTCTTCCATAGACTCGCTGCTTTTGCAGAAAATCGTGTTTGAGCAACCGTCGGGGATTTGCTGCGTTTGAGAAAAGTCCGCATCTGAACTCTGTAGATCGTCGTACAATCGACTGTTGTAAAAACGGGAGGAATCATGACTTCTTCTCCCTGAAGTTCCAAAACTCGACGTCGATGTCTTCTTTGGCGGCATCAGTCCTCGATCTTTGTCAATTGTTGCTTCAGCCAGGTCGACAAGTCCTGCAAGCTTTCCTCGCTGATGTGATGCCCGATGGGATATTCCCGGTACGTTAAGTCAGTTTTGACTTTTGAAAGTAGTTCATGTGAGCGCCTTCCTAGTTGAACGGGAATAACCGGGTCGAGTGTACCGTGAGCTACGAAGAACGCCGTTTCGCTCAAACGGTCCCAACGATAGTTATGGCCGGGTTCTTCGGGGATATAGCCGCTATGGGCGATCATACCTTTGATTTCATCCGGCCTTGAGAGTGTGAGGGCATAGGCCATCATCGATCCCATGCTGAAGCCGAGGAGATAGATATTCCCTGGATCGACCGCAAACTCTTTTCTGACCTCACCAAGGAAAAGAACGAGTCTCTCGTAGCTTTCGTTGAATTGGGCCAGTTCGGGTTTGCCTACCTCAAGCAATTCGTACCATGTGTAACCGCCATCAGGAAAACGGAAAGGCGCGCGGGCACTGATGATGAGCAAGCGTGGGTCAAGATATTCGCCGAGGCCAAGGAGGTCGTTTTCGTCGGCTCCGCGGCCGTGCAGGAGGAGCAATGTGGGGTGGAAAGTCGATTTCTGGCTCGGCGTTTTGATTTTGTATGAAAGCGAAGTGTTGATTTCCTGCACAACACTTACATACCGAAATTTTACGACAAACAAAAGCCCAACCGAAACGACAAGTTGGGCTTTGCGGTACCGTTCTTCGAAAACTATTTGAGCAGCACCATTTTCCTCGTTTCCACGAAATTGTCCGTAGACAACCTGTAAAAATACACGCCCGTTGTCAGCGCATTGGCGTTGAAATTCGCCTTGTAGCTGCCGGGTTGCTTTACTTCGTCCAGCAACGTAGCGACCTCCTGGCCGAGCAAGTTGTAAACTCTGAGTGACACGTGCTCAGTGCGTTCTATGTCAAACGCGATCGTCGTTGAAGGGTTGAAGGGGTTGGGGTAATTCTGACTGAGGTTGAAGGACGATGGTGCTTTGTCGGACACGACTTCAACAGCCGTCACAACAACATCACTGCCAAATCGGAGTTGCCCGCGAATCTCCCCTCCACCGTTTGCCGTTGTGTGAAAATTGAGATACAGCTTCCCTGAAAAAAGAGAGTCGATCAAAGCGCTCGTCAGGGGCTGTGTGCCGTCCGAAGTTGTCCAAACGCCCGAAATCGTTGTGTCCGCGCGAGCTCCTCCGGAGGCAACATTCTTTACGACTGGACCTACTACTCCAGGAGGACCTGCATGGAAATGTCCGCCGGCAGAGAGAGGTCCGCTGAGCCCCAAGTACGTGATGCTATAATCAATTTGCGTACGCGCGGGGTTTAAAACGACGGACGCGGTGCCTGTTGCCGAGGTGTTGACAGGAGTTGGCTCCTGTGAGCCATCGAGTGTTGCCGTAAAACCAACGCCTGTTTCAAGCTCCACCTGGCCGCGAATTTCACCACCTCCGTTGGCTAAAGTATGAAAATTTGCATACGAACGTCCGGCTAACAAAGATTCCACTAAAGCAGCAGTCAGTGGTTGTGTACCATCTGTGCTATTCCATGATCCTGCAAAAGTTGTGTCCGGCGGCGCTCCCCCCGAAGCGATGTTTCGAACGATTGGACCATTTACCCCGGGTGGTGCGGCGTGAAAATGTCCTCCCGCGGAGAGATTTCCCGTTAGGCTGTGATACGTGATTTCATAATTCGCTCTTGTCCTTCCTGAATTAAGCCAGAGCCATCCGGTTCCACGCCCGGGTGTCGCTACTGGAGTCGGTTCATTTGCGCCGCTCAACCGAATGGCAAACCCCGTCCCACTTATGAGTCTCAATGGGCCCCGGATTTCACCGCCACCATTTGCTGTAGTGTGAAAGTTGACATAGATCTTGCCAGCGAACAATGAGTCGACTAATGCAGAAGTCAATGGCTGAGTACCATCAGAGCTACTCCATACACCCGAGAATGTCGTATCTGGGGGTGGTCCGCCGCCAGTAATGGCACGAACGACGGGACCAACGACCCCAGGAGGCCCGGCATGGAAGTGGCCGCCCGCTGAAAGAGGTCCGCTTAAACCGCGGTAACTGATGTCGTATTTGAGTTGAGAGCGATCGGTAGAAAGAATGAATGCCCCAGTGCCTGTTGCTGGAGTGTTCACAGGAGTTGGCTCATTTGCGCCACTCAGCGATGCAACAAAGAGCAGTGGAGTATTAAGAACCAACTGTCCGCGGATTTCTCCACCTGTATTGGCTGATGTATGGAAATTGACGTAGATTTTTCCTACCAGAAGTGACTCAACTAACGCCGTTGTCAAAGGCTGAGAGTCGGTCTTCCGCCATGTTCCCGAGAACGTCGCAGAAGCGGGATCACCCGCTGACGCGATGTTTCTGACGATCGGACCGCTAACGCCCAAAGATCCGACATGGAAGTGGCCGCCCACAGAGAGTGTACCGCTCAAACCCCGATAGCTAACAACATACTTGAGTTCCGTGAGGCTGTCGTTCAGCATGAATGATCCCGTACCCGAGGCGGTCGCATTTACGGGGGTTGGTTCTTGAGATCCCGACAGGCTCGCTGTGAAATGAACCTGGGCGGATGCTCTCGTCATAATGCCCATGACAACAACCACGCACAAAAACCGTAAGACTGTTCTCATAAACCCTCCGGCAATTAGTGATTTGATGTTGTTAAATGTGGATAACCCTGACAAGCGCGAGGCAAAGTCTTTGTGTCCGGCCGCAGAAATGAAGAAAACAAATTCCCAACTTTTTTGAGAATCATCTTAAAAAGGTAAGGAAGAGTGGTGGTTTTGGGATTCGGCTAATAAACCGCCGTCTCAGGCAGGAAGTTCCCAAGAATCAAAAAAGCCTGACGTTTTTATGACGTCAGGCTCGGATGAAACGATAAAAACCTTACTTATACGGTCTGTTTTTCAGTCGTCACGCAATGATCGTCAAACGCTCTCGTGAGCCGTTGAGTGACCTGTTCGACCGAATGTCCTTCAATCTGATGTCGGTGAATCATTTCCACAAGTTTTCCATCGCGCAGAAGGGCGAAGGATGGCGAGGAAGGCGGTTGATCGGTGAAATACTCTCGTGCACGTGCCGTTGCCTCTTTATCCTGGCCGGCAAAGACTGTGACAACTTTATCGGGAAGTACTGAGTGTTCCATCGCTTTTGTCAGTGCTGGTCTTGAAATCCCCGCCGCACACCCGCAGACAGAATTCACAACGACGAGCGTCGTGCCTTTGGACTTTGGAATCGCCGCATCCACCTCATCAGGCGTCCGCAGTTCTTGTGCCCCTACTTGTTTTACTTCATCCCTCATACGCTGAATGAGAATATCGTACATCCTAGAACCTCCAATGATAGTGAGCTTTCAAGACTCAAAACGCAACAGTGTCACAATTTGTTCCCGTTCAAATGTTTTTTACGTGTGGTGGCTTAAAGCCACGATAGGTGTCGTATTTTGAATCGTAGAAGAGGAGCTGATAATTGCTGTCCCGCAAGGTCCCTCCGGATGGATAGAGGTAAAATTTTTCGATGTGTTCCGTCGTTTTAGCCGAAGGCTTACCGTTCTCGGAATAAAACTCGAGGATGTAGTATCCGTTCTTGAATTCCGCCGATTCCAACTGAAGTAGAATATTCGCATGACAAAAAATGCGAAAATCCTTTCCCGTTGCTTCATTCTCTGCCAAGAATCTCCCCAAGATCGTTCCTGCGAATGAGCATGAGAATGGATGAGTGGGGAGTGATAAGGTATTTCTGATTCTCGTACTCAACCTCGATTGCTGAGTCCCGCAGGAAAATAGCATAGTCTCCTTCCTCTGCCTGGAGCGGGAGGTATTTCACGGGGTCTTTTGGAGTTGTCGACCAGGGCTCCTGATCGATAAAATGGGGGTTTGGGACAGCATAACCAGGTCCCACGTTCACGACAAACCCGCTTTGGACTTTTTCCTTTTCTTTGACGCCTGGCGGCAGATACAGCCCATGCTGAGTCCTGTCAGATTCTTTATCCGGGGCGATAAGGACCTTATCGGCGACTAAAATGAGTCTTCTTTTTGTTTTGATTTCCATGATCCACTTCCAAAACACTCAGTCTTGTCGGAACGGCGGGATTTGAACCCGCGACCCCTTGCACCCCAAGCAAGTGCGCTACCGGGCTGCGCCACGTTCCGGTGCTACATTAACGCATTTCAATTCTTCGGACAATTGATTTCCACTCTTTCTAGCCGGCGGGGAATTTCAAGAACCTCTCTCGTTTCATAGCTTCACTTCTTGATTTGTATTCCTCTGAGTAAAAAAGCTTCCACCGTCGCCGGGATTTTGGGATCTTGACTCTGCATAGTTGTGTTTCTTCGTCCGCCCAAGTAAATCGCTTGTTTGGCCCTTGTAATAACTCCCATCGACTTCGCTGCGGACGACGTAGAAATTTTGAAGCTCATCATGACCTATGCACCCCAAGTCCCGAAGGGATCACTTCGTGACAAGGCGCTACCCGTCCCCAAGAGGTCCTTTCGGAGCTACACCACGTTCCGATGATTCTCAATATAGTCATACATTCCTCTTATGGCAAACCGGGCTGAAATGATTGGAAACGGAGGCTTGCAGTTATTTTTGGGGAGAGCAAGCAATGGAAACGCCAGGGAAAACTACTTGAACTTCGTCAGCAACCCTTCTAGAAATTCTCTCATCTGGACCATTTCAGCGCGGATATCTTCATCCTGGATTTTTTTCTTCGGAGGGACAGTCAGCAGCTCAAGTTGTTCTCCGCTATCGGGCTCGGGAATATATTCTTCAAGCACCTTCTTCGCGCCCTCGATGGTATATTTCTCGTCGCGAAGCAGTGTCTTAATGTGAAGAATAAGCTTGATATCTTTGTTCGTATAAATCCTGTTACCGGCGCGGTTCTTTGCCGGCTTCAACTGGTCGAATTCCGTCTCCCAGTAGCGCAGGACATACTGCTCCAGGTCAGTGATCTTCGCCACTTCACTGATGGAATAATACAGTTTTCGTATGCCGGTGTGTTTCATGACTTACAAAACTACCAAAATGTCCGTTGACTTGCAACGAACAGGCCGTCGTGCTACATCTTTTCAATCACTGCAAACGCAACGACAGTGGTTTCCGTGTGAGAAAGGGAAAGGTGAACGTGGCTGCCGGCAAGCGCTGATGCGACTTTCCCGTGCAAAACCACGCGTGGCTCACCAGAGGGCTGATTGACAACCTCAACGTCCCGCCAACGGAAAGTTCCGCTCCAGCCAGTGTGCATGGCCTTGGCAACGGCTTCTTTTGCCGCGAAGCGGGCTGCATAATGTGTGTGCGGAGATTTCTTGGACGAGCAATACGAAATCTCCCCTACTGTGAACATCTTCTTGAGGAAAGCCTCTTCCCAAGCGTCGATGGCGGCCTTCATACGGTCAACGTGAACGATATCCACGCCGATCCCCGCGATCATTTTCGACCTCATCATTTATGCTCCGTTTTCCTTCCTAACGATGTCAATGAGCTGCGCAATGTCGTCGATATCGTAATCGGCGTTGGAAACTTGCGTGCTAAATGTATCGCCGTAGCGGGCAAAGACGGTCTTCATGCCGACTTGAGTGGCGCCCACGACATCGCGCTCGGCCCAGTCCCCCACCATTAATGCTTCACTTGGCTCCACCATGAGGCGCTCGAGTACTTTCTTGAAGGGCTCCGGACTCGGCTTTCGTTCGCCGGTATCGTCGAACGTCACCACAACGTCGAACATGTGGTGGAGATTCAGGTAGGTGAGCCTCAACCACGCTTCCTTTGACGGAGCGTCCGAAACGACAGCGAGCTTCAGGTGCATCTTCATCAACTCCATGAGCGCCATGTAAACATGGGGGTACGGGACGAGCGCAGCCTCGCGCGCACGACGATAGGCAAGCACCCCGGCCGAGAGAATCTTGTAGTCAATCTTGCTGAACTCGTTGTACAACAGCTCGTCAAAAACAGTCTGGAATTCCATGCCGCGGACTTCATAAATCTCGTCGATGCGTTTTCTGATCTCGTCGACCGAAAGTTTCAAGCCCGCGTCTCTCATCGCGTGAATAGCCGCATCGACCGCTTGGCGCTTCATCAACATGAAATCCACAAGCGTATTGTCAAGATCGAAGACGACAGCTTTGATCATAGAGAAAAGCTATGAGGATAAATGGAGTAGTGGATTGTTGGATCAATGAAGTTTGGAACGGCGCTGTTAGCTATTGCCTTCAATGAACGCACGGACGGCGAGCTCGTAACTCAGCGCTCCGAAGCCCGCGATTACTCCCTTGCAGACCCCCGTCATGAGCGAATTGTGCCGAAACTCCTCGCGCGCTTGAGGGTTTGTGAGATGCACCTCAATCACTGAAACTTTGAGAGCGGCGACGGCGTCGCGGATAGCAACCGACGTATGCGTATAACCGCCCGCATTCAGGATAACTCCGTCCGTCATACCGTCCATCGCCTTTTGCAAAAAGTTGACGATCTCACCCTCGACGTTGGATTGATAGAATTCAAACTTGACCTTATCAAACTTCTCCTTGAGTTGATTCTCAATATCCCACAACGAAAGCTTGCCGTATTTTTCCGGCTCTCGTTTGCCGAGAAGGTTGAGATTGGGACCGTTGATGACGAGGATGCGCATCATTGAAAGATTGAATTAAGAATATGGAATGTCGAATGTCCAATAAAGAAGTTACCTTGATGCAAGGGTCCGATTTGAACTTCATCATTCATTATTCTTCTGTTCGATATTCAATATTCATTCTTCTACTTCACCTTCACCACCACAATCGTCATGTCATCGTGTTGCGGCGCTTTCCCAGCGAAAGATTTCATCTCGGCAAAGATCCCGTCGAGGATTTCTTTGGAAGTCCTGTCTGCGAGTTTTTCAACGGCTTTGAGCAGCCGTTCTTCGCCAAATTCTTCTTTCGCTTTGTTCATCGCTTCGGGAAAACCGTCAGTATAAAATACAAACAAATCTCCCGCCTGAAAAGCGATTTTCTGTTGCTCAATGGAGCTGCTAAATTTTCTCCCGCCGTCGAGACCCAACGCAAGCCCCACAGGACTGATAAGCTCGACCTTCTTCGCTTGCGCTTTCCGTACGATGAGCGGGTTGTGCCCCGCCCGCGCGACCGTCACTGATCGTTTCCCAAGGTCGAAAATGCCGAACACAAGACTGATAAAAACTCCCCGATCGACGTTTTCGTAGAACAGGCTGTTCACTCGGGAGAGAACATCGGCGGGAGACTGCGAGACCCTGGTAAGGGCGCGGAGAAAGCCTTTGGTCAGCGTCATGTAGAAAGCAGCCTGCGTGCCTTTGCCGGAAACATCGCCTACGGCTACACCCAATCGCTTTTTGTCGAGCTCGATGAAGTCATAGTAATCGCCGCCCACCTCAAGTGCCGGAGCGCAACGTGATGCAATATCGAGACTGTATGATGTTGGGTTCGATTTCGGCAAGAAACTCATTTGCACAGAGCGTGCGATCTCCAGTTCCTGCGTGAGCCGCTGTCGCTCAGAAATATAGCGGGCAAAAGCGGGTGTGATGGAATCCAAATCGACAACTGCATCCTTTGTTCCCACGGCAACAAAACCCCATGCCATCAACATCGTCCAGAGTGCAATGAGAATAGAGCCGGAGGCGGCATACGCCGGATGGCCGGAGGAAATCAACAGTGCTGTATCGTTGAATACGGAAACCGTAACGAGAGAAATCATAGCCGTGAGAACATCAAACTTCAACATGCCTGCAAACAGCACCACGCCGGTCAGTGCGAAGACAAGAACGCCGAACACAGCAGGCTGAACGTCCAGCAAGTTGGTCAATCCGTAGGCGAGGGCTGCGATCGGCAGAAAAATCCATGGCGATGCGATACGCTGTTTAAGAAAAGGCATCAGAAAGAGATAAAAGAAGACAAACGGATAGGCGTACACATACAGTTCGCGACTCACGACCTGAAGGGCGGCATACGGGTGAGCGAAGAACCTCATGACCGCTTCGTGAGAAAAACCGGAGTTCACCGGCACAAACTGCTGAACCAACCAGAGCAGAAACGTCCAGGCAGCGAGCGCAATGGCGCCTATACCGATGCCGCGAACGATGCTCGACCCGACGCGGGAATGACGAATGTACCCGGCACGCAGGATGTCCAGGGAAATAAACTTCTCCCTCCACGTCTCACGAACCAGAGACTCGCTGACAGCCCACAACAACAGGACACCTGCGCCTCCAAATCCTGCAATAAATGGGAGAGGAATGTACATCGTCCAATCTGCTTCCGGAGGAAGTTCAATGAAGAACTGGTAGCAGACAGCGACGGCGTAGATCACGCCGACGAACGTCCCTGTCCGGAAACCAATTTCACTGGAACGAATGCGTTTGAAGACTGCGACGAGCATCAGAATAAACAATGCCACATACACGACAGCAAGAGCAATCCCACGCGTGCTTTCCAATGGCTTCTTTTCAAACTCCTCCGGAACAACGTAGACAACCTTTGCAGAGGAAACGGCGTTGCCGGACAGAGTCACCCTCACTTCGATCTTGTCGTTCAGCTCCGGTGAATGAGTCGTCCACAAGAATTCATAGTCGGTGCGGTGGGGTTGCTCCGTCTTTTTCTGATTCTCGAATTTCAGCGGCTCAGATTGTCCGATGCGGAGTAAACCACCTGGTGCCGCTTCATGAGCAAAACCCGAGTCGGTAATCTCCTGATACTGGAGAAAACGATAGAGAAACTCACCGGCCAGCTTCCAGGCTTCTTCGGCGCTGACGGAGGGGATCTTTGTGCTGTCAGCGACTTTTCTTGTGGCTTCAAGGAGGCTTCCTGCCTGGCTGAACTTGAGGTTGATGTCTCCCTTAAGAGCGTCGATGATCTCGCGCGCGGCATCCCGTTGATCGTCATCCGACGAACTCATCGTAAAGGAGCTTAAAGAAAACGCCTTTCTTTTCTTGAAGTTCACTTCCCAAAAATAGCCGGGCACGACACTACGCAAGAGCTCGTTCGAGCGGGGACGGCCAAAGGTTTGCTCCGTCTGCCGGACGAGCGCTATGTTGGCTCTGAATTTTGTTTCGAGCGCCATCTCTGACGTGTTTACGCCAGCGCGGCTAAGAATCTCAGTTGCTTTTGCCTCAACGGCAGACGCATCAAGCGTCGGGTGAAGCCCGCTATAGGGATGAACAAAAGGATAGAATTGGAGGACGACGACGAACGAAACGATGGCAGCAAAGAGGTAAAGGAGAAGGCGTTTGATGTTGGCCATTCAGAAAAGATCAATCAGCGGGAGAGAAGGGCTCTCTGTTCAGTGAGAGGGTATCAGGACGTTCCCGTTTTGACCGCTTTTGAAAGTTCGTCCTCGATGAATTTGCGCACGGCCGGTTTCAGGTACACTTCTTCAATGCCGACCTCAGCAAGCCCCTGTGCGAGAACGGATGCTCGTTTGGGTGCGGGGAGCTTCTTGTTGATGACAATGAGTCTCTCGGTTTTGAGAACGCAGAATCCTCCTTCGAAATCTCCTTTTTCATAACGGATGCCGATGGAGCTGCGGGTGGCGAGTTCTTCGAGTTCTTTCAGGATTTCGTCTTGAGTCATAGTCTGGTAGGAAAGCTACCTTTTACGAAGAGCTGTCAGGCAAAAAGGTAACCTTCTGGCTGCAACAACTTATTCTATTTTGCGGAGAGTTTCAAGGAGGAGGCTGGAGAAGCAGCATGTCCTTTCGTCCACCACGCGATAATTCTCTCGCCCGTCCACAACGTTATCCAGCAGAACATCACTCCGGCGATGACGTCAATGACGTAATGATACCTGAGGTATACCGTGCCGATAATGAGCAATGTCCCCAGCGAAAGCAACAACCAGCGGGAGTTCAGTTTCCGTTGGAATGCTTGCACAAGCACAATCAGCGTAAGCTGCGTATGGCCGCTCGGAAAAACATCGCGCTGAACGAAATCGACAGGGTTCGGAATATTCCTTGGTATCGATTCGCCAGCATCAATAATGGCCCGAAGGGTCTCGGTGAGGAAAAGTCCGGGAAGTTCAGTATTGATCTGTGAAAACTCGTGCAAAACAAACCTCGGACCGACGGCGGGAAGAAGAAAATATCCCAAGTAGGAAAGATAAAAACCGTAGACAATCATAAACGCCGCGCGGTCGAATTCTTTGACCGGAAACCTCCTGTAAATCTCAACGCCGAGGATAATAAAAAGAAGGTAATACGAAAAATAGCCGACCTGGAGTATCTCTGTGACCACGGGATGCGAGAATTGATAAAGCAATTCTGTGGGGTTGATGCCAAACATCCACCTGTCAATTGAGATAAACAGTCGATCGTAGTCGACGGGATGAATCGGTTGCACCATCAAATGCAATTCCTTGAACACAAAAAGCACAATCGGATAACAATACCACCGATGAAGACCAACCAGAAGCCGCGTTTTCTTTGTTTCGGCAGCCCAAGCCAGCGCAACAATCAATAGACTGACGGCGACGTTGACGAGCGAGATTTCCAGCCAATGAACGACGCGAGGTGCGAAAATGAGGTTCAGACAGATGAGAAGCGCCAGAAACGAAATGGAGACGAAATCGAGAGGTGTAAGAAAAGAGCGAAGCTTAAGCATGAAAACAACTGTGGGGAGTGATGGATTCATGGAGCAATGGATTGCTGGAGATGAGGTGGCACCATGTGGCTTGCTTGCCAGCTGTTCCCTGCCTCATTAATCCAACAATCCAATCATCCACTGATCCAGATAGCTTTATCCCTGCTATAGCCATTGAAGCAGCAGTGTTGCAATGGAAAGAAAAATCGTAATGCCGACGACGTCTTGAAAGGCTGTTTCAAAAGGTCCGGCGGTGATTGCGGGGTCGAAGCCAAGTCCTTTCGAGATCATCGGTGTTACCGTTCCGACGAAGCCGGATATGTTTATGGAAATAAACATCGAGATGCCGACAGCGAACCCGAACACCCAACGGCCGTGCCAAATTCCGCCCACAGTTGCAAGGGCGAGCCCGCAAACAGAGCCGATAATGAGTGTCGTTTGAAACTGGCGTGCGACGGGGACCCACCAATTCTTGATGTTGATCGTGCCGGTGGCGATCCCGCGCACAATCATCGCAGCCGATTGGAGCCCGGTGTTGCCCGAAATGGCAGATATAATCGGCATGAACGACGCAAGAAGGATCACCTGTGAAAGGGTTTTGTCGAATTGATGCACGACGACGCCTGCAAACATTTCTAGCACAAGCGTAATGAGCACCCAGGGAAGCCGTAGAAAGGCAATTTGGGCTGGAGACCTTCGCTCGAGCTCCACCGCCTCCGAACCCACGAGTCTGGCGACATCCTCCTCATGTTCTTCTTCAATGACGTCAACAATGTCATCGACAGTAATACGGCCCAGAAGTTTTCCGGCCTTGTCTGTGACAGGGATGGACACGATTCCGTATTTTTTCACAATCCGCGCAACTTCTTCCTGGTCAACGTCTGTCGTGACGCTGATGACATCCCGATTCATGATCTTATGCACGCGACGGTTTGGAGCGTGGATCAGCAAATCCTGAAGAGGGATGTGGCCGACGAGAATACCATTGTCGTCCGTAATGTAGACGCTGTACACATTCTTGTGGCTTTTGGCGAACTCGCGGACTTCCATGATCGCTTTCTTCACCGTGTCTTTGTAATTGACGTCGGCGGTTTCTTTCTCCATGATGCCGCCGGCTGTCCGCTCGTCGTAATGAAGAAGTTCCTCGACACGCGAGGACTCGCGGACGTCCATTTTTGCAAGAATCTCGGTCGCTTCCTCCTCCGGCAGGAGTCCGACAATGTCGGCAGCATCATCGGAAGCCATGCCACGGAGGATTTCTTGAAGGCGGGGTCTGTCGAGCTTCTTCAGAAGGTCTTCGCGATGACTTTCATCGAGGTGCAGTAGTGTCTCGCCAGCAACTTGATCAGGTAGCAAGCCAAAGACATATTCTGCCTGGTCATTTTCCAGCCGATTCATAATATGCGCAATGTCGGCAGGATACAGATCTTGGATGATGTTCAGCAGCAGGAAGTCCGACTTGGACCGGACCAGTTCCTCGATGTCGCCCATCAGCTCATCATCCACTTCAATAAGTTCGCGTGGAGGAGAAGGGGAAAGGTCGGTCTGTTCGTCGAGTTCAGGCACAGGGAGAAATGGGAAGCACTTTTTCGTGGACCGCACCTCGCCTCCCCTTTGAGGGGAAGGGGGATACGGTCTGAGAATGTTGATTTAAAATTTCAACGACGCTTCTGATAAATACGGCTCCAGCTGCTTTGTGAGATGGAGAAAATCCTCCAACGTTAATTCTTCCGGTCGCCTCTTTAAATCAAACTGGATGTTATTTAGTTGTTCTTCAGAAAATTTCAAGTCTTTGAGCCCGTTTCTCAAAGTCTTGCGACGCTTGCCAAATGTTGAGCGCACGACGTTCTTCAAAAGCCTCATATTGCAGCTGGGCAAAGCTTTCGAGAAATCTAGATGAACGACAGCTGAATCGACATTGGGTTTTGGGAAAAAACAATTGCGCGAAACCTTGAAAAGAATTCTCGGTCTGGCATGCAGTTGCGTAAAAACGCTGAGAATCCCGTATTCTTTTGACTTTGGTTTTGCCGTAAGGCGTTGTGCAACTTCGAGCTGCATCATCAACGTGGCATCGGCGACGCTCTCTTTCTGGTCAAAAAGCCAAAACAGGATTTCGCTGGTGATATAGTAGGGGATGTTACCGACGACGCGAAGGTCTTTGCCGGGAACGAGATCGACCAGGCGGACTTGCAACACGTCTTCGTTAATGATTCGGAATTCTCCTCCGAAGGCCTCCCGGAGGAAATCAACTGCTCTCGCGTCAACCTCGATGCCGATGACACTCCTGGCATGCTCAAGAACAAGTTTTGTCAGTGCCCCTTTCCCGGGGCCTATCTCCACGACAACATCGGTGCTCTTCAACCGGAAGGCTTGAATGATCTTTCGGGCAACGTTTTCGTCTTTGAGAAAGTGTTGTCCGAGAGATTTTTTTGGCGCGATCATCAGACCGGGAAGGCGAGTGCAATATACCGAACAGCGCAGGGAATTTCAATGAAAGAGTTCCTGGATCTTTCGTTTTCTCGGCCATCGAAGGTCGTTGCATCTCGCTCGATTTTCTTTTACTTTGACCCCGTCCTCCGCGCATGCCGAAAGACAAAACCAACAACGTTGTCGCAAAAGCCTCAGCGAAGTTCCCTTCTGTTTCCGTAATTGTGCCGCTTCGGGACGAAGAGGAATCGCTGCCGGAATTACATTCTCACCTACGGGCAGTCCTCAGCAGAATGAAGGTGAAGTATGAGGTGATTTTTATCGATGACGGCAGTGTTGACGGATCGTTCCAAGTCCTTCAGGAGCTCCATAACCGGTATCCCGCCGTGAAAGTTATCAGGTTCCGAAGGAATTTCGGGAAATCCGCCGCCCTTTCGGTCGGTTTCAAGGAAGCAAAAGGCGACTACGTGATTACAATGGACGCAGATCTTCAGGATGACCCCGAGGAAATTCCGGGCCTCATAGCGGCACTGGGGAATGACTACGACCTCGCTTCCGGCTGGAAAAAGAAACGCTTTGATCCGATAACGAAAACAATCCCATCCCGATTCTTCAACTTCGTTACTGCAAAACTCACCGGCATTCCCATCCATGATTTTAATTGCGGCTTGAAAGCATATCGGCGGGAGGTTGTCAAAGAAATCAACGTGTACGGAGAATTGCACCGATACATTCCGGCGCTTGTGCATTGGGCTGGATACCGGGTGACTGAAAGGACGGTACAGCATCACCCCCGCAAGTACGGTCGGACCAAATTCGGCGTGAGCCGATTTTTCAATGGATTTCTTGACCTCCTCACTGTCCTGTTCACGACGCACTACATCCGGCGGCCGCTGCATCTGTTCGGCGTGTGGGGAATGGTTTCTTTCGTCACCGGGGTTGCCATTGACGGGTATCTTTCGTATGAGTGGTTTGCGGGAAGGACATCGTTGAGCAATCGTCCGCTGTTTCTTGTTGGTTTCCTCTTTATCATTATCGGCATTCAATTTGTCTCCATCGGCCTACTCGGCGAAATGATTTCGCGCCAGCAGCGGGACGAGGAAGTGTACTCTATCCGTGAGATGTTGAAATAGCCAGTCTTGCATGGCGAAGCAGTCGAAAGTCCACTCTCCACAAACATCCCTTTTTCCTTTTCTTTCAAATATCATTGAACACCCGAGGGCGGGGATCATGATTGCCGGAGTCTATTTTGTCGTTATGTCATACATCGGACTGAAATACCACATCGTTGGCGATTACAACGTCGAAACAGATTTCTATTGGCTCTACGTACCAAACGCTAAAGAGATCCTTGGTGGCCATGTGCTCATAGAAGAATTTCGCGGTCCGGCGTACCCGGCTTTTCTTGCGGTCGTGGGTGTTGTGTTGAAAGATTTCTTCCGCTCCGGGATAATTCTGTCGACGCTCGCAGCTTCCTTTGTGCTCTTTTTCGCTTTTGAAACTCTTAAAAAACTCTTCCGGGCTGACCTTGCCCTTGTCGCGACTACGCTCACTGCGGTCAATGCCACCTTCGTTCAGTACACTTACACTGCGGGGACCGACATGGTTTTTAACGCCCTCGTGGCAGCTTCCGCGTTTTTTCTATTTCGCAAGGAGGAACGAACGAAGTCTGACCTCGTGATTTTTTCCGTTGCCGCTGGCGTTGCCTATCTGACGAGATACAACGGGATTTTCGTCGTCGTGGCAATTTCGATTATTTTCTTGTTGTTGAATCAGCACAGGCTTGCATTGCGCGAGAAATTCAAAAACACGACGATGACGCTGGGAATATTTCTCGCAACGATTACACCCTGGGGAATCTATTGCCTCATCGAGAAAGGGAGCTTCTTCTACAATCGCAACTATCTGAACATCGCGTATGAAATGTTTGCAAAAGGAAAAATTTCGTGGGACCAATACTGGATGGTTGAAGCGAGCAAATTTTCTTCTCTCCCGCAGGTCATTCTCGCGGATCCCGCGTTGTTTGCCGGAACCGTCGTCTCGAATCTCTATGAACATTTTGTGAACGACCTCAGATTGTTGCTCGGGTTTCATCTGGGAGTGTTCGTCGTTGCAGGAATTTTCTTGTACATTAAAGAGAAGCCCACAACGCGCCAACTAAGCTATTTTACATTTGGCCTGTGTTTCTTTCTGGTGTTGTTGCTCGTCTTTTATGGTGAGCGATTCTCACTGTTCTTGATACCTGTCTATGCTTCCCTAGCGCTCAAGGCTCTCTCATGGCAACGGCTTTCCCGGCTGAGATTCTGGAACGGGGTCCACGCGGGAGCTTTTGTTTCATGGATTCTCATTACTTGGAGTGCGGCTGATTCGATCACGTTCAATAAGGCGAACATCAATTCTGGTCCGCAGGAAATCCCCGTCATTGCGGAGACTTTCAGGAAAAACTACGGCGACTCAGATCGAGGAAAAATCATCCTTACTCGAAAGCCGCATATTGCCTACTATCTCGACATGACAATGCGGACATTTCCGTATGTCGACAACTGGGAAGAGCTAAAGGCAGAGGCAAGAAGCTTACATGCATCGTACTTATTCTATGGAATGATGGAGGCTGGCCTGCGGCCTCAATTCCGGGAGCTTTTGGACCCCCGGAGGGCCCCCGAATGGCTGAAGCCCATGACGTACACAGTTTCGCCTCCGGCTGTCTTGTACAAAGTTTCGCTACCGGGACTCGAATGAGAATCACCATAGTCGGAACGGCGTATCCGTTGAGAGGAGCGTTTGCTCAATTAAATGTTACTCTTGCGTGGCATCTTTCCAAGAAACACAGTGTGGAGATTATCACATTCAAACGGCAATATCCCGCGTTCCTCTTCCCCGGCAAGACCCAGAAAGATCCCAGTGAGCGGTTGTTTGAGATTCCGACACACATCTTGATTGATTCGATCAATCCCCTAACGTGGATAGCCGCTGCCCGGCACATTCGAAAGCAAAACTCCGACCTTGTAATCTTCAGATACTGGATGCCTTTTTTTGCTCCCTGTTTTGGCGTGATTTCTTATTTTATCAGAAAGAGGGTTGGGGCGAAAATTCTTTTTATTTGTGACAATGTGGTGCCGCATGAGCGTCGATTTGCAGACGCGGCTCTAACGAAGTTCGCTTTCCGGTTTGTCGATTTTTTCATTGTTCAGTCTCAGTCGGTTGAGCAGGAGCTGAGGTATTTTGTGCGAGAGCCAAAGTATAAGCTCACTCCTCATCCCATCTACAATATTTTCGGCCGGCCGGTGACAAGCCGGACGGCGCGGAAGAACCTTGGCATTCAAGAGGAACATGTCCTCCTTTTTTTTGGATATGTAAGAAAATACAAGGGACTCGGTGTACTTCTCCGGGCAATGCCTGGGATACTCAAGCAACTTGATGCGAGGCTTCTTATCGTTGGCGAATTCTACGAAGAGGAGAAAACATACAGACGACAAATTGCCCAGTTGGGTTTGGAGAAAAAAATCACGGTTCAATCCGGGTATGTTCCGAATGAGAAAATCTCGCCATACTTTTCTGTCTGCGATGTGGTCGTCCTCCCGTACCTTTCGGCGACTCAAAGCGGTATTGTACAGATAGCAAATCATTTTGACAAGCCAGTCATCGTCACGAATGTGGGGGGTCTGGGCCAGGACGTCCTGGATGGAAAAACGGGAATTGTGGTGCCGCCGAAAGACCCTGAAGCTCTCGCGGAAGCCGTGATTCAATTCTTTAAGAAAAGAAAAGCAAAGTCATTCATAAAGAACATTAAAAGGGAAAAACGGAAGAACAGTTGGCCAAAGTACGTCGAAGTAATTGAAGAACTCGTCGTGCGGTGATCTGTGGCAGGCGTAAAGTACGACCCGATCAAGAGAACTCTTGGCAGCTTTGTCGGGAGCAAAGTTATCCTGAGGAAACTCTTCTACCGCATCCTTGGTTTAATGTTTCTTCGGGAATGGCACGTCAAACGCGAACTGCGCAGCCTTCTCTCCGGCGTTCAGAACGCAAAAGTGTTTGATGCAGGTAGCGGGTTTGGGCAATACTCGTACTACTGTGCCAGGCGATTCCCCGGCCTGTCCGTGCTGGCCGTTGATGTCAAGGAGGAGCAAGTGGCTGACTGCAAAGCTTTTTTTCAAAAGGCGGGGATACAAAATGTTGATTTCGCCGTTGAGGATTTGTTAGAGGCGAAGCACACACATGAGTTCGACCTGGTGCTTGCCGTAGACGTCATGGAACATATTAAGGACGACGTGTTAGTGTTTCGCAATTTTTATCGGGCGTTGAAGGCGGGCGGTGCACTTCTCGTCAACACGCCGTCGAACCTTGGCGGCTCGGACGCTCATTCGGCAAGCGATGAGAGCTTCATCGGAGAGCATGCTCGAGTAGGATACGACATGGAGGAAATAGGGACGAAGCTAGAATCAGCAGGCTTTGCGATGCAGAGGCTTCAATACACATACGGCAGGGCGGGGTCCATTGCGTGGAGGATTGGCATCAAGATTCCCATGTTGATGCTCAATAGGAGCACATTGTTTTTCTTCCTCCTGCCGGTCTACTACGCAATCACGTTACCCGTTTTTTTCCCGTTGATGTATATGGATTATGTTCGCCCGAGCAAGCAGGGAACGGGGTTGCTGGTTGTGGCAAGAAAGCCTAAGTAGCCTTACCATCGACGAGATTGATCGTCAGAAGCCTCGTGTGATCGCATCCGTTTGTCAGCAGTACGCTAGTCGAGATTGCGCTCAGGCCTTTGCAGATTCAACGTTTCGATTGAGGTCAAGAAGAACGCGATCGACGAGGTCAATCACCGTCGAAGGCTTTATTGAATTGATATCGAGCCGGGAACCGTACTTGAAACGTTGAACCAACCTGTCGTAACTGTCGGTCGAATTTGAAATTTCCTGTGGAAACGCATAGTGGATCATGCGATACACTTCGGACGGGTAAGTAAATCGTCCATAGTGTTCTCCGTTGGAAAGAACGATCACACGTTTGTTGAGAGCAACGCCAATGTGGCTTACGCTGGTGTCGTTTGAGATCACAAGCGAAGACTCGCGGACAAGCCGGGCTGTCTCCGTAAGCGAGGTCTTGCCCAATTGGTTATTGACGTGAGGACGACGTTCAATCATTTTAAGGGTGTTCACTGATCGAACTTGTCGGCCACCAACAAGGACACTGCTCAGGTTGTAACGTGAAAACAGATAGTCGGAAATGTCCAGAAAGTTTGCGAACCGCCATCTTTTTTTTGGATGAAGCGCATCAGGACAGAGAACCGCGAATGGCTTCTCTTTCGAAGCTTCGCTTGTCATTCGCAGAAGAGGTTTTTCAATGGGTAAGCGTGTTTTCAGCAGTTGTTCAAAAAAATACTTGTTCCGAAGAAACTCAAATACCTTCGTTTGTGGGACATCAATGAGAGTTGTGTACCATCGATTAAAGAGCCGCCGTTCCCAATCTTTTGCGTGAACATCATCCCCGTAATACCCTACCTTTTCCACCGCTGAACAACACCTCAGAATTGAATCACCGAGAAGAGTGTCTCTTGAGAGAGTCGGATACAGAGCCACCTCAAAACCTCGCTTTCGTATTGATCGTAATGTTCGGAAGCGATAGAAGGTCTTTGACAAGAATCTCGCCGGACGAATCCAGATGAAATCGTCAATGACATCTCTGTCAAATGATGAAGCAAAGTCCCGGAAAGACTCATTCCCACAAAGGGTAATGGTGTAATGTGAGAAACGTTCGTGCTCCTTGAGGGCTTTCAGGAAGTTCCGGAAAAGGATGTAGTCCCCGATGCCTTCCAAACGTACGACCAAGAGGGAACGGGGTATGGGGACAGAGCGATCAAGCGTAACCAACGTATCGAAAACGTAGAATCTCAGAAGGCGAGAAAGATGAATAAGGCGGAGAACTGCTTTCTTAAACACAACGACGAAAGGGGATTGCCACAATCCATGAAGGAGCTCAGTCAAATCGCGATGATTCCCATTGCTCCAAAAAAGGCTCATGAAGGGAGGGTGCGTCTTATCTGGTCAGGCCGATACCGACTGAGGAAGTCCGACGTCTTTCGGCATCGTTTTTCTTGGTCTTTGATCATGGTTTCGTTTTCGAATGACCGAGTGATAAAAGGAATCATGCGAGTTCCTTGAGGTACATCTCTTTTTGAGAAAGCACATCAACTACTTTCATGTTTGCGATGAGTTTTAGACGATCCTTTCCAGAGACAAATGTGAGCCGACCATGCTCATCCCGCGATTCACGGGCACCACTTTCAACATATCCCCCTTCACACGTACATCGGGCGATGTTCTGCGCGACGTCGTTGCGGACAAAGAAGGCGTTCGTTCCCGAACTGTCTGATCCCGCGAATCGGTACTTTTTCTTTTCGGCCAATGTACAAAGCGCTTTGAGAGACGCACCGAAGTAAAGGTTGGAATAATGTGCTTGAGTCCGGTCGAATTGTGCTTCATAGGGGATTGTAATTGCATTGTTCATTCCGAATACACTATTGTATTCGCAGACCACAATCCTCGGCTGAATTGCGACAATTGCATCCCAGATCCAATAGTCGTTTCCATCGATATCGATGCTCAAGAGTCCTATATCTCCCGTAAAGCCTTGAGTTGTGAAGAGGTCGTTCACATTCTCTTTCGTGACGAACGATTGAATCGCCGTCAAATTCTTGCGCCAATAGAAATCAAGGGATCGAATCCTGGAAACATGTTTCTTCGTGGCCTCTATCACGAGTCCTTTCCAATCGTCATTCATGAGGAGAAAGCGGGTGTTCGATTCCCTGTAGTCACCAACACCAAACTCAATGAATACCTTGTTCTTGATCGGAACACGATGGCAAAGGTACTGAATAATTCCATCTTCGCGGTGTTCTGAAAATACTTTGAATTCCACCTCCGATAAATCCTTGACGCGTTGTTTGCTCCTCACCTGCTGAGACAGAATCTGTCCGAGGAGAAGGCGATTGTCAATCGCTGGCTTGTCGAGCCTGTCGATGAGTTTCTCTATGAGGGATAGCATGCGGAATTCGGACTCAGAGCGGAGTTGAACTTTTTCGAATATTGCTGACCGTTCGACGTAAGAGATGCATCAATTTCTTGTGTTTGGGAGGACAAAAATACTTGCGAAATGAATAGTAATCGGCATCGGCATTGGGAATCATCAAGGACGGATGTTGGAGCTCATTCAGAGGTGAAGTCGGAATATTGGCAAGAACATGAAAACCATCATGAGTGTGTGTGGCGGCATCATGGAACCCTATGTTGGTAACAAGGTTTTTATTTGGAATGACCGAAAGGCCGTTGTTGACCGTCATTGCGTACTGCCATTGAATATCCCAGGTGTCAATCTTATTGTTGTAGGCAAGGTCAAATCTTTTCCTCCAAAAATTCCTCATATCACGATTATAAAAAACGTGAGAGAGAACACTTCGCTCTAGTATTTCGGGGTAAGTAGAGAGGACGAGGTCATATTTCTTCCATGAGCGCCTCCACGTCGCCCATCCCCATATATGATTAAGTCTGGAAAAATAATAGCTTCCGGTCCCCCGCGTGATTCCGTTCTGAAAATTCGTCCCGCCAATATGCATAATTCGAGTGTCATCCCTGTAATAATCGAGGAGCGACTGGGTAAAGTGAAAAAAACATGCATCCGGCACGCAATCGTCTTCAAGGATAATTCCTTCGTTTACATTGTCGAAAAACCAGCTAATGGCCGAGCTCACGGCAATGCGGCAACCAAGATTGTTTTCGAGGTATCTCGTCTTGACATCGCAGTCCCAGTCAATAGCTGTGATAATATTCCGAGCTTCCGCACAGAGGCGCGTTTCGTCGGGCCTGTCCTGTCGCGGGCCGTCAGCTGATATGAAGAGATGTTTCGGCCTGACCTCTCGAATCCTCTTGAACACCACCTCGGTCGTTTGCGGTCGGTTAAAAATAAGAAAGAGAATTGGAGTATCGAAAGAGCTTGATTCCATCAACAGAATCTAATAATGGAGAGATCTCTCATTTGAGCACGTCCACTAAGGTAGTTCCGGGACTGAGTGCCTGCCGCGCCGCATGAACCCAAACCTTCAACAAATTCAAGGGAAGGTATCTGTTTCGCCCACAGAGAAAAAGGAAAATCGTCCAATAGATCGGATTAGGGCTGCTGCGCTTTGAGAGAACAGGCACATGTTGGCCCCCACCGGTGGTTTCTTCGATGGTTGTCTTCATTCTTCTCGGCTTTATGCCGTTTTTGACGAGTCTCATTGACCATTCATAATCCGATAGGTAATGCGGAAGCCACTTGTTAAACCCTCCGGATTTGCGGAAATCACCCAGTTTGAGGAATATCCCCCGGGGCGAAAAACAGTCGATCCGGGAACTGATCGCAAATGTCTTTGTTTTCCAGTCAACTTGAATTCCGCCATCAATCAACCGCTTCTGTTCATCAATGACATATGGCAAGAGGACCTCGTCGAACTTCACCTGTTTTCCCTCTCTGAAGAAGCTATCTCCGAACGCAAGATCGTCGATCAGGAAACAAACAACATCATCATCCACACCGTGATGAAGCAGGTATTTGTAAACAATATTCATTGCCTCGGTCCAATATATTCTCCTCCCAGCATTAAGAATCTCTGCCTGTGGAAGGGAAATACCGCTTCCCGATGTCACCACAATGAGCCTGAACTCTTCTGACTGCGAGTCCAGACATTTGAAAAATGTCTCAAGCGTTCCTTGTCTAGGATAATATGGGAGAACAGCGTAAATCAATCTGATGAAATAGCGTTGTGCGAAAAAACAATCGAAAACTGGAAATTCAGGTCATTAAAGACAGGATTTTCGATGACCGTCGTCCGATCAGTCTTCCATGGTTGACCATAATTTTCACTGCCTTATCGAACGTGAATGCATTTGCTCACCTCGACGTCCTCATCAAGATCTTCCACACGTACTTCTTGACAATTTCTGCCAAAAACAGCCTTGCCACTTGGATGTCCTCGCTGTAAATTGATAAGATACATAATCGGAACAAGGTTTTCCATGTATGGAACATCGACATTCTGGCCACTGGCTGATAACCGAGAGAGACAAACTCGGCTTGCTCTGTTTTGTTCAAGGTATCCCAAAGAAGGTGGAGGTAAGGTGTGAAAACGGAGCGAATAGTTCGCTTTAGTTCATCGATCCCTGCACTACTGTACCGGTATCGCTCGAACGCGCACGAGAGTGCCCGGGCGGCTTTAAGGAAGAGCCCTCTACTTAACAACTCATGGTAGATTTGTGAAAAGTAGAAATCAAATCTGAGAGGAAAGTCACGTTGATAGAGAGAGTGGGCGTGTGCAAACCCGCGTGTCATTACTGAGAGGATGACTTCAGCCGTTTCATCCGGCGAAACATCAACCAGCTCTAAGATATTGTCTGTCGGCAAGCCAAAGTATTTTGCATCATGAAGCATCGAAGCAAACATCCGAGTTTTGCCATTAAGAAGCTGTATCTGAGGGAGAGGTTTTGCCCAGTCCGAGGTTGCAATCCATGAGATTCCACTGGAACATCCAACGAGAAGGCCGCAATATTTGGTCAATTCGGCGTTTTCTCGAAGGGTCAACGCGCTCGCATCGATAATTCTGTTGTGTGACACTTCGATCATTTGGTCTGACGATATGATGAACGTAAGGTCGGCGTTTCTTGTGGCTGCGATTTCTGCCATCGCAAGCGCAAACTTGGGCGTTACATAAGATTGTCCACTGGTGGAGGCTGCTTCGATGAGAATCGCCGTTTCTGGAGAACGGAGGTTGTTTACCGAAGCAAATATGCGCACAGCTTCAACCTCAGATTGCGTAAGCCAAACCACAGGCTGCACGGGGACAGTTATGGGATGGGGGTATCCCCGAAATAAGGAGGATCTGCTGGTTCCATCATAGTTCTGAAAATTGTTGGGCGGGATCTGTGTAAGAAATATTTCATCGAAATCGCCAGCTTCCTTTCTATTGCGGGCTTCCTTTTCGAAAATCGTCCAAACTTCTTTGGTTTGGTTGTAATCAGCTTGTTGTATTTCCCACACAGAGTCCACGTAAGGGTTATTGTCAATAATGGGGCGACACAGCGAGCTGATTGCCCAAGTAAGATGGCACCCTGGATAGTCAACTTTTATTTGACGTGCGACCGCAGTAGCATACAGACAATCGCCGTTTCTGCCTAATTGACCGAGAAGAATCCGTTGTTGCGCACTGATAGTTGTATCGCCCTAAGGAAGTTGAAAAATGGATAAGGTCTTGGTTTTTCAATAGAGAAGTGGGCTGCTTTGTATCATCATTTTCGCAAGTTTATCAATCGGGACTGAAGCCTGCCAACCTAATCGATTCATTGTTGAGGGGTTGGAGACAAGGATAGAATACTCTGAGATAAAGTCCTTCTGCGGTCTCACAAAATTCCTCCAATCCCTGTCGATCAAACCAAAACAGAGCTGCAGCCAATTCTCGATCGAATATCCTTTGCCCGAACCAATGGCCGCTTCAAAGATGTCCTCTTGGAGAAGAAGCGTCAGAATACCCTCGGCAACATCTCTTGCGAAGGTCCATTCTTTGACTACAGTTATATCGCCAAGTTCCAATATCTCATTGTGTCCCCTCGTAATTCTACGAACTGCCATTGCGATCTTCTGGCTGACGTGATGGGGTTTCCTCAAAGGGCTTTCATGATGAAATAAATAGCCAACATAAGTACGGATTCCTATAGAGCGATAGTATCGGGCAGCATAAACAGATTGAATTCGTGACATGCCGTAAGGACTGTTTGCCTCAAAATCGTCACATTCGGAAATTGGTTTGCCAACATTCTTGAATTGTACACCGCTGCCCGTGATAAAAACCTTGGTTTTGGGAGAATATCTTTTTGCCGCCTCCAAAACATTCAGAGTACCCCTTGATATGGTTTCAAAATTCTCAAATAAGGCGTCATAACGGGTTGTTGAATTGGCTGCAAGATGGAAAACAAATGTTGGCTGGTATTTCTTCATAAGATCTTCAACCTGCTCAAGTTTTGAAACATCGGCTTGAACTTCAACATCGGTTCGAGAGACTCGAATGGGATCGATGCCCCTGTATTTGCAGACCTCAGCAAGATAGTATCCATCTTGCCCGTTTGCACCGAAGATGAGTGCGTTCTCCATTCATCTATCCTTGACGTGACTCTCTTTTTTCGAACGTAACCATGCCAAATGTATAGCTCGCACAGGGATCAGGGGAGAAATTATCCTTGTGAACAACAGCTTGTTCTGTCGTCCAATCCATTTCTTGAACGGGGAAAAGGTCGCAGCTTTTGCATACCGTTATTAGATTTTCGACAGCCGACTTATCAAGCGGTTGCCATTCAAGCCCGTATAATTTGACGTTCGAGTTGATTTTTGGCTCCCAGTAATCAAAAGTCACGAATAATTTGCCACCGCTTTCCAATAAACGAGAGGATTCTTGCCCAAACCTATTGAAATCAACGTGGTGTTCTATGACGGACAGACAGGCGACATTCCTGAAATAACGGTCCGGATAGCTTGTCCTTACGAGATCGCCAACAGTATAGTGCACGCCATGGACAGGACGGTCCGGCGGCCGCAAATCAATTCCATGGAGCTCGCCAGGGATCTTCTTGAGTGCGAGGTTCTTTAAAATGTAAGAGTCAGAGCTGCCCATATCCAAGAAATTTCCTTCATTGATTTCCGGAATAATGGTGGCTAAATCCCAATCTTTGAGGGAGATAAAATGTGAATGATACCCGCAGTAATGTAGGAAGCGCGTGCATTCGTCAACTTCATTCTGAGATTTCAGAATTTTGCAGAGTGACCTTGATGGTTTTCGAGTGCCAGGATATTGAATCCTGCAAATCGCTTGACGCCATTTCCGTTTCAGGTAACCCACAGAGTGAATCCTCACTGTTTTACGATGTGAATCGCGGGTAAAGGGAATATCAACCCCGTGCCTCGTCTTAGCGTGTCCTTTTCGCGTTCAACAATTTCTTCTTTGAAATGCCATGGGAGAACAAGGTAGTAATTCGGGTTCAAAGCCCTGGAGTCAGCTTCACTGACGATGGGGATATCCGTTCCAAGGGTGCGGGCTCCATATTTGTCGGGATTTCGTTCCGCGGCACAATCAATAAGGCGGTTATCTATTCCGCACCATTGGAGAATCGTGTTTCCTTTCGTCGAAGCGCCATATATGTGGATACGATTTCCTTCTTTCTTCAATTTCTTGAGCAAATGCGTGAGCTCATCTTTGTGGACATTCACGCGATCCTGAAAATTCTTGTACGGTTTGTCGGTGTCGAGCTCAAGGTCGAACTCTTCCTGATGGATGTGTTTAATGTTTTGCAGAAACTCATCTTTCTTGTAAGCGAAATTATCGGCATGTGTTGCGAAGCAACGGATGCTCCCGCCGTTGATGTCGTTGAGTGACGCGTTAAAAATCTTCAAAACCTGCCTGCTTCAACACATATTCTATAACTGCCAGACTGTAATATTCTAAGTGTTCATGGCATATGGTGTCGTACGAAGTCATCTTGAGCATGCTCGGCATGTAGGACATCTCAAAAATCCAAATACCTCTTGGAGACAAGGTATTCTTGATCCCTTGAGTAAAAGCGATTGGATCTTCAAGGTCGTAAAACATAGCGATGGACGTGATAATGTCCAATTGCTTATTATCAAGTTGAGCCAACAACTCGTCAGATGGAAAAATGTCTTGAACGATAATGAAGTTGCCCTTGATTTCCTGCGACACATCTGAAGGATCCACGCCGTATCGTTCGAAAGTTTCGGGATAGTAACTTAGCAGCGTTCCATCATTGCATCCTATGTCGAGGACACGAGCTTTGTCGCCAGGAAAAATCAGGGTCGCTTGCCGGACGATGGCTTTCAAATGGTTGCGCATGGTGTTGTTGGTTCCCGAACGATACCAGTAAGCGGAATAAAGGATCTCCGGGGGAACCGTATGTTCCATTTGCAGAAGGCCACAAGCTCGTTCATCTTTTGTAGAATCGCAACGGAGGAGTGCAGTGGGTATTTTTCGAAGCGGAGGCATCTCTTTGCCCGGTTTGACAAACGATCCCTGAAGGAACTGTTCACCAAGATCTATGACCTTGGTAAGAGCGTGAGAACCGCAAACCCGACATGTTTTTCGATGGATAAGATGCATGCTGTCTTCCTGTTAATGATTCTTCTTTTGAGCCACAGCGTCGCGAAACTGTTGGTCAATCTGATCAATACACTTGGTCCGTTCCAAATTTAGTAAAGCCAGTTGCTTGACAACCTTATCTTTTTGTTCGGAAGGAACTTTTTCAAACTCATAGACAAGTTCCTGCGTGTGCCAGAGTCGGCAGTTTACATCTGCAAGTTGCGAGAAGACCTGTCCGATGCTGCCATGTACGTCCGCGACGACATTCCCGTCTTTCTTGTATACCTTGTTTGCAGAAAAGGTAAGTCGCTCAGAAGGAATGATTCCGGCGAATGCAGCTTGAACGAATTCATTTATTTCCTCTTGGAGCTGCCGCTCCTGGACAGATAAGTTCTTCAAGCTTAGCTCATCCTGGGAGTGGTATTGCTTGAGTTTGATGATCGTTAATTTATCACACAATGAACCAAGTGTTTCTGCCATTGGATTTCCTTCTCAAAAAAAAATCGCTCCGAATTGTCGAAATCTATTCACAGGAGTGTACGTGAAACAATAAACAGGGCACGCCAGTGCAATAGATTCAGGGGTTATTTTGCCCAAATACCTGTTGGATTCCCTGACAGTATTTTCTTTACTTGCATTGGCCACAGAAAACACGCTGGGAGAAGACATATCGACGGTGCAATAATAACGCCCGCTACACCGAATTGCAGATATTGACAAAGAAAAATTGTCAGTGGAATATTTACTACTCCAGCGAGAACTGCAAAGATGACTTCCAAATGAATTTTACCTGTTCCGTTAATCAAATTTCCGTAGATATTGCACCAGAAGACGATGAGAACATATATCGCCATCGAAATGGAAATACCCGCCGAAATATGTATGCTGCTTCCAACCCATAGCCGGTAGAAGGTATCTGCCAACAACGACATGATGACAACGATACCTGCAACAATGTACCATATCCGTTTCTGAATTTGAATAGTCTTTTCGATCCAGGCAATATCGCCACGTGTGAAGGCCTCGGTGTACGCAGACCAAAACGGCAACAAAAACAAATATGCGAACATTGAAATGGTGTTGTAGTATTTGAAGGCGATATTGTATGGAACGACGTCCGCAGGCGAATAGAGTTGTGCAATGAGGATGTTCGCGCTGGAAAAAATGATTACCGAACTGACCTGCAGAATGAAAAACTTGACGCCTAAACTGGCTAGTTCTCTTGCATGCGAAAATTGGACATATCGCCAAGAGGGTCTGACAACGCTATACTTTGTCGAAAAAAGAACGAGAGAGGCACCCAGAGGGATTAACGCTGTGGAGGCCCCCAAGCCTATGCTGAGATTGAGAAGAGATCCCTGCGTTGAAAACATAAGAAGCCAAATGATAATCAGGGAGGCTACATTTCCCAGCAAATCGAGAAGGCTATTCAATGCCGGTTTCTGGTCTGCGATAAGAACCGTTCCGATGAGCCCAAATACAAAACGAAGACAAAAGAAAGAGAAAGTGATTGTTACCACCGAACTCAATTCACCCGACAAATACTCAGAAGTATTAAAGATGACCGCCCAGCCCAGAAATGGATTTACGGCTAAAAAAAGTAAAAAGAATACGCTCACGATGGCGCCAAGCATGACGAACGTTGTGCTGACATAGACGCGGGCCAACTCGACATTATTTCGCGCCAATGCCTCTGCGAATTTATTTCGAAACCCATTTCCTAGTCCTATGTCGAAAAAAACGAACCACCCGACAATGGAGCTTAAAGTGAGCCAGATGCCATACTTCGTTGGCTCCAAATAGTGGAGAGTCAATGGAACAAGGATCAATCCAATCGCCTGGCTCATCCCTCTCAGCAAAAACAGACCGAGAATATTCTTCTTCGTACGAACTGTTCTTTCGTCACCTCGAAGCAGACGCTTGAGAAGATTCGTGGCTATTCCGGACTTAACAGCGCTCATTGTCTTCGCGTCAAGCATGTATGCTGGCCAGCTGAGGATTCATTCGCAAACGAGATTAAAATCGACATTCAGGGAATGCTACGAGACACTGACCACGGATCGTTGGCGCCAAAATCTTGTGATCCATTGCGCGGCGTAAAACAACAACCCGCCCAGCACAATGAGATTGGTTACGAGGCTTATGGTTTTCCCCACAAGAAACGATCTCGGTTCGAAGCTCATGTGAACGGTGTGCTCGCCGAAGGGGACAACAATTCCACGAAACATGTAATTCAGTCGATGGATGGGAACTTCCTGTCCGTCCACATATGCCTTCCATCCAGCGGGATACCACGTCTCACTTAAGAACAACAGATTCGTCCCCGTGGCTCTAACGCTCAACGAAAAATCCTGGATCCCGTAATGAAGGAACTTCACCGTGGCTCCCTCGGCGGGAGGCTCTATCGAAATCCTGGGGTCTTCCAAGAAGAATGTAACATCGCGCGGATCGAATTTCATTTCCTTGATCTGATTGAGAATATCCAATCCCGAAGCCACTTGATAACGGTTGACAAAAAAAGCTCGAGGGAGATGATTACGGTTAAGAAATACATGCCGGCCTCCACTGAACACGGGGCGGAGTAATTGACTGGAATCGGGCCGGTCCGAAATGATGTATTTGGCGTCCATAAGCCCCCACAGAAGTGGATTCCCTAATCCCACCACGTCGAAGATATCCTGAATCTGCCTCGGCTTTGCGCCGTGGTATCCATAAGCATTTTGAATCCGAAAATACGCCAACGAATTATTATAGGGAGGGTGACCGTTCTCGAATTCCAATACACGGTAAATCGTCGTGTCCCGCTGCAGAAATCGCACGTAATCGGGAGTTGCGAAATAATCGTTCAGTTTCTGTTTTGGAAAAAGTTCCATTGGTTTGTAATTGATTCTCCACAAATCGGCGAGAACAATAACTATCAATCCAGGTGCCACGAGGGAAAGTGAGATTTTGTTTTTCCAATGAAGTAGAAGCAAGACAATCAATACTGTCACGAGGATCGACTCAACCATAACGTCTGTTGCCACATTTCGTGTGATGAAAGCATAAATCTCATCCAAGACTACTCTGTTGTCGCCAAATGAACGGGTGAGAGTGGCCATGGCTGTCTGTCGAGGAACAAAGATCTGATACACTGCAATGATTGCTTCCCGCAGAGCAAATGATATGAAAGCGACGCCCGCCAAGACCCATCCTGCGTTGCGCCACCTACGTTTCATTTGATCGTTCAGTGCCGGTCCCTCTGTGAGCAGCCAATGGAGTCCGTAACCGGCCAATATAGGCATGAAGAGTTGAACAAGAATGAGGATCATGGAGGGGACTCTGAACTTATTGAACATGGGGAAGTAATAAAACATGAAATCGTAGAACAATGGGAATTCTCGTCCAAACGAGATGAGCACCGCAAGGACAATCACAATCCCTGAAAATTGGATGAAGGGGTCTTTTCGATTCTTCCAGAATCCTACCACACCCAATACAAGAACGAGAATACCAAAATACTGAGCACTGTCCACAAATGGCTGCGGCCCAAAGTATGTGTTTATCCGAACAGGCTGATTCTGTGTTAGGGCGCCTTGGTAATGATGCCAACCGAACCCGTAGGCGGATGGGATGAAAAACGTGAACAACTCGGAGGGCGGGAACGACCAGTTCGTCGCATAGTCATAGTCCAGCCCGCCGGTTGTTGACGAAGCGTCATTTTGTGTCGAGGGATTGGAGAGTATCGGATTGCTTCCTCGAATAGAATACTTCGAGTACTCGTAGGTCTGTAAGTATTGGTCGGCGGTCATACCGACTGCGAAGGCGGAAGCCAGAGCAAATACCGCACCTGAACGGACTAAGCCTCGAATGGATTCTTTTCGCACCAGGAACCGGATGAAAAAATACACGAAGTAAATACCGAGGGCAAAATACATGTAGAAAATCATTTGAAGATGGGTGGGTTTGAGCATATAATGGACCAATACTGCAAGCACCAATGCCAACCACCAACGAAATCGTTCTTGAAGCTCTTCGAGAATCATCAAAATGAACGGCAAGAAAGCGACGACGGGAACCTTTGTCATGTGGCCAATCATAATGAATGTTGCAATGTTGGTCGAATGCATGACCGCCAGTCCAGTAATGAATGCGGCTATCTTGTTCTTCAACTTTCTATGCACCAACCAATAGGTGCCAACGCCCAACAAGAAGTAATAAAAGATTTCATAGCCAACATCGCATCGGTTCAGAAGGATCGCAAAGTAGGTTCTTGTTTCATCCATGATGGTGTTGGAGATATCAAAAAATCGCTCACCAATCACTGACGTGCTTGCATAGCCTGGCATACCGCAAAAGATGTAGGGATTCCAGAGCGGAAAGACATCTTGTTCAGAGGCATCTCTCATCAGAGTCTCAAACGACTTGCTGGCGATGGTGTCGGACGCAATGAAGGTTTTGCTCTCAGCGATAATTCCCCAGAAAAAGATAACGAGAGACAACAACAATCCGAGAGTTGCGAGGGCGTGAGATTGCGCCGGCGATAGTTTTCGTGGTCTCGTTGTTTCCTGTTTGGCGGTTTTACGCATTGTTCACCGTTCAAAGAATCGAGGTAAGAGAATTACTAAGCGAGCAAAAGTGTGTTAGCACACGCAAAAGGTCTTTCGCTTTTCTATTTCCGAAGTCCATACTACCCACGCTCTCAAAGAGGGAATTGGAAGTTGTCGAGAATCGAGGCCAACTGCCTCGCTATATTCTCTCTTGCGTATGAGCTCACATGCCTTCGTTTTGGTTTTGTAGCTCTTGCGCGGCGGAAGAATTCGTGAGGATCGGTGTTGTAAGGAAACATCATTCCAGCCGCCTCTTCGTTTAGAATACGCTCAACCTCAGCATTGTCATCGCCAAACGCCAGAATTGGCCTTCCAGCGCGAAGATACTCAAAGAGTTTCCCGGGAACATGCCGTGGTTCGGTCGCGCAGACGAGCAAATACGAAGCCTGTGTCAGTTCACGGATGACCTCTTTGTACGGCAGAAAACCTTTGAACGTCGTCCGGGGTTCAAGCCCTGCTTCCTCGATGGAACGTTTGATTCCAGGGCTTACGGAGCCAACAAAAACCAAGCGCAAATCCCTGCCCCTTTTCACTTGCCGGTTGATTGTCCTCCAAAGTTCTGCAGGGTTCTGATAATCGAAGATGTTGCCTGTGTGAAGAAGTATCTCCTCTTTCTTTTTCCTTTGCGGTCTTTGATTTCGAAAGGCTTCTTCATCAAACCCCCAATAAAGAACTTGAGACTTCAGCGCGAGCCAGCTGTACTTTTTGACATAATGCTCCTTCATGCTTTCGGTAACGAATATCGCCGCAGCGGCATTCTGCAGAACAGATTCCTCCATCCGATGATCCAGAGCAAGAGCGAGCCAGTTTCTCTTGAAGCTTTTGTAATAAACGATATCCTCCCACGGGTCGATGAAAACCGGAAAATATGGAATTCTGAAATCTCTGCCAAGAGTTTTGGCAACCAGGTGCCCTGTGTGCGGAGGACCGACGGAAACGATTGCATCGGTTCGCTGAGACCGGAGAAGCCGCCTTCCCACTCTTACTGCATCCCAGTACCATCCGACGCGGGCGTCGGGGATGAAGAGATTCATCCGGATCCAGATGGACAGTCGATGGCGGATCGAGTGGTTCTCCAGCGAAATCGACTCAGAGGCGATCAATGGCTCGGCCCTCTTCTTTCCAAGCAAAGCGCGATACAGCCCGAAAGGTTCCAAAGCCTTCGCCCGCTCAACCCGAATGGAAGGAGGGACCTCACGAGTAAGAGAGTAATCGGTCTGCGAAAATGAATCTTTGTCCGCCGTGAGCACAAGCGGTTGCCATCCGAACGACGGAAGGTGGCGTGCTATTCCCAGAGGCCAATGAACCGTTGCCTTTCCTGAAGGAGGCCAGAAAAAAGTGACAAAAAGGACTTTCTTCATCGTTTTTCCGGACATGAAGATACGAAAAAAAGGCTACTCGTGAAAATCTTTGCCCGCAAAAAGGTGCAGGAAGTTTTCAGTGAAGTTCGTTAACCGAATGATTGGAGAAAAGGTCAAATCTGGATACATTGGCTTCGTATGAACCTTGGTGACGTCAAAACTCCGCTCCAATTCTGGCGACTCTTCTATCATCGCCTCGTAAGGCCGAAGGTCTGGGAATTATTACTGAGTAGGAAGCTGGCAGCAATGAGTGATGAAGATTTTCTGAACATTCAACAATCTGCTTTCACGTCGGAAGAATTCCTCAAAACGTTTCATGAAACGGTCCGCCTCAAATTCTTTTTCCATCCACGCAACCAAAAGGACTTCTTCCTGAATCTCCTCACGAAAACCCAAAGTGAAGAAGAAATCTTGACAGAGGCTCAAAACGTCCTCGAGAACAAGTTTCAGACGCTTGGTTCGGAGCTCATACATCTCGGCGAACAAATCGATTGGCAAGAGGATTTCAAAAGCGGCAAAATCTGGCCGCTCAAGAACTCGAGGAGCGTTCCTATCATCGACGAGAGCAGTTCGGCAGATATCAAAGTGCCTTGGGAGCTCAGTCGATTTCATCAGGTGTGGTGGCTTGGCAAGGCGTACTGGCTCACCAGGAATGAAGAGTATGCAGAAAAATTCAGAACACTGCTTGATGAGTGGATCGAGAACAATCCTCCGGGCAAAGGCGTCAACTGGATGGTAGCGATGGAAGCCTCGATGCGAGCGGCGAACTGGATCGCCGGATACTACTTCTTCTGTGAATCCAGCTCCATTCGCTCAGAGTTTTGGCTGAGATTTTTCAAGAGCTTGTATATCCATGGCGTTTTCATAGAAAACAACATCGAGCTTCACTGGCGCAACAGCAATCACTTCCTTTCAGATGTGGTGGGGATGATCTTTCTCGGGATCTTTTTCCAAGGGACAGCATTCGGAAAACGGTGGCGACAGTGGGGCATACGATCACTGGCAGAGGAGATGGAGCGCCAGGTGTTTCCGGATGGGGTAGACTATGAAAAATCGACGAGCTACCAGAGACTCGCCCTCGAACTCTTTTACACGGCAACGGTTCTTTGCGACTTGAACAACATCCGCATGCCGGCATCATTCCTGAATCGCTTGGAGAACATGTTTGAGTATGTGCAGCAGTACACGCGCCCCGACGGGTCGATTCCTTTGTTTGGAGATGCCGACGACGGACGGCTTTTTCGATTCGTCACTGGAGACGATATCAACGACCATCGTCACGCACTCTCCGTCGGTGCAATTCTCTTTGAGCGCAGCGACTTTGCCGACGCCGCGGGGCGGTTTCATCAGGATGCGCTTTGGCTTTTTGGAGGAGAAGGATTCGAGATATGTCAACGCCTGAGGAGTGCTCAACAGGGCCAAGTTCTCGCATCGAAAGCTTTTCCCGACGGAGGTTTTTACATCATGCGTGACAAGAATGTTCATGTGATGATAGATGCGGGTGACATTGGCATGAAGGGATGGGGTGGACACGGCCACAACGATATTCTCAGCTTTGAACTGTGGGCAAACGGCGAGCCGATCATCGTCGATTCGGGAACGTACGCGTACACCTTCGACGTTGCCGCGCGGCAAGAATTCCGGGGTATCCGAGCCCATAATACGGTAATGATCGACGGGAAGGAGCCGGCAAGGTTTGTCGGGCTTTGGATGATTCTGCGTGACAAAACGCGGCCGCGTGTCACAAAATGGACGGCGAAGGATTCTACCGACATTCTTGAAGCCCAACATCATGCGTATCAATCACTATTTTCGCCGGTCACACATCGACGAAGGTTTGAATTGAATAAGCAACAATTTCATCTCCGAATCACTGACACGTTTGACGGCAAAGGCAAACACAGATTTGACAGCTTCCTGCATTTCGCACCACCGATTGCGTTGGAACGTCTGGATGCACAATCCTTTCGCGTGAAGGGCAAAAACGTGCAGTATGTTGTGAAAACTTCGGTGGGCGAACTTGAGGAGAGAGCGTCGTGGTATTCGCGTAGTTACGGAATTCGAGAAAAGACACGAGCTTTAATGGTAATTGTTAGAACGAGAATACCCTTCACCATGAGCCTGGAGATTCGAAATAGCTAACCACTTGCTCAGTCTCGATGCTCTAACGCGTTAGTCTTGCATTAATCCACGCCGCGTGATCGCTATAATTTGAGTAATTCGCGCAGTCAACCCACAGTCTAAGTTTTTTTGCCGCGGACATCTAGTTCGATATTCTGCGAACTGTTTCGTCCCCATTGCAATACCCGACTACGGAATACTTTCCTCCCATCGAGCTCTACTTCGAAAACCGCGTTACCGTGATAAGCCCCATTCTCTCCTGAATCATCCAGCAACGCGATAAGGGCTGCAAACTTTGAATACTTGTTGTTGAGGTCGTACTCCACAAAGCCAGGAAAATCTCCGGGGTGAGTTACGATCGCCTTTGGGTATCGTACACCGTCTACCTGGATGGGGAACCCCCAGTAGGTCGCGTCCCTTCCCAAACCGCCGTGGATGTTATAGACAGAGTTCTCCTTCAGATCAGACAGGTAGACTTGGTCTTTGTCGGCTCGAGTTACATCTGATTGACTGCATCCGATGAGAAAGAAAAAAAACATAGTGGCAGTGACGATGCAGGAGTTCATTTGAGTATCTCCTTGATTAGTTGCTCTATTAGGTTTGCTTCAAAACCAATCAATGACCACGGCCGCTCGGGTTCCTGAAAGTTACAAATATGGCAATAACATACAACACGAGTCCCAAAGCCAATAATTCGTAAAGATAGGGTTTTGGATAATTGAGTTTGAGTGTGGCTTGTGTGTCTGACAAAAAAGAGAAGAGGACCGACAAAGTTGCGGTAATTGAGAGAATCCAAGACCATTTCTTGGGGCGGAAAGGTTGCTCAGCTGAGTCTCTTCGGATGATAAGCACACCGGCGGTGAACATCAGCATAGAAACAAGAATGGGAGCAATCACGGGGCCGAGCCAAGGAACTGGGATCAGGAAAAGCACATCC
>JACQPT010000206.1 GCA_016207415.1 Ignavibacteriales bacterium
CGTTGCATCAATCTCTGTTTTCCCCCGAATGTTTTCCCAATTTCCAATAGCGGCGATTTTATCTCCTTTGAGTGCAACGTCGCCAACAACCCCCGGTTTACCGCTTCCGTCATACAGAGTGCCATTGCGTAGTATGACGTCATATTCAGTTCCCTGGCTGTATGCCGCAAAAAGCGGAAAAACGAAAATTGTCAAATACGTCGCGATCCTCTTCATGGTTCCCTCGGAAGCAAATAGTTATTTCTTGTCAGTTCGTTTGAATTCCCCGACACCATCCCATTTCATAAACTCGACTTTGCCATCGCTGTTCAGAGTAAATGCGATAAAATCTTTATCGAGATTCTTATCCCGCCAAACGACCTGAAAAGCATCATAGTTCCAGTGGTTGAGCTCGCCCACATAAGCTGGATAGAAACTGAAAACAAGTTTTCCTCCGTCGAACGTTACTTTCGCCTCTCCGTACATCTCGTGATCATACGTCCCGGCGTAGGCATCAAGGCCGAGTGACGGTTTTGTTCCCTTCACCCGGGCATCCTGCTTCTTCTTCTCCTCGGCTTTATTCTTTTCTTCCTGATCTCTCGAATTTTTCAGGAGAATTGCATTCCAATCTTTTTCCGGAGCGCCAAAGTAATGGTCCAAAATCCGATAACCGATCACGCCGTGTAGTGGTCCTCGCGACGAGTTCAGCAGGACGACAAAACCGAGTCTTTCCTCGGGCACGAATGCTACCCGAGCGCGCATTCCATCAAGAGCGCCGTCATGCTGAATCAGTTTACGTCCAAGATAGTCCCGCAAGGTCCAGCCTAGCCCGTACGAAGCGAAGTGCATCGACGGCCACAACGCCTTTGTCGTCGAATCAAGCGGAATAATAGTCTGGGGCGATTGCATCTCATCCACAACTTTTTCGCTCAGTATTTTCTTCCCGTTCAACATTCCACCGCCGAGATTTAGCCGTATCCACTGCGCGTAATCCAGCACATTCGAATTAACCGTGCCCGCCGCCCCGACATTGTCATAATTCGGCCAGGGAATGGGCTGGGTCTTATCCTCGATCCTCACATGATGCGTGGCGACATCGTTGAACCTGGTGAGATCTTTGACACTCGTGGTGGTGGAGGTCATCCCCAGTGGAGTGAATAACCTTTCCTTCATAAAGTCATCCCAGTTTTTACCGCTCACGGCCTCAACGACTTCTCCGGCCGTAATGTACATAATGTTTTGATAGCCGTAATGGCTTCGGAAACTCCATGCCGGTTTCAGATAGCGCACTCTTCTGATGACTTCTTCTCTGCCATGTGGAGACTGATACCAGAGCAAGTCCCCGCGTGCGAGGCCGGAGCGGTGACATAACAAGTCTCGAACAGTCAGCTCTCGCGTAACATACGGGTCGTACACCTGAAACCAAGGAAGATGCTTGGTCACCGGGTCATCCCACTTTATTTTTCCGTCATCTACCAACATGCCCAGGCATGCCGCCGCCATGGCCTTCGTCGTTGACGCACAGGCAAAAATGGTCTTTTCCGTCACCGGGGCCGATTCGCCCATTTTTCTCACACCATATCCTTTTGCAAAGATGACTCTGTCATCTTTGACAATGGCAATAGCCAGGCCGGGCGTTTCCCAGTCCTTCATTGCCCGAACAATATATTCGTCGAGGCCCTTGATTGGAGCCTGCTGACTTAATGCAGCTTGTATCAGTGCGGCTGAACAAAGAACGACAATCACGATCCATTTTTGGGATTGAATTCTCATGGCAACCTCCTGATGTTGGCGATACTAGTTCTATTAATGTCCTTCATCGACTTTGACAAGACGTTTTGAAAGAACAACACAAGCAATCGTTGCCGCCACCGCGAACGCTCCGACGAAACCAAAGTTGTTCAATGCCCTATCTGAGCCGCTGACGATTACAAGACCTGCAAGAAACGAACCCAGGCCTGCAGACCAATGTTGCACCGAGGTATTGAAACTCATAAAACTCCCGCGATTTTTGGGCTCAACGCTTGCCGTGATCATGGCAAATGCCGGAACTCCACGTCCAGATGCAAGCACAAAAAACACTGCCGAGAACAACAGGACGACCGCCAGCGGTAACGGCGGAAGAATCGTCATAAGAAAAATCGGAACCGTGGAGAAGTAGGCAAGAAAAACGAAAACCCGCTGTTTGCCGTATCGATCGGCCACTCTCCCGATAAATCGCGAGCTAAAAAACGTGCAAAACCCGCCGAGAGCATACACGTAAGTGAGTTCGCCTTCCTGAAGACCGACGTTATACACAAGATACGGACTGATGAAGGGAAAGACCGTAAAGCCAGCAAGCATCAGCATCACCATGAAAGCATACACTCGCAGGTAATTCTTGTTCTGCAGCATGACCTTCAACGTCTCGAGTGGATTCCGGACTGTCGTATGCGCAAGGTGGCCGTGAATGGACGGAATGACGCGTGAGGCGACAAACAGAATGAGAGCGCTCGTGCCGGCAAGTGTAGTAAATGTCCAATGCCATCCGAACTTCGTCGCGATATACAACCCGATGGGCACGCCGATGACTGTCGCAAGCGAAAACGATGACATGATAACCCCCATGGCAGCGCCACGCCGTTCATAAGGAATCACATCCCCAACGATGGACAGGATGACTGAGGCGAGCACACCGCCGAACACACCTGCGAGCACGCGTGCGCCGATTAGGAGGATATAGTTCGGCGCCACGGCACACATCCCCGTGCCAATGGCGAAGCCCGTGTACAAGAAAAGAAGCGACGTCCGACGGTCAAACCTGTCGATAAAAAACGCTCCGATCAATCCGAAGAGCCCAGAACTGAACGTATAAGACGACACAATCAGTCCGAATTCCTGAGATCCGACACCGAAAACTCTCATAAATTGTGGCCCCAGGGGCATGATGATCACAAAATCGAGTATGTTCGTAAATTGGATCGCCGCAAGAACCATCAGCAGAAGTCGTTCTTTTCGTCTATCGATTGTCGCCGCGGAATGAGCGAGATCGGGGGCAGTCTGCACAGAACGTTCTGGATTGGACATCTTTTGATCTACTGAAGCGAGATGGTGAGAAGGACTTTGTTCCCGGGTGGGAAGAATTGCAGTTCTATGTATTCTCTCGTTATTGCAATTCCCCGACCGTGATTGTCGAATACTCGTATTTCGTCCATGCTGAGGTATTTTGCCCAATCGAAGCCTGGTCCTTGGTCTTCAATAAGAAGTGTCAACTTCACGTCGTTCCGCTTTAACGTCACATGAACGAATTTGTTAGCATTTTCCGGCAAACGGAGACGCCGATCCACTTCCGACCGCCAAGTGCCCTCCGCCACCAGAGCAGTCTTGTCGCCGTAGGAAATACCAAGGTTGCCGTGTTCAATGGCGTTAATCAGCATTTCTGAAATTCCTAACGCGTTATTCGCCGATGAAGTCGCATTAGCCAGCCTCGACGCAAGATACTCTGCTTCGCCCAAACTCCGAACACGGAACGTGGCGTCGTACAAAAAACCAAACGGGTTGTCCCCCTCTTTGATCTTTTGAATAAGAGACCTCTTGTACTGCAGGTCCGTTACCGCAGCCTTCAGAATGGAAAGGAGCAGGTCTTTTTGAATTGGCTTGGTAAGATAATAGAAAGCCCCGGCGTCGATGCCTTCCTTGATATCTTCGGGGCTCATTTTAGCTGTCTGCATGATGACGGGGATGTTTTCGTAACGGTCGTTCTCCTTCATCCATTTCAACAATTCAATTCCCGACATACGCGGCATCGTCCAATCCAGAACAATCGCAGAGAATTCATCCGAGCGTTGTTCAATGATCCCCTGCGCTTCTACGCCGTCAAACGCGCCAACGGTTTCATAGCCCTCGTCCTGCAGAAAGATAGACATGATCTGCACGATTCCCTGTTCATCATCAACGACAAGAATTTTATCCATAAGGGGTTTCTCGAGAAACTTGATGTCAAAGGTAGGAAAAGGAAACGTGAAATGCAGGGGAAATCCTGGCTTCGCCGCCGAAGGGATGGTCAATACAAGATTCTCAGGATTTCATGGCCGACAAAATCCCGAAGTGTCGCCGCGTACGCGGAGCGCTTTTTCCGCTTTGCTTCATCCGGTTCCAGAAACACGGACGCCTCGTCGAGCAATCTCGTGAGATTAATCAGTTGGATGGAGTCGCGCAGAAAAAACACCCTCATGTGAGTCCACGCGGAGGAATCACGCTCAGCTAGGAAAGTTGTAACCGAAATGAATGCTCCGTTTTTTCTCGCCTGCTCGTCAATCGGTTCGGCAACCGATTGAATGTAACGATTGTACTCATCGATTTTATCGGGCTTGGCCCTCCAGTAGTAGACGGAAGCTACGGTTGCGTGATCCTGTGATAGAGTTGATCCAGCGATGATGAGGAGGAGTCCAATGATAAGAAATGGTTTAGCTCTCATGGCATATGACTGATCCTTGTGGAAGAATCGGTGGTGTCTCAGTTTGACTGGTTTCATTCGTGGTGTCGAGAGTTTCCTCTCGACACGAACCTATTCCGGTCAGGACGAAAGTTCTACTGCGCGGTGACGAAGTCCGCTTCGCAGGACGCAGTCCTGACCGCACGAAATGAGAAAAAGGAGAAATCACTGAAAAATCGAACCTGCTCATTGAAAATTGCAACCTTAGAACAGATTTGCAACGGAGATCGTTGTCACCCAAGCGGGAGGCACGGAAAAGCGCCTGGTGAAATCTATTCGCAACAGGCCAAGAATTCTGCTGATCCCTATACCCGCTTCTGCATACCATCCATTTGTCTCGTTCGTCGTAAGAGCAGTCAACCCGTTTCGAACCCATGCGCGGGCGAGCGTTCCATGAATAATCAGCTCGATTCCATGTTTATAGAGAAATGGGATATCGGCCAGGAGAAACGGGGCGCTACGAAAATTATGCTCTGCCGCAATGACGACAAACTGATCACCGCCGAACTCCTTCGGGCGTGCTCCGCGGAGGACGCCAAAGGGGGCGTAACTCAGGAGAGGGGAATCGAGAAAGAACGTTCGCTGCGGCGGAAGTACTCCAGTCGATGTTCCGGCGGTAACCTTGATTTGAAGCGAGGGTGGGAACAACACCCTCGAAAGAAAAGTCGTAAACCTGTACTCTGACCTCAGCAAGGTGCGAGTGAAATGAAAGCCGCTTGACGCGGAGAATGGAGAGAATTCAGTCTCACATTCAACGAAATCTCTCGAAATAATATTCAACGGAACAGGGTCTTGCCCGTATCGAGCTTTGACGGAAACACTTCGCAGCGTACCTTCCTGGACTAGTGGGTTGCTTCGGTAAGAATCACGTCTGTAAAAGAAGCTATAATTCGTGGTTTGAATGGCACTCTTATGCCTTTCGGTTTGGAAGGCGAGTTTGACGCGAAGAAGTCTTACAGGCTTCGATGAAACAAAAACCTTCCATCCTTCCGAATAATAGTAGTCACGATAGTCCGCTTTGGAAAGGAGTGAAGAAAACACGTTAGCGAAATCTGAGTGAAAATCTTCATCCGGGAAATGTTCAATGCCTGCAAACAACTCTGCACCAATGCTCACTGACCGTGATGAATCCAGAAACACTTCCGTGCCGGCTTTCCACTTTCCCCTCCTGTCCGAGAAGCCGTAGCCAAAAGAGGCAAATGTTCGCAGGAAGGAGGCTGTACTATCAAAATCCACGTTGCCACCCAGAAAAAGCCCCTCGACCCGATTAAATCGCAGGCTTGCAAGTTTCAGTGTCGAGGCAGCGTCACCGAGGGCGGCCAGAGGACCGCTCGGCTGAAACTGCCGCTCGAAGGTCTGCGTGCTGTCCAGTTTCTGGTACGCTATATGCTCCTTCTTCGTAAGTGGAAGAACATCATGTTGAGCCCAATACGAGGAATCGAATGTTGTCGCCGCGAGACTTTGCGTCCGTCTCGGTTTCTTGAAAATGCTGTCGGGCAGTTCAATGTTGATCTGATAATCATAGATGGACGAAAGAGACTCAAAGCCGATGCGTGGAAAAGTTACGCCTGTGACGCCGATTTCGACCGAGCCCTTGAGTCGGATATCCACGGGCATCCAGAACCGGTCTTCGTAAAGCGAGAAATGTTGGCTGTAGTGAAGGTCGAAATCCGACACGAAAGGCATCACGAAAGACTCGTTAGGACTTACATCAACGCCGGCCAGGACAAAACGGTCATCAACAACGTCAAGGGAACCGCCGAAGAGGGGGGTCACCCGGCTCCGGGGGTTCAGCTGAATGGTAAAAATCTTTGTGCCGTTTACGTTTCGGGTCTTTTCAAGTTTGAAGTCATAAAAATCGAAGGCCTCGGGCGATGTCGGCCCGATGAATTGGAAGCCTGCAAACCGAATCTCGTCGAGATAGAAGTTCACAATGTTGCCCACGCTCGCGATGTTGGACGCGGCCGGAATATTGGCAGTCTGTCTCTTTTGCTTGATCACCTCCCTCAAGGTGTCCGCCTGCTGCCAGTAGCCGGTTGAATGCGTTTCGGCGATGCTTGCAATCGATGTGTCGCGGTAAATGACCTGACGCGTGAAGGCCTCAAACTGATATGTCTTCAGAGACTTCATCCAGCGGCTCTTGTTTTCTATGACTTGCCGCATGATCTGCATTGCCGGGTCTTCTCCTGAGATCACCACTTCCGCCATTTGGATGGGCGCGGGTTGGAGTGCGACATTGTATTCTGTGTCCCTTGCGAGGTCAATTTTTACCGAATCGGGGCGGTATCCAACATAACTGAAAACGACTAGATAGGAACCCCCTGGGAGTGAGATTCGGTATTCGCCCTGGGAGTTTGAGATCGTGCCCTTCGAAGTTCCGAAAACCCTTACTGCGGCAGCGACAAGAGGAAGTCGTGTCTCTGAATCTCGGACAAGACCAGAGAGGACAACTGTCTGTGCGCGTAATGTGAGTGAAAAACTAAGAAGCCAAAGAGCAGTGACTAAAGATTTCATTAACTCTCAATCGTCTACGTCGGCCTGCGCTTCCTTATGTACTGTTGTGCTATGTACAGAGTCATCTGATCCGCCGTCCGCGAACTTTTATCAAGAAAGAGCTCGCAAAATCTCACCGTGGCGTCATAGACTATTTCAGACATCTCGTAAGACTTCAATTTCTGATATCCTCCATGCGGAGGAATAATTCTTGATTCGTGGCTCATCGGGAAACTGCTATCCTGCCTTTCGCACTTTTTCGAAGGTGTGTATAACCTTTTGGTTTCCACCAATGATTTTCGCGACGATTGCAACGTCTCCATCCAATTCACCAAGCTTGTCTTTTGCTTCTTTAATGGCTTCCTGTTCCGAATCGCAGACTGCCGTCAAGAGATTCTTGGGAACGTCAAGGGTTTTCGTTACGAGTATACGATATTTCATCGGTTCTCCTTTTGTTCGACGACTTATCTTTGAAACATGATTTTTCCTCCCACGATCGTTTGTAGAACTTGTGCCGTGGGAATCTGGTCCTCAGGGATTGTCATAATATCCTTAGAAAGCACCACCATGTCTGCAAGCTTGCCGAGCGCCAACGAACCTTTGATCTTTTCTTCAAAGGAGCCGTACGCTGCATTCAGCGTGTACGATTTCAACGCCTCTTCACGGCTCATCCTCTGATGGGGGAAAAAGACTGATCCGTCTTTGAGTTTTCGCGAAACCGAAGCATAGAAGCTCTCGATCGGATCGACGTCCTCCACAGGGGCATCAGTTCCGTTCACAAGAACGGCGCCACTTTGTAGCAAATTGCGCCAGACGTAGGCTCCCTCCTCCGACCGCTTTTCCCCCAGGCGCGCGATCACATACGGACCATCCGACGTACAATGGATCCCTTGCATTGAAGCGATGACTCCAAGTTTCGCAAACCTGGGTATGTCAACTGTGCTAAGGTGCTGGGCGTGTTCAATTCTCCAACGAAAGTCTTTTGCGTCAGGGTGCTGGCGAAAGGCTCGTTCAAAAATATTCAGGGTTTCCCTGTTCGCCCTGTCACCGATGGCGTGGACGCAAAACTGATAACCGTGTTCCATTGCAAGCTTCGCTGTTGCCTCCATCTCAGGAACGGGGATCGTATTCAGGCCAGTGCTTGAAGGGAGGTCATCATACGGCTCGAGTAACCATGCGCCACGCGGGCCCAGAGCCCCGTCGATAGATTTCTTGATAGCCAGTACCGTCAGTCGATTGTCGCCGTATCCCACCATCTTATACCTGGCGAGATTCTTAGAGAGTGCTTCGTTACTTTCTCTCACCATCACCCACAATCGAAGGCCGAGTTTTCCTTCGTCAACAAATCTTTTGAATACATCAATCGTGGCAAACGATGAGCCGGCATCCTGGAAGCTCGTGATGCCTTTTGAGAGGCATTCTTGCATCGCCAGTTCAATTTCCTTCCGGTCGTTCTCTTCTTTTTCCTGCGGTGTTCTCTGTGACCGCGACTCCGCAAGTGCTCGTCGCACAAGGCCCTGAGCCGTCTCCCTGAGAAGTCCAATCGGATTTCCCCCGGCATCCTTCAAGATTTCTCCGCCGCTCGGATTCTGCGTCGTCTTCGTGATTCCCGCAATCTCCATTGCCTTCGCATTGACAAGCGAAGCATGACCGCTCGCATGAGTGAGGATCACAGGATTCTGAGGAGAAACCTTACTGAGCGATTCATGGATTGGGAACCCCTCGACGTTCGGAGTTGGTGTTGTATCCCATTTTTCCTGATGCCAACCGCGACCGAGAATCCAATCGCCTTTTTTGGCGTCTTTTGCCGCGCGGGCAACCAACTGCACGACCTCATCCCAGTTCTTCACCTTCATCAAATCGAGATTCATTTTCGACGCGCCGATTCCTGTGAAGTGGCCGTGGCCTTCGATAAAACCCGGTATCAGGAGTTTGCCGTTGAGGTCAATGACATGTGTCTCAGGACCAACATATTCCTGAATCTCTCTGTCGGTCCCGACAGCCACGATGAGGTCTCGACGCACAGCGACGGCCTGGGCAACCGACCTCTTATCATCGACGGTTACCACTTTAGCATTACGTAACACCAGAGTAGCCAGTCCGTTAGGGGGATTTTGTGCTTGCCGAGTTCCACCACCAGCGATAATCGCACAAAGAGCAATGAAGCTTACATTTTTCATATTTCGTCTCCCCCGGCTGATTCATACAAAATCTCCGCCACATCTTTTACCACAACTTTTTCTGAGGCTTCTTTCGCTTTCACGCCATCCGTCATCATTGTCATGCAGAAAGGACACGCGGTACCAATCACGTCGGGCCTTGCGGCGAGAGCTTCCTCCGTTCGCTCAATGTTGACTCTCTTACCTTCCCGCTCTTCCATCCACATTCTTCCTCCACCCGCTCCGCAACAGAACCCCTTGCTGCGAGAGCGTTTCATCTCAACGAGATTGACTCCGGGAACAGACTCGAGAATTCTTCTCGGCTGGTCATAGACGTCATTGTAACGGCCAAGGTAACATGAATCGTGGAACGTGATAGTTTTAACCTCTTCTTTCGACACCTTAATTCGACCCTCGTTGAGAAGTTTTACAAGGAAATCCGTGTGATGGACAACGTTGTAGTTGCCTCCAAACTGCGGATATTCATTCCTCAGCGTGTTGAAGCAATGCGGACACGATGTCACAACGGTTTTTATGTTATACCGGCTGAGCGTGGCGACGTTTTCTTTTATGAGTGTCTGGGCAAGATATTCGTTGCCGATTCTCCGCGCAGGATCTCCCGTGCATTTCTCTTCTGTTCCAAGAATGGCAAATTTCACTCCCGCCTGTTGCAGAAGTCCCGCGAATGCCTGTGTGACTTTCTTGTAGCGGTTGTCGTATGATCCCGCACATCCCACCCAAAAGAGCACTTCAGCGTCCTGGGCACCGGCCATCGTTGGAATATTCATGCCCTCAGCCCAATCTGCCCTTGCCGAGGCTGGAAACGCCCACGGCGTGAAATTATTTTCCAGATTCCTGAAGACGACCTGAACTTCCGGCGGAAAATTCGATTCCATGAGAACGAGGTTGCGCCGCATATCCACGATGGAGTCGACATGCTCGATGTTCACCGGGCATTCCTGGACGCAGGCCATGCACGTCGTGCATGCAAAAAGTTCGTCAACCGTTATGTAATCGTGAACGAGCGTCTTTTCAGCCGGGGATTTTCCTTCTCCTTCGGTTGCTGCCGTTTCAGCGTCTCCCCGGAGAACGAGCGGACCTTTTTCTTCCAGCCTTCGACGAATGTCAACGATTATTTTTCTTGGCGAAAGTATCTTGCCTGTTATGTTTGCAGGGCACACGGCAGTGCATCTCCCGCATTCCGTACACGTGTATCCGTCGAGCAACTGCTTCCACGTAAGATCTTCAACGTCACTCGCTCCGAATTTCTCGACGCCTTCCGCTTCGAGATTGATCAGTTTGAGCGCACCGCGAGGTTCAATCGAAGTGAAATAAACATTAGGAACCGACGTGAGCACGTGGAGGTGCTTTGAGTACGGCAGGTAATTCAGGAAGGCCAGCACAAGCACGATGTGAATCCACCAAAAGACGTCCCCGAGAACCTCAACAGTAGCACCGTCAAATGACGACAACAATGGCATAAGAGCGCCAGAAAGGAAGCGCGCCTGTGCCAGGTCGGGATCCCCGAGAAGCATTCGGGATGCATTCTGGCTTAACATAGTGAGACAAATGACCATGATGGCCACCAGGATTGCCGTCGCATCGATCTGGCCATGCCGGTCGACCTGGAGTCGCTTGGGCTTCGATATGTATCTACGATAGAGGGCCACGACAACAGAAACGATGACGAATCCGGCAAACAGGTCTTGAAGGAATGCAACCACTTCGTAAAGACCAACCCCGATAAAGAGCAAGGAAAATCCCGGAATGAGGCCCTCACCGATGGACTCCAGCACAGCCGTCAGCAGCACGACGAAACCCCAGTAGATGAAAAAATGCATGAGCCCGGCAACCGGTTCTCTCAGCAGTTTGGATTGACCAAACGCAACGACAAGGACATTCTTCAGCCGAAGGAATACGTGGTCGAATCGGTTTTCAGGTTTTCCAATTCTCAGATGAAGTATGAGACTGCGAACACTGTAGAAGAAAAAGGCGAGCGAGGCTGTGAAAAAGATGAGAAAAAGAATATTCCTGGTGGTCATGACGGAAGGCGGAGAGTGGAATCCAAAATCGTCACTGCCTCCCCGACGATCGAAACGCTTTCCACAACGGAATTTCTGGCTTTGACGCGAATTTTCACGCGTCCCGGGCGTCCGATTTCGTCTCCTTGCTCTCCCACGAATTCAATGCGACCATCGGCAAGTGTTCGAGAAAACACTTGAAAACCGCCAGGTAGAACGTATTGTCGCAGGTAAACGCCGAGTGGTCCGTTTGCTGAACCCGTGACGGGGTCTTCGTCAATACTCACGGGCGAAGCGAAGAATCGCAAATGAACAGAAGACTCTTTTTCAATCGTTTCAAGACACAACACGCACACGGCAATCAATTTCATCTTTTTCAGGTGCTTTTCGAGTTCCCGGAACTGCGGTTTCAGATTGCTGACGGTCGAAAGCCTTCGAACGGGCACATAAAGATAGGAGTCCGAGACAACGGGAAGGCGGCTTGCGACATCCGTCGCCTTTAGACCGATCGACTTGAGAAGTTGTGCTGTTACTTTCCGCGGCTTGAATCGAGGGAGGGGAAGCTCGAATTCCACGGTTGTCCCCAGGAAATTCTTTTCCACTTTGACGTTCAACACGCCGCTTTTTGTTTGCATGCGAAAATAGTGTTGGCCCTCGGGTTTCAGCCCGGCGAGTCCTTCTTCTGCAAGGGCGTGAAAACCTGCAATGGTCGCATGGCCGCACAAAGGCACCTCGGCCCCCGGCGTGAACCACCTGATCTGAATATCGGCGTCTTTGACAGTCGGCCGGAGCACAAAGGCGGTTTCCGAGAGGTTTTTTTCGCGTGCGATGGATTGCATCTCCCGATCACTTAGTGTGTCGGCTTCCAGGACCACACCGGCTGGATTTCCGGCAAAGGGCTTAGACGTAAAGGCGTCCACGTGTTTGATGCGGAGTGTTCTCATTGTTTGCCTACGAGTTGAACCACAAGCTGACGTTTGCGGGCGCGCGTGTCAAAATCAATCAGCACTATTTGCTGCCACGTCCCAAGCAATAATTCTCCCCTGGAAAACGGTACTGTGAGCGAAGGCCCCATGAGCGCTGCCCGCACGTGGGAATGACCGTTGCCGTCGTGCCAGGTATCGTCATGATGATACCTCAAACCCTGCGGCGCCACACGTTCCATTGCGTCGGGGATGTCTTTGACGAGGCCGGGCTCATACTCGCTTGTGGTCACAGCCGCCGTCGATCCGCTGACAAAAACGGTTGCGTTGCCCTCGCTCAGTCCATGTTTGGAAACAAACGATGCGATTTGGGCAGTAATGTCAACGACATCCGAATTTCCTTGCGTGGAAACGGCAAGATGTTCTGTTATGATTTCCACAGTCGTAAAGCGGCGAGAATACTGCTGTCCTTGATGAAGTAGACAACATCCCCCTTGACAAAAAAGGAATCCGGAACGGGGGCTTTCGCGCCGCGAGCGAGCAAATCCGAATACACTCGTCGATTCCTTTCCACTTCAATGATCTCAAGACGGTTTTCCAACGATACCGCATCCTCTGTCGAACCTTTTTCTTCGGCATGGTAATTAAAAAGCAAATATTCTCGATCTCGCACGAATTCGATTTCTCCGTGGATGCGTCTATTCCCGACGGTTTTTTTCACTGCCTCTGACGTGCGGACATCGGCGTTGGCCAAGTTGAGGACCTCCGGGAACCTGTAGTCATCCTGTCGACGCTCATGCATCGAGAGTTCGCGCACGGTCTGCAGCTCGTCGAGGCTTTCGGTAAACTCCTGGATGATCTCACCTGAATGAAGGTCCAGCGAATATCCTCTCCTCCGCTCAAACATTGTCTTGTATGCGTAGACAGAATTCTCATAGCCAAACCAGAAAGTCAGTTCTTTGTTGTGCCAGATCGGTTGAGCCGACGTGAGGTCGTATGCAAGAATTCCTCTGTGCTCCGGAAGGTCCGGTTTTGCGAACGTGTGCAGGAGAAGAACATTCTTTTGAATGGCCTCCATTCCCACCCACCATGGTTCTTCAAGTGTGAGGCCGTCCCACAGCAGCTTGCCCGTTCTCTCCTCAAGACAAAAGAAGGATGCCTCCTTCGTATGCTCGTTGCGATTTTCCCCAACGATATGGCCTCCATCGGAAAACAGCATCCTCCAGATCTTACCCTGGGAAGCGTAAGACCAATCGACAGTCTGTTTATTGGTGCTAAAAAGAGAAAAGATCTTCATGCGGCGTGTGCCAAAAACTTACCGCTTTTTTGAAGGAGATTCAAGAAATGATGGGCAATACCAATTAGAAATCCGTCGGCAGGACATGAAACAAGGAGTCGTGCGTCATCGCTCCAAAAACGCCGATCCCTCCCTGAATGTTCGTGAAGTCAGGCTGGTCAGTGCGGATGGAGTTTTCGTCCTGGAACCCGTTGGCGATATTATAATACTTGTACAGGTTCGGCTCGACTTGCGTTACGACGACAAGCACACCTTTGAACTTGAGCTGCTGACTCTGGTATTTGACGCGAACAGACGACTCAGCATGCACATAGGCAGTTTTCGAGAAGGAAACGAACTCCTGTGCACCAATCCTTTGACCGGAGAATCGCCGCGTCAACTTGGGATAGAATGGATAGACGACATTATCGACAGTTTGAATACTCTGCGGGATTTCCTCATAACGCGTTTCCACTGTTCCGCCTACTGTTATCTCGAACTGGAAAAGTATGCGGACGATGTATCCATGCGTAATAGGCGAGAGGGTGAGATAAATACCGATGTCATCCGTGAAAACCCTGGGATCATCTAGCACAAACGGCGTCGAAATGAGCACGCTGGCATTCCCGGGAACCGTCGCCGCCGCGGTTGCTTTTTCTTGTGCAGGCGTGAGAACGTCAAGCGAATAGGTAGCTCCAGGTGCTACAGTGAACGGATGACTGACGTACGCACGTATTTTTGTCGAATACCTCGATGTGTCGGGCCGCGGTAAGCTCGTGTCCCGAAATGCCGGAGCTCCGGTAATCGACACAACAGCATTTGTGACCGCGTTATCAGTCGTTACCGCGCCGGGATCGTAGCCCGGCGGGTCATACGTGCGGTACAGTCGGACGAACTGCGTGTCTCTCTCCGCCGTCAGGATGGAATACACCACCAACCGCTCCTCGTAAATCCCCTTCGGATTCAAAGACTGATCGCAACGCGCAAAGAATCCGAAAAAGAGTACAAGAGCTGCACGCTTGGCGGTTGAGGTCATGAGCTAGTACTCAATGTTCAACGTCAAAGATGGAAAGAAGGGAAGCATGTTAATCTGTTGTCCTGTTTTTCTGTCGAAGTAGAAGATGTTCATCTGGTCGTAGACATTGACGATATGACAGCCAACCGAACCCTTCAGTCCGGCGAAGGAAAACATATAGTTGACGCTTGCGTCGAGACGGTGATATGCAGGGAGCCGTGCAGCGTTCTTTTCGCCAAGCCGTGAATAGGGAGCTCCTGTTTCATCGACCGTGGGATTCCGGAAAATGTCTGTCATTTTGAGACGGTCATAGAATCCTATCGTCTGCGAAAACGGAAATCCGCTGCCAAATTCCCAACGCAAGGTAACGTCCAGCGCTTCCACAACATGGAAAATTGCAAGGATGTTCAAAGAATGCCTGCGGTCGTAACGCGGCGGATACGTGAATCCTCTCACATTCAGATTTGTCCAGCTGATTGTGTAAGCAGAATAACAATCCACGAGGGGAGTACCGAAGCGCACAAGCGTTTCGACCCCAAACGCCTTTCCGGAGCTGTTGATGTAATCAGGGTCAATGGCGTCTACTTTGTCACGATTATAGGTCACCAAGGAGTTGTACTGTTTGTAGTAGGTCTGTACACTCGTTGAAAGCGATGGCGCAAGATTTCCTTCCAACCCCACGACATAATGGTCAGCCTGTTCTGACTTCAGCCGTTCGGGGACCATGATCCATGCATCAAAAATAGAGATCACATCGTCCTCATTATTGACCGTTATGACATTCTGGTTAAACCGTCCGTAGGAGACCTTGCCTCTCCATCCTTCCCACAACAGATAGCTCATGTTAAGTCGCGGCTGAAAAATCTCGAATCCGGACGTCCTGCTAAAGAGGGAGCCGACATCGACATGAAAACCTCCGTCAAACTGAAGGCGGTCCATGGTTGTTTGATACCGAAGCCACATCCAACTTTCGACAAGAGAGCTGAACAACCTCACCGGGTTGCCGGAGGTGTTCGTCAGGTTGTATTCGAGAGTCGGAAAACTGAATTCAAAACCAAAAAAGAACAAGTCCCGGGAGCCCGTGTAAAGCGTCGCGTTGGCTTTGATGCCAACTTCCTTGACGGTCGTCGAGGCGTCGGTGATGCTCGTGGAACCCTTTGCATCACGCTTTGCCTCAAAGAAATTTTCAAACGCCACGGCATCGACGAACACGCGATCCTGGACCAATCCGCCGGCGGTAAAACCGACGGCGTGGTTTCTCCACATGTAATTCGGCTCACTCAGGCTCGCCGAACGCATGTCGTCGCCGCTGTAGAACCCCTGAAAGCCATATTTCGAATGAGCGTCTTCCGATTCGCGCGTCAGCTTGACAAGTGCGTCGTAGAACGATAACGGAACGTCACGTTTGAGGAACCTGGAGAACGTCTGATTGAACAGCGACTTTCTGCCGCTAACCATCCAGCGCATATCGCTCAACAATGGCCCCTCGAGCTGCAGCTTGGACGACACGAAATTCATGTTCGCGCGTCCGGCAATCGCCGTCGACTTTCCGTCGCGTGTAATCAAATTGACCACGGACGACAAACGGCCTCCAAAGCCCGGCGGAAAAGCGCCGGTGTACACCTCGGTCGTTTTAATCACGTCGGAGTCAAAAATGCTGAAAATACCGAAGGCATGATAGGGGTTATAGATCTTCATACCATCCAGAAGGATGAGATTCTGGTCTCCCGCCCCCCCGCGCACGTAGAAATTCGAGCTCACATCGCTCGTGGACACCACACCCGGAAGTATCTGAATGGCTTTGAAGATATCCTCCTGCGCCACCATGGGGACGCGTTTGATGTCCCGTTGCTCCAGCACGTGCACGCTCGTCTGAATTTCCGTGAGCTCTCGCTTTGCCTTATCGGTCACGACGATTTCAGAAAACTCCACGGGCTTTGGCGTAAGCTTAAAATTAAGGCCAATCGGCTCACGCCCGCCGACGTCTATCCAGACGACCTGGCGTTCGTATCCGATGGAGCTGGCAGCGATTTGATAGCGGCCAGCGGGGACATTCGGAATGAGGTAAAACCCGTTGATGGAGGACGATGCGCCTCTGTTCGTGCCCAGAATGGCAACAGACGCAAAAGGGATTTTCTCGCCGTTCGAGCTGTCTGACACACTGCCGCGGATGTCGACGCCTTGGGCGAGGAGTGATACGGGGACGAGGAGGAAAGGAAGACTACGACGTAACAATGGAGATAAGCACTATCCTTTCTGTTGTCTGTGAAAAAAGGTAACCAGTTTTCGACCGAATTCCAACATGTTGTCACAAAGCATCCAAGGATTCATCTGAAACAGACAAGCCTCTTCTTCTTCGACCAACCCAACAATCGTCCAATAATCCAGCCCTCCATCAATCCATCCTCTGCCGTTACCTCGTCTATTCCATCGCCATTTGGTTAATCGCATCCCACCAGATTTTCGTCACAGGCATCACGGAAAGCCGACTGATTCGCACGAGTAAGAAATCCTTGAACATTTTTTCTGCCTTGATTTCCGCCAGCGTCACCGGCCGTTGAAGTTTCATCCTTGGTTTTACGTCGATAATCGTCAAGGATTTGTCCTTCGGGTCTGGGTACGGGTCGCTTATGATCTCCGCCAATCCGACAACCGCTTTTTCGTCGCCCGTGTGATAAATAAACGCGAGGTCTCCCTTTTTCATCAGGCCGATATTGCGGAGAGCAACCGGGTTCATGACGCCGTTCCACACGGTTTTCTTTTCCTTCACCAGGTCCGCGTAAGAATATGTGGACGGTTCAGTCTTCAACAGCCAGTAGTTGGGCATGGCTATGCTTCCTTAAGTGTTGATGAATATCCACAAGTTGTATTTTGATCAAACCTCTAAGAGCGTTGCACAGGAATACATCATCCGCCGCAAAGATGTCTTCCACGTGTAGCCGGCGCTCTTCGACATTCAGGTTCCTGTTTCTTAAAAAGCTTTCCCTGAACACACCCGGCAGGAGTCCGCAGCCATCGGGCGGGGTATAATACGTATTCCCTTTCCGAACGATGACATTCGACCTCGCCCCTTCCGTAATTTCGCCTTTTTCATTCAAGAAAATGAAGTCGAACAAGCCCAGGCTCTCTGCCTTGCGAATGCTGTCGTCATAGATGTTTCTGTTCGTCGTTTTGTGGAAAAGAAATCGATCCAGAGAATTCGTCCTTTTCGCGGATAGTGAGGCCAATTGGATGCCTTTGAGAGGCTGCATGGGAGAGTACTCCGCTTCAACAGCTCCCCTCCTGTCTAGGAGCAACTTCACTCGGTGTGTTTTTCCCCGTCTCCGAAGTACTTGTGTAATCCGATAAAGAGCATCTCTGATTTTCGAGTTTGGAAAAACAAAATCAAAATAGGCTGCAGAACGTTTCAATCGCCGTAGATGAATGTGCAACAGGTGGAAGCCGTCTTGTGAATCCCACTTGATTGTCTCAATGAGCCTGAAATCCGGCACCGGCTCCATAAAAAACTTTGCCTTCAGGAGACATTCCTGATATTCTTCTTCCGGGGTCGAATCGTGCACAATGCCGCTGCCAATTCCCATTTCGCCGGTCTTTGTCCGATCGTCCAGAGCCAGCGTCCTGATCGCAACATTAAACACCGCTTCCTTCTTAGGCGAAAAGAAGCCAATGGCGCCCGTGTAGATTCCGCGCGGCTCCTGCTCCAGTTCGTGTATGATTTGCATCGTGCGTATTTTTGGCGCCCCTGTCACCGACCCGCTTGGAAACAAGGATCGCAGAGTGTCTCCTGCTCTCCATCCGTTCTGAAGTTTGGCCCGAATCGTGGATGTTGCCTGAAACACCGTATCGTATTTTTCGATTTCAAAAAACCTTTCTACGTTCACTGTTCCTGTCTGAGCGATCTTTCCGACATCATTTCTCAAAAGGTCCACAATCATCAGGTTCTCCGCTTGATTCTTTGCAGAATGATCCAAGAGCTCGACTTGAATCGCGTCTTCTTTGAGGTTTCTTCCCCGTGCAGCAGTTCCTTTCATTGGCTTCAGGGTAATAGCGTTTCCCTTTATCCGAAAAAACAATTCAGGTGAGAATGAAAGTAAGGTTGACCCTTCGAGGCCGAGAAAGGCGCTGTACGGCACACGTTGAGCATTGCGAATCCTGCAATACAGCCCGGTAGGATTTCCGGAAAAGCCGAACTTCAGCTGAAACGTGAAGTTGACCTGATACGTGTCGCCCTCCCGAATGTAATGCTTGATTCTTCTGACAAAGTCGATATACTCAGATTCGGGAATCGAGGGGTGTACGCCGGAAATGGTCGCAGGCGAAGTGTATTCCCCGGAGGCTCCAGCGAGAAATCTTTTGGGACCAGAGAATTTCTTTTTGCGGTGATCATACACCAAGGGGGCCCCATAAACTCCAAACCAAAGACAAGGAGTCCGCGATCCGGGCCTCGACGGCAATGACTTCTCAAAAGCCGCGCCGGCTTCGTATGCCATGTATCCGGCAACATAATATCCATCCGCCAACGCTTCGTCGACGCGTCGGAGACTAGGTTCGGTCATTTCGACGGTGCTCGCGCAGATCACGTCGACGGGGTCTACGAAGATGTATCCGTACGTGTTTTCGGCATCGGGTTTTGTGCTCTCGAGGACTACGCAATTCCCGGCGTCGGCGGCTCTGCGGATGAGGTCGCATGAAAAGAGACCGTTGTTATCGATGAGCTTCATAGGAATGGAGAATGAAATCGCGGCAGGCACTCAGCGTCCGTCAGCTACCCTGATTCCGACCGATCGGGTATGATGAACCAGCCAATAATGTAACCGACCAGGAAAGGAATGATACCGGTAGCAAGGCCGAAGATGACGGCACAAAGGCGGATGATCGTCGGGTCCACGTCAAGATATTCACCCAAACCTCCACAAATGCCGGCGATTTTTCGGTTCGTCTGAGATCGATAGAGTCTCTTCATGGTTATTGCACTTCAAATGTTAGTGAAGCCCACCAGCTCTCCCAGTCGGCTTCTTTATCGTTCACAAGAGGGAGCATGTGAACCGTCCTCACAAGCCAGGGTCCTTCATGGGTGAGCTTTACCTGCACCATGCCGCGGTCGTCCGTCCGTGAAGATTGAGCGTACGTATCGGGCTTGTCCGTAGCCCCAGCATACGTCGAAGAAACCAAGGCGTTTGCCAACGGTTCGCCGCGAAACAACACTCGCAGGCTGATGGTATCGCCGACTTTTTTTGCGTAAGGATTGTCGAGTGGAACAAGCTCGATGGTCTGGGCCACCACCTTGCTGAGCGCCTCCGAATTCTCGAGACCCGAGTGGATGAGCGTCTTCACATAACGGGAATAGCGCTCTCTACCGTTTTTGTTTTCTTCTCCACGCTCTTTTCGCATCTTCACAACATGGTCGAGCCCTTCCGACGCGAGATAATGGCTGAACTGATCAGCTTTGAGCTCAATCAATCGCGCGGCCCAATCCAACGCAAACATGTGCGTGCCCGTTCCCTCCACCGGCACAACGACGCCCGAAGAGTCATTTTCCGGTGCTTTTTTTGTTAAATCGCTTGAAGCGGCGCCGAACCTATACTCGAATCTCAGCACTCGCGACACGCTCCACTTGACTGCCTTGCCAGGAAAAACATCGTCCACATGAATCGTGACTTTGATCTTATCTTTGCCGCTACTCCTGAAGGAGGAGGGAAAGAGAAAAAAATCATGAGCCAGCAGAACCGAAGAAGCCAGAACCGTCAACACGAATGCCTGCGCGAGTTTCATGAGCCGCCTTTCTCTTATTTTGAACTGAATTTTGGAGCCTCGATGGACCTGTGAGGCGTCACTTCATTTCCGTTACTGAAATGAACATCACCCAGAAGGGTGAGATTCGAAACCTTCTTCTGGCCAGTGGAAAGCATCCAGAGATTCTGAGCGCTCACGTTCAAACTGAAAACGGGAAACTGAATGTCCATGCTGTGTTCATCCTCGCGGTAGGCATAGATCTCAAGAATGACGGCGTTGAAGAATCTCTTCAAGTTCAACAGATACACATCCCTGGAGACGATATTGAGAAATTCGCTGACGTTCGTCAGAAAATGACTTTTTGTGGCATCCTTGGGATTTGGGCGCTCGGGAGGGTTTTCGATTTGAAGGCGAATGTGAAGTTCGCGCAGTTTGGGGTCGATTGCAACAACATCAATACAGCCGAAAAAAGGATGACGCTTCTGAAGTTCCGGATCAAGCCGCCAGACATCCAGGACAGGAGTTTTCTCCCCTTTCTGAAGAACGGCTATTTCATTGTTCACGAATTCTTTCCGAGCGTTGATTCTGTGTGAGGCTAAATCTCTCCTTGTCCTGTCGACAATGGATTCGTCCGAATAATAGTGTTCGAACACTGTTCTCTTATAAAGCCAGATGATGACCGGCAGCATGAACAGCCAGAAAACGATCATGATTTGTGCAGCAATGTCCGCTCGGAAGGAAATCCAGTAGATACCTACAGCACCGCTTCCCAGATACACAACGCCAACAAACCAGAAAAATCCCGGTTCCGTCCACCACACGCGCCGCTTTTTAAGAGGATTAAATTGCCAATTACTTAGGCGCACGTCTCTCTCAGAGGTTGTAGAATTTCAGGTCGAGGCCTTTGCGCAGTTTCGTGATGTAAATAATCTGACCCACATGACCCGAGAAATGTTCAACAACGTGCAGGATTGCTTCAAAGCACGTTATGTCGTATTTCTGGATATGGCGTTTCTCCAACAACTTTGACGTATCAAAGTGCGCCAGCGTGTTGTCGGCCTCCACGAGTGTCTCTTTCAGTCGTTCCAGGAGTTCTGCCTTGGGCACGTTCTCCCGTTGGTCGAATTCTTTCTGCCGTTCTCTTGTGTCTCTGGCACCGCCGATCCCAGACACAATCCATTGACGGACGTTTCCAGAAAGATGAAGGAGCAGATTGCCAATACTGTTGTCGGTTTCATGCGCTCGCCACCAAACGTCATTTTCGCCCAGTTCTTCAACACAGCGGCGGATTCTTGGGAAATACTCCTGCAACAACTTTCGGCGGCTGAAATCTATGAATTCCCTCTCCACGTTAGTACTCATGCACGTTGACCCTTCGTAGTTTTTTCTTCTCGCCGGTCCTTTTCTTGCCCTGCATTCTCTTTTCTTTTGACTCCCGCGTAGCTCGCGTCTTTATCCTTTTCTTCTTTGGCTTCAGCGCCTTCTGTAGCAACGTGACCAATTTGTCAAGTGCAGACTGCTTGTTTTGCCATTGACTTCTTGATTCCTGAGCGACGACATGGAGGCGTCCATCGCTGTCGATTCTCGATTGAAGGTGTTCGTGAACCCTTGCTTTCTGGTCTGAGGTGAGCGCGCGGCTGCGGTCCACTTCAAAAATGAGCTCTACCCGCGTTTCCAGCTTATTTACGTTCTGGCCACCCGGGCCTCCGCTCCGCGAAGTGAGGAACTGAATCTCGGCCATGGGAATGGCAACCTTACCGTTGACAGTCAGCTGATCGTTCATGATGCCGGGAAGAAAAGCGCCGGACATTGCCCGGCGCCGACTTCCATCACTCCATTATTCCAACAATCCTGTTTGCCTACCCTAGGCTAATGGCTCCCCGTCACTTTTCCCGCGCCGTTTCTTTTGAGATGCATGTTGAACCATGCAATCATTCTCTCGCCGATATCTTTGATAAACTTTGGCTCTTGTGGTCCATGAGGCGTCCGAGGATACCGAATCATTTCTACGGCAATACCACGACGTTTCAAGGCGATATAAAGCTCCTCCCCTTGCGAAATGGGTACACGGACATCGCGTTCTCCATGGAGGATCTGTGTCGGGGTCTGGATGTTTTTCACATTGAACATTGCTGAGTGCTTCATATAGACATCCATGCGATCCCAGTACTCTCCCTCAAAGTATGACGGAAGGAAGCTCGGGATATCGGCCGTCCCGACAAAACTCATGAGGTTGGTAACGCCCGCTCCTACACTTGCGACTTTGAATCGATTTGTCCTTGTGATCGTAAAGGACGTCATATAACCGCCGTAACTCCATCCGCATATGACGAGGCTATCGGCATGAACCACGCCCATTTCGATGACCCTGTCCACCCCAGTCATGTCGTCGTCCAGGTCGCCAAATCCCCAGTCACTGATATTTGCGCGACGAAACTTCGCACCATATCCGCTGCTCCCGCGCGGATTTGGGCGCAACACCGCGAAACCTTCCTGGGCAAAGGCTTGAAGCGGATAAACGGAACCGGCAGCGGTGTAATTCTGCGTGAAAACTCCTGCCGGTCCGCCGTGAATATTCAGAATGAGCGGATAGCGTCTCCCCTTTTCGTAATTGACAGGATATGTCAAGAGACCCTCGACCACCGATCCGTCTTTCGATTTCCAAGTGATGACTTCGGTCTTTCCCATCGCGATCTTGGGAAAATCTTCATTGACTTGTGTCAGCTTTCGCGGTTCGAACCTTCTCACCGCCGAAACATGAATATCGGGCGAAGTCTCTGGCATCTGGTGCACAAACGCCATGGTGTTTCCGTCACTGCTCAAAGAGACGCCAGAATAATTACCGGATCCTGTTGTCACGACTCGGGGCTTTGCGCCGCTGACCGGTACTGCAAATACTCGCGGCGACGTTCGATCCGTCTCTGTCACATAAACTTCCCTGCCGTCCGACGACCAACCGACGATGCCGAAGCTGCGGTCGGGAGTCTCATTCAGTTTCTTCGCCTCTCCGCCGCTTGCCGGCATGACGTAGACGTCGTAAGCACGAGCCCATTTCGAATCTCCTCCGTCCGATGCAAACGCAAGCCATTTGCCGTCCGGAGAAAACTTTGGATTGGTATCCCATCCATTCCGTGCGACGAGAGCTTTCACCGTTCCGCTGTCTGATGGCACCAACGAAATATCCGTCGACGGCCAGTCGTCCACCAACGGTGTCGACTGATGAGAAAAAGCCATCGTTTTCCCGTCCGGGGACCAATCGAAGGATGTCACGTGAAAATTGCCGCCCGTTAAGCGCTGTGTCTTCCGGTTTCCCTTGGCATCTTTGTCAACGGCCACGGTGTAAAGGTGGGCGTATTTATAGTTCTCGTCGACGAGCACCCAATCTCTTTTCTCTTTCTTGTTTTTCTCTTCCTGTTCAGTCTCGGGGTCGGAAGAGCGGTAAGCGACCCATCTGGAGTTCGGAGCCCATTCGTAATTCATAACGCCGGACTTAGCCTTTGTGAGCTGCTCTGCCTCTCCGCCGCCCAACCGTATGATCCAAATCTGGCTTTTGGCATCGGTCCCGCCCCGCGCGGAAACAAAAGAGAGATATTTGCCGTCTGGAGAAAAATCCGGGTTGGAGCAGGATTTCTCTCCATGTGTGAACTGAGTGTTTGTTTTGCCGTCAGCCGACACCAACCAGACGTGCGTGAGGAATTCGGACTTTTCTCCTTCAAGGAGCGGGGTGGAAACTGTATAGGCGATCCATTTGC
>JACQPT010000204.1 GCA_016207415.1 Ignavibacteriales bacterium
CGTTGCATGAACCCTGCCCCCTAGGGATTACATGTTGCACGTCTATGATGTTACGCTTGTATAGAAAGAAATGTTATACTGGCGGGAAAATCAATACGGTAAAGTACGGTTTCTACATTGTAGGTAATTTACCTACAATGCATCCGTAAGAGAAAGAATTATCATGAGTTGCGACCTGTTGGAAAACCGACAGCAGAATGTGAAAACAGCACTCGCTTACCGAACGTCCACAAATCCTTCTTTGATGGCATAGCGCACGAGGTCTGCAAGTCGTTTCAACCTCAGTTTTTTCATGATCCTCCACCGGTACGAATCGACGGTTCTCACGCTGAGACGCATCCGATGCGCGATTTCCTTCCGTCCCAGCCCGTAGCCAATCAGAGAAACGATTCTCGACTCCCGTTGCGTCAGATCTTTTACATCCTGCCGTCGTATTTTTCCGGAATGTTTTACGTAGCTGTCAATGAAGATTTGTGAGACACTCGGACTGAAAAACGTCTCCCCCTTGTACACGCTTTCGATCGCGCGAGTGAGCTCGGCGGGCGAAGTGTCCTTGAGAAGATATCCCCACGCACCAGAACGAATAATTTCGAGGACGTATTCCTTGTTGTTATGCATCGTGAGCATGACAACTTTCGCCTTCTGAACTTCCTTCTTCAAGACTTTTGTGGCTTCGAGGCCGTTCATTCCCGGGAGACTGATATCCATCAGAATAATGTCGGGGCGAAGTTCTTTCGCCATCGCAACCGCTTTCTCACCGTCTGCAGCTTCTCCTGCAATCTCGAAGCCCGGATGGCTCGAGAGTGCGTTGCGCAAGCCCGAGAGGACAATCGGGTGGTCGTCGACGAGCAGAATCCTGATGTGTTTTGTTCGTGTCACTTTGTTCACCTGTTCTGAAGCGATTGCGTGAGCGGAATTTCGACAAAAATACGCACACCTTCGTTTGCAGCTGTTTGTACGGAAATCCTCCCTCCGAGCGACGACACTCGTTCCCGGATACCGTCCAGTCCGAACCCTCGGGCGCGCGATCGTTGTTTGTGACCCGCATGCAGGTCAAAGCCCCTTCCATTGTCCTTGATGTTCACGATCAGGTGAGAGTTTTTCTTCTGAATCTGCAAAGCGAGCCGCGTCGCACGCGAATGCTGCTCAACGTTATTGAGGGCCTCCTGGATGATGCGGAAAACAGAAAGCTCCACTTCGGGCAGTAGGCGTTGGGGAAATCGGGAGCTCTTTAATCGTACTTTGATGTGGGTACGGTCTCCAAACTCTTCGCACATATTCCGCACCGCGGAAACGAGTCCGAGGTCGTCCAAAATGCTCGGGCGGAGGTTATGCGAAACACGGCGAACCTCATGAATGGACTGCTCCAGTAACGTCCATGCGTCGGAGAGGTCTTTCCAGATCTTGCTTTTGTTCGAAGCTATTTTTTCCCCCGCTGACTGGATCCGGAACTTCACGGATGAGAGCATCTGCCCGATGCTGTCGTGCAATTCACGCGCGATTCTCTTTCTCTCCTGTTCCTGTGTCTCGATAACTTTCCGGGTCAATTGTTTGAGCATTTCTTCAGCCTGCTTGCGGTTGGTCACATCCACGAGCGTACCTTCATAGTGATGGAACATGCCATCGCCGGCGCCAACCGCTTTGGCGTTCGACGATGCCCAAATTCTCGTACCGTCTTTTTTCATGGCTTCATACTCGAAGTCTCGCACCTCTCCCCGGTCCTCCAGCAAACGGACGAATTCAGTCCGACGAAATGGCTCCACATACACCTGAGTTGCGATGTCGCTCACGGTTCTGACGAGCTCCTCGGGCGACGTATATCCGAGAATCCTCGCCATCGCCGGGTTGACGCTGATATATTTGCCGTCGCGAGTGCTCTGATAGATTCCTTCAACTGCATTTTCAAAAATACTTCTGTATTTTTCTTCTGCCCACTTCAAGGCCTGTTCGTTCTCTTTGCGCTCGGTGATGTCACGGGTAACGCTGAGAATCTGTGAGATTTCCCCCTTGTGATCCCGAAGGGGCGTTGCATGCATTTCGAGCCATCGTTTGGTGCCTTTCAACCCGAAGATCTGGAATTGAAGCATCGCGGTTTCCCCGCCGAGGGCTCTTTCCACAAGAGATAAAAATACTGCGCGGTGTTCCGGAGCGACAATCTCGATGACGGGCTTTCCCTGGACTTGATACAAGGAATCTGCTTCGATCATTCTCAGCCCCGCAGGGTTTATGTCGATGAGGATGCAATTGCGCCCCAGAATTTTGACGCATTCAGGCTCAGATTCCAATATCGTCCGCAGGCGGGCTTCACTTTCTCTAAGCGCCTGTTCCGCGCGCGTTCGTTCCACGATGTCGGCCTGAAGAGCCTCCGCCATATGTGAGAGCTCTTCGTTCTTCCTGAGCAGCTCATTCTTTGCCTGCTCCAACTCAATGTTCTTTTCTTCGAGCTTCCCAACCAGCCTTTCACTGTACTCTTTCATCACGCCCAGCTCGTCGAGCGACTCCCGTTGCATGGGTTTTCCAGCGTGTCGCAGGACGTTGTGGATCGCGGCAACCACCTCATCAACAGAACCTGATTTTCTCAGATACTGGTTCGCCCCGAATTCCATGCCGAGCTTTTCGTCGGCAGGCGTGACATAGGTACCGGTGAGAATAATGAACGGAAGGAGCATGAGGCTCTCGTCTTTTCGTATCTCATAGCAAAGCCTGTAGCCGTCCATATGCGGCATGAGGATATCGGCGATAACCACATCGACTTTCTGGCGCCTCAGGGTGGACAACGCTTGGACTCCGTCGGCCGCTTCGATTGTTTGAAACCCTTTTTCCTGAAGTGCGAGACTCAGGATTTCACGCTGTGTTTCCTCGTCATCGACAAGCAGGATGGTTATCTGGTCTGACATGGAGGTGTGGTGATCTGTCTCAAAAACGTACTACCTGCTTGAGTGAAAAGCAAGACCACAATGTTCTTGCATCTAACTCAAATTCCGATAAATTGCGCTCGAAAAATCTTCACGGAGGTTGCAATGAAAAAGCTGCTCGCCGTTCTTCTCTTCTGCAGTAGCGTTTCTGCCAGTCAACAATCGGCCTTTTATCCTTTAGGGAGCGTTCAAGTCTCTGTCCCTACTCCAGAATCAGTGCTCGGATACAGAATCGGAGAGCGTTTTACGGACTATCGAAACCTCGAACGATACATGGAAAAGCTCGCAGCCGCCAGTGACAGAGTACGGAGAATCGTTTATGGTCAAACCTATGAGTATCGGCCGCTACAGATACTTATTATCAGTTCGCCTGCAAACCTTTTCCGGCTTGAGGAGATTCGGACGGCAAACCTCCGATTGACTGACCCTCGGAATGATAAGACGAAGGCTGCAGCCGACCAGACAATCGCCTCGAGTCCGGCCATCGTATGGCTTTCTTACGGAGTTCATGGCAACGAAGCTTCTTCTCCGGAGGCGGCGATAGCAACAGCGTACCAGTTATGCGCTGGGACGGACGCACGCACGCAAGCCATCATTGAGAATATCGTGACCATCATCGACCCGTCCGAAAACCCCGACGGGCGCGAGCGGTATGTGCGCTGGGCGAATGGCGCATCGACGTCTCCGCCCAATGTTGAGCCGCTTGCCTACGAACATCGCGAACCGTGGCCCGGCGGACGAACGAACCATTACTTTTTCGACCTCAACCGCGACTGGGCGTGGCAAACGCAACAGGAAACTCAGGCACGGGTGAAGATCTACCGGGAATGGATTCCTCAGGTCCACGTCGATTTTCATGAAATGAGCTACAACAATACATACTTTTTCTTTCCCGCCGCCCCGCCTTTCCATGAAGCACTTCCGCCCGAGGTCAAGAAATGGGGAGAAATTTACGGCAAAGGAAACGCGGAAGCTTTCGACAAACTCGGCATTCCTTATTTTGTGGGAGAAGTCTACGATATGTTTCATCCGGGATACGGAGATTCATGGCCGACATTTAATGGGGCGATCGGAATGACGTACGAAGAGGCCGGCGGCGCGGGGATTTCAATCAAAAAATCCAGCGGCCAAGTTCTTACTCTTCGCGACAGGGCGAGAAATCATTTTATCACTGGCGTCGCCACGCTCGAAACTACGGTCAAATACAAGAAGGAGCGAATCCAGGATTTCTATAAGTTCTGGCAGATTGGTTTGGAAAACCCTGGACGTGTTAAAGGCTACGTCTTTGCCGCTGGAACTGACCCAAGCCGTGCACTCCGTCTTTCATCTCTTCTGATAAATCAAGGGATCGAAGTCCACACACTCCAAGTGCCGGCGCAACTCGACGTTCAGCGTTTTTATGCAAAGAAAAGCTCGCGGGAAAACTTCGCAAAAGGGACATTGTATGTTTCCCTCCAACAGCCACAGAGTCGGCTTGCGAGGGCAATCCTGGAACCACATGCGGCCGTGAAGGATACTTTTTTCTACGACGTGTCCGCTTGGTCCTTGCCGGTTGCGTACGGTCTGGACGCATATACGGCGGAGTCTCCCCTTCCCGCCGGCGCCAAGAAAATCTCCGACGTTGAACTCGTACCGGGCAACGTTGTGGGGGGGCAGGCACAGTTTGCCTATCTGATTCCATGGGATCGTAATAATGCAATCCCCCTGGTGTGGCAACTATTGGAGCGGGGTTATAGCGTTCATCATGCAACGCGGCCATTTGAGTCCATGCGCCGACATTTTGGCGCGGGGACGGTCATAACCTATACGGGACAAAACAAAGATTCACTTCACTCAGACATTCAACAGCTGGCTTCGACGTACGGAGTGGACGTCTTCAGCACAAATACCGGGCTAACTGACAAAGGGATTTCGCTGGGGTCCAACCGCGTAAGACCGATCAAGAAGAACGGCATAGCGATTCTTACGGAAGTCCCCGTGTCGGCGTACGACTTCGGCCAGCTGTGGTTTCTTTTCGAACGCGAGTACAAGATCCCGTTCACGGCGATGCGTGCGTCTGAGGTCAAGACACAGGAACTGGACGCATACCGCGTGCTCATTATACCGAGCGGCGGCGATTTTCGTCCGGTCATCGACAGCGCTACAGTGGATAAACTGCGACGATGGGTTCTGCAAGGCGGCGTGGTGATCGGCATCGAGGAGGGTGCGCGCTTTCTCACAAAAAACCGATCCGGCTTAACGGCAGCTCTTTTGCAAACCGACAAAAAAGAAGATGAAAAATCGAAGGACGAAAAAGAGCGGGAAAAAACCAACAAAGAACTTACAAAGAGACAAACGTTGTTCGAAAAACAGGAATCCCAACGACTCGATCAGATTCCGGGAACAATTTTCCGCGCGCTCGTCGATACAACTCACCCCATCGGATTCGGGATGCCCCACCAGCTTTATGTCTTCAAGGGAAACGGGACCCCGGTCGAGTTATCTGAGACAGGACACAATGTCGCCCGTTTTTCCCCAGATACAACAGAAGTGAGCGGCTATGCGTTTCCAGAAAGGGCCCGGAAAACTGCTGAAACGGCGTATATCCAGAACTTTCGTCTCGGCCGTGGTCACGTTGTTCTTTTCACTGAAGATGTCGCATTTAGAATGTTCTGGCTTGGCTTGAACAAGTTGTTGATGAACACGATTCTTTTCGTGCCGGAACCAAACTAATGCTCATTCTGAAAAATTACCTTGTATTCTTAACCGCAAGGACGCAGAGCAGGCGCAAAGATCGCAAAGAGTTATGACGAATCCTCAATAATCCTGGACATTTCTTTCTCTGCGCCCTTTGATTGCTACAGCACTGGGGGAATCTTGATTTGCTGGCCTTACATTACTTCTGGATTGCGAGCGGGAATTTTCGTTGACTCGCAGGCGTTTTTTTTCTATATTTTAAGCCCAATTCTTTTGAGTTGGGTTTTTTTGTTTTTTGCTCCAACCAGCGCACAGAACAAAAGCGGGGCGATGCGGGATCAGAGGGAACGACCTCAGCCCTAAAGAAACCCACATTTCGCGGACAATTGGGGCGTAGCCAAGCGGTAAGGCAACGGCCTTTGGAGCCGTCATTCGGAGGTTCGAATCCTCCCGCCCCAGCGATTTTCATCGCTGAAATTTCTTCCTGACCAGTCCAGATGGGCGAAATAAAAATCTTCTCCGGACGGGCGAATCGTCCCCTCTCGGAGAAAATCTGCAAAGAAGCCGGCATCCGTCTGGGTCACGTGGACATCATGAATTTCAGCGACGGCGAGATTTGGGCGAAATACAGTGAGAATATCCGCGGCGCAGATGTCTTCGTTATCCAGTCGACGCAGCCGCCTGCGGACAATCTCATGGAACTCCTGATCCTGCTGGATGCCGCCAAACGCGCATCTGCGAACAGAGTGACAGCCGTCATCCCGTACTTCGGGTATGCGCGCCAGGACCGCAAAGACCAGCCGCGAGTTTCGATCACGGCAAAGCTCGTTGCAAACCTGATCACGGGCTCGGGTGCCGATAGAGTGATTACCATGGATTTGCACGCGCCACAAATCCAGGGATTCTTTGACATCCCTCTTGACCACTTGTATTCGTCGGCCGTTTTGGTGGAGCATTTTAGAAAGAAGAAGGTGTCCAAC
>JACQPT010000212.1 GCA_016207415.1 Ignavibacteriales bacterium
GCCACGCACGTTTGATTTCCGGGAATATGGAGAAAATGGCTCAACCATTTCGTATGCCGGCAGCAAGTATACCGTTGACCCTGATGGAACCGGCCCCGCGACCCCATTCCAGTTCGATAATCCGGACTTCAACTTCAAATCTCTTCGCGGCAATGCCGTCCTGAGGTGGGAATACCTTCCCGGCTCCACGCTGTATTTTGTGTGGACGCAAAGCCGCACGAATGAAGCGGATCCGGGCGACTTCAGGTTTGGCCGCGATTTTGGCAACTTACTCAGCGGAAAGTCTGACAATGTTTTTCTGGTGAAGCTTTCGTACTGGCTAAACCCTTAGGAATTCATCCACTAAAGTCAAAACGGTCATTGAATGACAGCTGAGATCGTGAGAAACATCCAGGAAGCACTCAAGCAAGAAAAGCTCGACGGCTGGCTGCTCTACAACTTTCGAGGCTCCAATGTGTTTGCAACTCGATTGATGGCTCTGCCACCGCACATCATGTGCACACGTCGCTATTTCTATTTTGTCCCGGCAAAGGGGGAACCGAGAAAGCTGGTCCATCGGATTGAAGAATGGAACCTGGATTCTGCTCCCGGAACAAAGACTGTGTATCTGAGCTGGCCATCGTTGGACGATGGTTTGTGGAAAATTCTCAAAGGGGCGAGAAAAATTGCCATGGAGTATTCTCCACGAGCGGCGATTCCTTATGTGTCGACCGTCGACGGCGGAACGGTGGAGCTTGTGAAGCAGGCTGGTGTGAAAGTTGTGTCTTCAGCGAACCTTGTCCAGTATTTCGAGGCGCGTTGGGATGACGAGCAGACTGCAGACAACGCCGAAGCGGGAAAGCATCTTCGCCAGATAGTGGATGAAACATTTAAGTTCATTCGGCAGCGAGTATCGTCAAGTCAGTCGACGCACGAGTACGATGTGCAGCAGTTCATGTTGTCGGAGTTCAAACGGCGAGGACTCACCACGCAGGAACCTCCCAACTGCTCAGTGAACGCGAACAGCGCAAACCCTCACTACGAGCCGACGAAAGACATCCATGCGCCTTTCAACAAAGGTGATTTTATTTTGCTGGATCTTTGGGCGAAAAAGGACAAACCGCGGTCGGTATACGCCGACATTACATGGACGGGCTTTCTTGGGGAAACTGTCCCAGCCGAGTACGAGAACATTTTCCAGGTCGTGAAGGGTGGACGGGATGCGGCGTTGAACTTCGTTCGGAATGCATTTGCGAAGAAGAAAGAAATCATGGGTTGCCAGGTGGACGACGAAGCAAGAAATTTCATCAAGAAGAAGGGATACGGCAAGTATTTCGTCCATCGAACAGGACATTCCATCGGCGAAGAGATTCATGGGAACGGAGCCAACATGGACAATCTCGAAACAAAGGACGAGCGGAAGATTATTCCACAAACATCGTTTTCGATTGAGCCAGGGATTTATCTTCCCGGAAAGTTCGGCGTCAGGAGCGAAATCGATGTTTTCATAACAAGAGGCAGCGAAGTTGTTGTGACAGGGGAGCCGATGCAAGAGCGGGTTGTGGCAATACTTCAATAGGATGCATGTCAACCTTGTCAAGGTTATAGATGAAACGAGAGAACCTTGTCAAGGTCCTCAGAAAAGCGAGGTAACCTTAACAAGGTCAAAAGGGCTTGACTTTTCGCTGAGATTTATGTAGCATACAAACACAAAGCCGTAACTCCATTTACGGCTTTCATTTTGGAAAGTCGGAAACCAATAAAACTTTAAAAGTTTCCACGAGGAATGAAATGATTCTTGAAGAGAAAGATCGAATTGTCGAGTCGGCCTCGGAGAAGTTCCTGAGCCAGGGAATTTCCAAAGTGACTCTCGATGAAATCGCTTCCGACCTTCGGATGAGCAAGAAAACGATGTACAAGTTTTTCCCGAGCAAGGATGAATTATTGAGGTCGATTGTCCACCTGATGATGGGAAGGATGGAGCGGCAGATAGAAGCGATCGTGTCGTCGAACAAACCGTTCCCTGAGAAAATGACAGAGCTGATGGCATTTGCCGGAAAATTCATTGGCCGTTTGAGCACGCAGTTTGTCCATGACATGGAGCGTTTTGCGCCCGCTCTTTGGAAGGAAGTTGAAACATTTCGGAGAGAGCGCATCTTTAGCCGACTTGAGAAGATGTTTGTTCAGGCAAAGCACGAAGGTTTTTTCCGAAGCGACCTGGACCATACGTTGTTCATGCTCATGTTCCTGCACTCAATGCAAGGCATCATGAACCCGCACACATTGTCGCAGCACTCGTTCTCGGCACAGCAGGCATTCAAGGGAATCTTCAAAATTCTCTTTGAAGGCGCACTTACTGATACTGCACGAAAAGAATTTCACTTTTTTGATTCTCTTTTTTCTGAACAATAAGGAATTCCCATGGGCAAGCCACTTTTCAGATTGATTCCTATTCTTATCATTTTGCAGGGCTGCGGGGACAACAATTCGGCCACGATTTCTGCGAGCGGGACAATCGAGGCAACAGAAGTCACCGTGAGCGCGCAGGTCGGAGGAATTGTCAGACAATTCCGTGCCGATGAAGGGAGCGCTGTGAATGCCGGCGACACACTGGCAATCCTTGACGCAACGGACTGGATGCATCAGCTGCGCCAGGCAGAGGCCAATTTCTCGGCGAGTGATGCCCAGTACAAACTGGCTGTTCGCGGAGCTCGACAGGAAGACCTTATTCAGGCGGAAGCAAATTTCCAAAGTGCCGAGAGCGACCTGAAGCGGATGCAGGAACTTGCGCCAACCGGGAGCATTTCGCCAAAACAGCTCGAAGACACGAAA
>JACQPT010000215.1 GCA_016207415.1 Ignavibacteriales bacterium
GGGTTGTGGGATTCCGTCAAGCCGTCCGTATACAGGAATAATCGGTCGCCGCGGGAAAGCTGAAGCTTACGCGTGGCGTACTCTGCGTTAAAAAACAACCCTAGAGGTAATCCCGTGCTTTCAATCGACCTGATCTCTCCGCGTTCGACAAACAACGGCGAGTTGTGGCCGGCGTTGCAAATCTCGATTTCTCCGTTGATAGTGATTCTTCCACATACAAGGGTGGCAAAATCCGTATAGCGCGTGCTGTTGCAGAAAAGCCTGTTCGCGCGTTCAACGAGTGTCTTCAGAGACAACTCCGTGGAAACCAGCGTGCGGAACATCGCATGCAGTTGTGACATGAGCAGAGAAGCCGCAACGCCCTTGCCGGAAACATCTCCGATGAAAAAGAATGCATCGCCGCCGGTATGTTCCGGCTTGATAAAATCGCAGTAGTCCCCGCTCACCGGCCCGACCGGATGGTAGCGATAAGCAATTTCCCAGCCCTCAAGATGCCGGTCATCCATAGGGAGAAATTTCGCCTGGATTTGCGACGCAAGCTGCAGGTCGCGCTCAACAGAGCGCTTCTGTTCGGCCGACAGGTGTTCAAGGCAAATGCGTACGAGGGGCTCCACATGGAGATACCGATCCTCGATGGAATCCTCGCAAGTCTCGCAAATGCCGTAGGTGCCGCCTTCGACGCGCTCAAGAGCCGAATCGACTTCCTTGAGCAACGCAATAAGCTGGGGAGTTCTCCGTTCTTCCTGCAGGACGGTCCGCAGACGTTCCCGCCGCTCGGCAAGCTGGGACTTGATGGTTGCTGGATTTAAAGCTTCTGCCATTTCGTTGGGCTGATTTAACATCATAATCCTTGTTTACGAAACTCTAAAACAAAAGTTGCCGGGCAGCGAGTTCCATTCCGAAAAGCAGATTTCAAAGTCCCAAAATCTAACCGAAAAATGTCGAAAAGAAGAGCCACTATTTCTTGGGTGTCTCATCGATCGGTTTGGGGCGTTCTACTTTCGTACGGCGAGTCCGAGAATGAAAAAGACGACGGCCAGGCTGAGCTAAAGCGAGAGTCGCTCGGATAATGGACATGAAATTACGCCAATGAACCATGGAGCCTCCCTATGCTGGTGGAAAGGTTGGTGACCGAAACTCTCAAGCGATTTTGCTCTGCGTTCTCAGCGTCTCCCTGTGGATAAATCAAACCGCAAAGGCGCAGAGAGCGCAAAGTAAAGCAAAATCGTGGCTATTGAAACTTTACTGTGACCGTATGGTTCGTCTCGAATTTCAAGCCAGGCACATCTTTGAAAAACATTTTTGCTTCTTCAAGAGTTTTCGGTTGTGCTTTCGAGACTTGCTTGAATTTTTCTTTGTCTGCCACCAGTTTTTCAAAGTCGACATCGACCAGTGTGATTCTCGAGCCGTCGCGAAAACTCGCGTTTGTCTCTGTAATGGCTCCCTGTACTTCCACGGAGCTCGTAAACCGCAGTCCCTTGAGCATTTCCATCATCATTGCCTCCGTTGCGCTGTCGGCCTCTTCCGTTTCCTGCTCTGTCGTGTCCCGATCCCAATCCCCCTGTGTCATCATAATCTCGAGCGTCGCAGGCTTTCCCCTCGTCATGCGGAACGTCATCACCTCTTCTTTCTTTTCTGCTTCCATTTCCTGGCCCATGGAGGGGGCTTTCTTACCGGGGTCTTGCTGCACTTTCAACGTGTTGATGTCTCTAAAAGAATAGACTGCTTTGTATCCTTCGCCCCAGGCTTTTGCGACTTTCGACGTGGAAACCAGTTGTACGCCCGGACCCATTTGCAAGGCGCGCTTGTTCAGCTCGTCTTTGTCCATGACGGAAAACGGTTTCGGCTTTTGATTCGGATCTTGAAATTGCTCTTGAATCGTCTTGATCTGGTCGATCATGGCCTTGCCCATGATGACGGTTTCTTCGATGGTACCGCTGCCGTCCGGCTTTACTTTGACGGTTGTCGTGACCTCAAGACATCCGGCGACCAACAACGCAACGAGGCTAACGACGAAAAATCGTGAGAGTTTTTTCATGGATTCCTTTCGATGGGGGGCAGGAAGTGCCAATGTAGCCAACGAGGCGTTAAAAGGCAAACATCGTGGCTCTGTTTGAAAAAAGCTAAGTTTTCTCTATACTCTCGTCGCAGGTTGGCATGAATGCCAGCCTACTGTTTCCATGCTCTTCAAACAATTCCAACATGAAGAAGGCGCTTGCCTTTCGTACATCATAGGATGCACAAGAACCGGCATGGCTGCTATTGTGGACGCTCAGTCGGAGATTCGGCCGTATCTGCAGTACCTCTCGAGCCACAACCTGAAGCTGACGCATATCTTTGAAACGCACTCCCAGGCAGACCACCTCTCGGGTGCAAAACAGCTTTCAGAAGTAACAGGTGCTCCGGCGCATTTCCATGAATCCGTCAAAGCAAATTTTCCCGTTAAACGACTAAAAGACGGCGAGGAACTAAAAGTCGGGAATATTTTTCTTAAGGTTTTGCATACGCCCGGCCACACTGCGGACAGCATGAGCATCGTCGTAACGGATACGACGAGGTCAAAAGAACCATGGTTTGTTCTCACGGGCGACACGTTGTTTGTTGGCGATGTGGGGCGGCCCGACCTGCATGGCAGTCCGGAGGATCTTTACGAAAGCAACTATCAGAAATTGATGAAGTTGCCAGATACTCTCGAAGTTTATCCGGCGCATTATGCCGGGTCGGTGTGCGGTAAAGCCCTCAGCCCAAAACCCAGTTCGACCATCGGGTTTGAACGGAGGTTCAATCCGGCTTTGCAATTCAAGTCGAAAGGCGAATTCGTCGATTTTGTTCTCGCTGACCTGCCTGTCCAGCCGCCCAGGTTTGAAAAAGTGCGGCAGTTCAACCTCGGATTTCTTTCGGAGCCCCCTATCGAAAAGACATTTGACCAGAATTCTCTTGAAATCACCGTGGAAGAGTTCAAACAAAAACTCGACTGTGGCGAAAAGCCGTTTCTCCTGGATGTGCGTGAGGCCGTAGAATTTCAGATTGCCAACCTCGGTGGACATTTGATTCCGTTGCGCCAGCTGCGACAGCGCATGAAAGAGCTCGACCCAAATCAGGAAATCGTCATTCACTGCCACACAGGAAACCGCAGCCGGCGTGCCGTCGAGTTTCTTTATGAAAACGGGTTCAGGAATGTGAAGAACCTCATCGGGGGAATCGAAGCTTGGTCTCGCAAAATCGACTCGAAAGTGCCGAGGTACTAGGCAGATCCCCGAAATCACCCAAGAATTTCAAGTGAGATTTTGGGGATCTTACCAGATTGAGTTCACGGATCTCAACATTCTCTCATCTCACACTAGCTTAAGACCGTTATGCCCTCTACATTTCAGCGTCATCTCGCAATCCTGTTCCTTTCAATGGTTGTTCTTTTCTCGCTCAACTCGCAAACCCTCAAACCTTCCCGCAGCTGGCTCACCGTAGATACCATCATGCGCGACCCGAAATGGATGGGCACTTCGCCCGATAATGTGTATTGGTCAGAAGATGGCGAAAGAATTTTCTTCGAATGGAGACGGGAGGGAGACGAAGGAGACTCATTATATGTGATCAACGCAAGTGGCGGCCAGGCACGACGCGTAATGCTTGAAGAGCGGAAAAAACTCCCATCGCGTTTTGGCAACTACACAAAGGACTGGTCTAAGAAGACTTATATCCGCGAAGGCGATGTGTTTGCGCTGGATATTCGCCGGAATGTTGAAACACAATTGATGCAATCTGTGACCGGAGAGTCAAACCCTCGATTCTCATTCGATGAGCGTAAAGTCACATTCGAGCGGGAGGGAAATATGTTTTCACGAAACCTTTCCACCGGAGTAGAAACCCAGCTGACAAACCTGCGGAGCGGCTCGCAACCGCCGGAGAGCCGAAAGACCGATTTGCAAAAAACGCTGGAGCGTCAGCAAATGGAGCTATTCGAGGTTCTGAAAAATCGAAAAGATGACCGCGATGCGCAAAAAAAATTTCAGGAAATGCTGGAGCTGAAGAAGCCAAAACCGTTTTATGTCGGCCAGAAGAATGCGTCAGGGTTTTTCCTTTCCCCGGACGAAAAATACGTTACACTCGTGCTTGCCGAGACTCAAACCTCGGCAAAACGCACGATTGTCCCTAACTATGTCACGGAGAGCGGCTTCACGGAAGATATTGGTGCCCGAACAAAAGTCGGCGAACCGACTACGGTGTTTGAGTTTTTCGTATATAACATCGGCCTTGACTCGATGATGGCAGTTAAGCCGGACTCGATTCCGGGACTCATCCTGCCAAAATCTCCGACAGATACATCAAAGGCGAATCCAAAACCGCGGCCGGTTTCGTACAACGGACCGTTCTGGTCGCATGACGGGAAAAGCGCATTCGTGCAAGTTTTTTCTCAGGATAACAAAGACAGGTGGATTGTTGCGCTGGATGTGGAAAAAGCAAAATTCGGGACGGTGATCGAACATCAGAATGATGACGCATGGATTGGAGGGCCCGGCATTCGTTTTGGCAGCGTTGGATGGATGCCGGATAACAAACGCATGTATTTTCAGTCCGAAGCCGACGGCTGGTCGCATCTCTATACTGCCACAATTGATGGAAAATCGAAAACACAGCTGACGAAGGGGAAATTTGAAATCTACCAGCCGATGATGTCAAGGGACAAGAAGCGCTGGTACTTCACATCGAACGAAGTTCACCTCGGAGAGCAGCATTTCTACTCGATGCCGCTGGAAGGCGGTGCGAGCACGCGCATAACGTCCCTGGAGGGAAGAAACCAGGCTATACTTTCTCCTGACGAAGACAGGATTGCCCTGCTCTACTCTTACAGCAACAAGATGCCCGAACTTTATGTCATGGAGAACAGGCCATCCGCAAAGGTCACACGATTGACGGACTCGCCCTCACGCGAATTTTCAGCCTACGCTTGGCGTGTTCCTGATCTGCTGACATTCAAAGCTAGGGACGGAGCCGACATCCCCGCAAGAGTCTACAAACCCGAGAAGCCCAACGGCGCCGCAGTCATTTTCGTCCACGGCGCGGGATATTTACAGAATGCTCACAAGTGGTGGAGCAGTTATTTCCGCGAGTACATGTTTCATAACCTTCTCGCCGACAAAGGGTACACTGTGCTTGATATGGATTATCGCGCAAGCGCAGGACTCGGCCGCGATTGGAGGACGCCGATATATCGGTACATGGGGGGAAAGGATCTGGACGACCAGGTGGACGGTGCAAAGTGGCTTGTCCAGCAACATGGAATCGATGCAAGACGGATTGGAATCTATGGCGGCTCGTACGGAGGGTTTATTACATTAATGGCTTTGTTCACACAGCCAGATGTCTTCGCTGCTGGAGCCGCGTTACGGCCCGTGACCGACTGGGCGCATTATAATCATGGCTACACGTCGAACATTCTGAATATCCCGCAAGAAGACACAATCGCTTATCGTCGCAGCTCGCCGATTTACCACGCAGAAAGACTGAAGAAACCGCTTCTCATTTGTCACGGGATGGTTGACGTCAACGTCCATTTTCAAGACGCTGTACGCCTCGTTCAACGGCTTATTGAATTGAAGAAAGAAAATTGGGAACTGGCGGTGTATCCAGTCGAAGACCACGGCTTCCGCGAGCCTTCAAGCTGGACGGATGAATACAAGAGAATTCTGAAATTGTTCGAGAGCAACCTGCGAAAATAATTCGACCAAGTCAAAAGCAGACCTCATCCTTGCATAAGATTCCCGACGAGAGGGGCAGGGCGAGGTCAAGAAACATGAGCAAACATCCAAGAATTTCACATGATATCTTTTTTCTTTCGCGCAGCGGCAAGGCTCGGCCGAAATCACTACAACCAAATTCAGGAGGATGAATGAAAAGAACTCTCATAGCACTTTTCTTTTTTTCGGTCTGTCATAGCCAGGCAGCAAAAGAAAAACCATCCATGGTTGCCGTGAAGGCCGGAAGGCTCATTGATGTTGTCAACGGAAAGGTGCTGGAGAAACAGGTCATTCTCATTGAAGGCGAGAGAATCAAGGCAGTCGCCGCTGACGGCAGCGTTCAGATTCCCGCCGGGGCAACGGTTATCGACCTGAGTGATGCGACCGTCATGCCTGGATTCATCGATTGCCACACGCACATCGTTTCGCAGATCGAGCGGTACGACGACCGTTTCCGAGATTCCCCAATTGATGCGGCTGTTTCAGCTCATGTTTTCGCCAAACGAACGCTTGAAGCTGGTTTTACAACCTGTCGCGATGTCGGATCAGGGGAATTCATAGATGTTGCACTCAAAAAAGCAATCAATGAAGGAAAAATTGCCGGGCCAAGACTTTTTGTTGCGGGACATGGTCTCTCTGTGACGGGCGGACATGGAGATCTCTCCGGATATTCTCCCTATCTCAAGTTTGAAA
>JACQPT010000207.1 GCA_016207415.1 Ignavibacteriales bacterium
CACGTGGTGGTTCCAGTTGCGTTATAACCTTGTCAGCGTTGTTTCAGTAATCTCCTCTCGTCTTTTTTCGAATGACGTGAAACTTGCCAAATATTCGTTCAATAAGGCATCAAGATTTCATATTCTATGTACTCCATCGATCCAACCCATGGCTGCTCCTAAGCCCTTATCCTTTGCCTTTCTGTACAGTTCTGACTATATTGAGTCCGTTTTTCATTGAGCAAGAGGTTTTTCTTCCAAACGAAAGGAAATCCATGGCAGAGAGAAAATTCGACGTCGCGGTGATCGGCGGAGGTCCCGGCGGATATGTTGCAGCTATCCGTTTAGCACAGCTTCGCTTCAGGGTTGGGCTCGTCGAGCGCGACAGGCTTGGCGGTATTTGCCTCAATTGGGGTTGCATTCCGTCAAAAGCACTTCTCAAAAGCGCCGAATTGTTCACAACTATCAAGAAATCTGAAGAATACGGCATTTCTGTCAAAGACGCGCAATTTGATTTTTCTAAAATCATCCGGAGAAGCCGGGATGTCGCTGAGCGACAATCCAAGGGTGTTGAGTATCTGATGAAGAAAAACAAGATTGAAGTCTTGTCAGGCAGCGCCAGATTGACAGGAAAGAACTCGATCGAAGTGAGCAAAGACGGAAAGATTGTTGACAGCATCAAAACGGAATACACGATAATCGCCACGGGCGGCAGCCCACGGACCATCCCTGGAGTCACTATTGACGGCAAGAAAGTCATTTCCAGCACCGAAGCAATGATTCTCCCCGAAATGCCCAAAGCGATGGTAATCATCGGCGGCGGAGCGATTGGGATCGAATTTGCATATTTTTACAATGCATTGGGCACAAAGGTCACTGTTGTGGAAATGATGCCAACGATTCTTCCCATCGAAGACAAAGAAATAACGAAGATCCTGGACTCGAGCCTGCGAAAATCAGGTATCGAAATCCTAACAAATGCGAAGGTTGAGGGCTTAAAAACAGCCAAGGAGGTCACCGTTACCGTCTCCTCAAAGGAGGGCAAAGTCGACCTCAAGGGCGACGTTGCACTCATGGCGGTGGGCGTTCAAGGAAATTCTGAAAACCTTGGACTGGAAGCCCTCGGCGTGAAGGTGGAAAAGAGTTATATCAAGGTGGATCAATTTGGGAAAAGCTCGGTTGAAGCCATTTATGCAATCGGAGACGTGGCAGGACCGCCGCTTCTGGCTCACGTCGCCTCCCATGAGGGCATCGTTGCGGCCGAGCATATCGCCGGAAAGGCAACACATGGCATTGACAGGAACAACGTTCCAAGCTGTACGTATTGCCAGCCTCAGGTGGCAAGTGTTGGGATGACAGAAGAGGCAGCGCTTGCCGCCGGCTATAAGCTGAAAATTGGGCGTTTTCCCCTCAGGCCTTTAGGAAAAGCTGTGGCAACAGGGGAGACCGTGGGAACAGTAAAACTCATTTTTGATGACAAATACGGGGAATTGCTGGGCGCACACATTATTGGCTCAGAAGCAACAGAAATGATAGCTGAGCTCGGCCTGGCGAAGACCCTGGAAACAACCTACGAGGAGATCTTCCGGACTATGCATGCTCACCCGACGTTTTCCGAAGCAATTATGGAAGCCGCCGGAGAGGCATATGGAGTTGCGGTAAACATCTAAGTGGATTCCATGAACAAACTCGCGGTCACAGACATAGGTCGGTCGAAGTATGGGGATGCCTGGACGTTGCAGCAAAAGCTTTTCGAATTTCGTCATTTTGGGTTGGTAGGAGATATGCTGTTGTACACCGAGCATGAACACGTTTACACCATTGGCAAGGGGGGCGACGAGAATCATTTGTTGGCTACGGAGTCCGAGCTCAAGGGTTCAGGCGTGGAGGTTTACAGAATTGACAGGGGAGGAGACATCACATACCACGGCCCCGGGCAGATCGTCGGTTATCCCATCATCGACCTCAACAACTATTTTGCGGACATCCATCGTTATTTGCGTTGCCTTGAAGAAGTCATCATCATTGCTCTGAACTCCTATGGCATTGAGGCTGTCCGGGAGCCGGAATTCACGGGTGTCTGGGTCAACGGAGAAAAAATTGCGGCCATTGGCGTTAAAGTGAGTAGATGGATTACGATGCACGGTTTTGCCTTGAACGTCGCGACTGATTTGTTGAAATTCGATCGCATCATCCCGTGTGGCATATTTCATAAGGGTGTCACCTCGATGGAGCGAATCCTCGGTGAACGAGTTTCCAGTGATGATGTGCGCGACAGACTGACCGAAGCCTTCGGCCATGTTTTTGGATGTGAAGCAACGGTTGTGTCCCCAGGAGCTCTCGAGGAGCGGGTCAGAACCTTCGAACTTGGACAATTGAATCATGCCGAAAACAAACTCTGACGTAGCGGTTCGGGAAAAGGCGTCGGAACTCCTTTCAAAGGAAGATTTCCTGAAAGCTTATCGCACAATGCTCACAGCGCGTCGCCTTGACGAAAAGCATCTTATTTTGCTCAAGCAGGGGAAGTCGTTTTTTAACATTTCCGGAGTCGGCCACGAAGCGGCGCAAGTTGCAGCAGCGTTCAACCTGAAATCAGGCTACGACTGGGCATTCCCCTACTATCGGGATCTCGCTTTTTGCCTGGCGTTCGGGATGACACCTGAAGAAATTTTTCTTGAAGCATTTCATCGCGCAGAGGGGCCGGGCACCGGCGGACGACAAATGCCTTCCCATTGGGGCAAGAAAGAAGCACATATCATCACACAGTCAAGCCCGACGGGAACCCAGTATCTCCAGGCAACCGGCCTTGCGCTTGCGATCAAGAAAGAGAAGACCGACGAGGTTGTCTACGTTTCTGGCGGGGAGGGGTCGACTAGTGAGGGTGAGTTCTTCGAGGCTGTCAACTGGGCGGCGCGCGAGGCACTTCCCGTGTTGTTTTTCATACAAGATAACAAGTATGCGATTTCTGTTCCGGTCACCCAACAAACGGCAGGCGCATCGGTGTACGAAGTAACAAAAGGTTTCAAAGGACTCGACCGAATTCATTGCGACGGAACGAATTTCGTCGAAACGTATGAGGCTGTTCAAAAGGCGATGGCCCGTGCGCGACGGTCGGAAGGCCCGACGCTTGTCGTTGCCGATGTTGTGCGTCTCTTGCCTCACTCATCTTCGGACGACCATTTGAAATACAGATCCAAGGAAGACATTGAGAAAGACAAGCAGCGCGACCCCATTCCACTCATGACTCGCTATATGATTGAGCAAGGGTTTGTCACCGACCAGGAAGCGACTGAGATTCAAGAGCAGGTAAAGAAGGCGGTAGAATCGGCCGCGGACTGGGCAGAGTCGCGACCGATGCCCGAAGCTGTAACAGTTTCCCATCACGTCTATGGGCAGGCACACGAGAGTCCCCCAAGGGAATTTACCGAACCACAACATCCGGGGAGCAAGATCGTCCTCGTCGACGCCGTGAACCACGCCCTAGCGGAAGAAATGGAGCGTGACCCGAAGGTCCTGGTCTATGGCGAAGATGTTGCGGGCGGGAAGGGCGGCGTGTTTACGGCCACGAAAGGCTTAACGGCGAAATTCGGCGAGGATCGATGTTTCAATTCTCCGCTTGCGGAGGCAAGCATTATTGGCGTTGGCGTTGGCCTGGCACTTCGCGGATGGAAACCTGTGCCTGAGATTCAATTCGGCGATTATATCTGGCCGGGCTTCATGCAAATACGCGATGAGCTTGCCATGATGCGCTATCGTTCGAATGGCATCTGGTCCTGCCCCGTCATTATCAGAGTGGCCGTCGGCGGATATATCCATGGCGGGCATTATCACAGTCAGAGTATTGAAGCGTTCATGGCTCACATTCCCGGGTTGAGGGTTGTGTTCCCGTCAAACGCTGCCGATGCAAAGGGGCTCCTGAAGGCCGCGATCCGCGGAGATGACCCGGTGTTGTTCCTCGAACACAAAGGATTGTACCGACAGGGATATGCTTCGTCTCCCGAGCCTTCTTCGGACTATGTTTTGCCTTTTGGAATTGCAGCCGTGCGAAGAGACGGGACGGATGTTTCGGTCATAACGTACGGCGCGACAGTCCAGCAAGCTTTGGAAGCGGCGAGAGCTATGGAAGCGAAAGGAGTGAGTACTGAGGTTATCGACTTACGCACCATCAACCCGTTGGATGACGAGGCGATCTTTCGTTCCGTGAGAAAAACAAACAAAGTCCTCGTAGTTCATGAGGATACTCTGACGGGTGGGTTTGGAGCAGAGATCGCTGCACGAATTGCCGATGAATGTTTCCAGCAGCTTGACGGACCTGTAATGCGGGTTGGAGCTTTGGACACTCCCGTACCGTATAGTCCGCCGCTGGAAGATGCCATGTTGCCGAACAAAGAAAAAATTGTTCTTGCACTTGAGAAACTTATCGCCTACTAGACGCTTATGCAAGTCGAAGTCGTTATGCCGAAAATGGGGGAGAGCATTCAGGAAGGAAAGGTCCTGAGGTGGGCGAAGAAAGTCGGCGAGAAGGTCGACAAGGACGAAACAATCCTTGAAATTAGTACGGACAAGGTTGACTCCGAAATCCCGTCGCCCGTTGGCGGGATTTTAACGAAAATTGTCGTTCCTGAAAACGAAACGGTCGCTGTCGGTACAGTGATTGCGATGATCGAATCAGACGCCTCCGTTGCCAAAGTTGACACGAGCACACCGGCCCCGCCTTCGACGAAAAAAGAAGAAACACAAACTGGATCTCAACCGGCTCCGGCTCGTGTCTCCGTTGCGCCAACGCCTGCTCCCGCTCAGGAAATTCCCACACGGCGCACGGACGGCCAGCGTTTCTACTCTCCGCTCGTCAGAACCATTGCAAAGAAAGAGGGGATTTCGTTCATGGAGCTCGACCAGCTTCCAGGTTCCGGCTCCCAGGGGAGAGTGACGAAAAACGATTTACTTGCTTACCTGAACAAAAGGGTTTCTCCAATGCCCTCGGTTCCCGGAGCGAGAGCTGATTTTTCCCTTCCCCGGGTCGATGACAGGGAGCTTGCAAGGAAATATCCCTCGCCCAGGTATCAAATTGTCCCGATGGACAATGTTCAGCAGAAAATGGCCGAGCACATGGTGCGGAGTGTGCATACCTCTCCACATGTTCAGGCTATCGATGAGATAGACCTGTCCTCCCTCGTGGTTTACCGGGAAAAGTACGGGGAAGAGTTTGAGCGAAAAGAAGGCTTCAAACTGACCTACAC
>JACQPT010000208.1 GCA_016207415.1 Ignavibacteriales bacterium
CGACGGTGTTGAACTATTTGCGAGGCCTACCCAGGCATTAAGGCGTCAAGGAAGGTTGTGCCGAGGGCGACTGTGGGTCATGCACGGTTGTCTTGGGGGAGCTTCAATCAGATGGTGGAATGAGATATAAAGCAATTGATTCCTGTCTCGTGTTCCTTCCCATGATCCACGGTAAACAGCTCGTTACGGTCGAAAACCTCAAGAACGGGCGCGGAGAATTGCATCCCGTTCAGCAGGCAATGGTAGAAACGAACGGGAGTCAATGCGGATATTGCACGCCCGGGTTTGTCATGTCGCTCTTCTCTCTTTACAAAAATAAGAACAACCCCTCGCGCGAAGAAATAGATGATTCATTGACAGGAAACCTTTGCCGTTGTACGGGTTACAAGCCGATTGTAGAAGCGGCCGCCACCGCATGTGTGCATCACGGGATGGATGAGTTTTCAGAACATCAGCCACACATCGCAACTCTCCTGAAGTCGATCCCCCGAGAATCCCTCCAGTTACAAACAGGTGAACAGCTTTACCTCCGACCAACAAAACTGTCGGAGGCACTCAGTTTAGTCAGGCTTCATCCAGATGCCTTCGTGATTTCTGGAGCGACGGACGTAGCCTTACGCGTGACAAAAAAACACGAAATCCTGAAAGAAATCATCGATCTATCAGGCATCGATGAGCTCAAGTCAGTTTCCGACAAGTCTGATGTGCTCACGATTGGGGCAGGAACTTCTCTGAGTGACGCCATGGTGTCATTGAGAATCGAATTTCCCGCACTTTTCTACATGCTGAGCGTTTTCGGCTCGCAGCAAATCAGGAACATCGCAACGTTTGGCGGAAATCTTGGGACAGCGTCGCCCATCGGTGACACTCTCCCGGTGCTCATGGCGTACAACGCGAAAGTCAATCTTTCGAGTTCGTCGAAACGGCGTGAAGTTCCACTGGATGAATTCGTTGTTGGCTACCGTAAAACCGTGCGCCGTCCTGATGAGCTTATCACCGCCGTCGTTCTCCCAAAAATGAAGAACGGCACGATTGTGAAGTCATACAAAGTTTCCAAACGAAAAGACCTGGATATCTCAACCGTCAGCGGAGGATTTCGGCTCGACCTGGATGAGAATAATGTCGTCGAGAATATCAAACTCGCGTACGGGGGTATGGCGGAGACGACAAAGAGAGCATCGAAGGCGGAAACATTTTTCGTTGGAAAAGCTTGGCATCGAGAAATTGTCGAAGAAGCAATGGCCCTGGTTGGGCGCGAGTTTTCGCCGATTTCCGATGCGAGATCGGGAGCTGAATTTCGTTCTGTTGCTGCTCGGAACTTGTTGCTGAAATTTTGGTACGAAACCGCCAAGTAACATGAAAAGCGTCACTCCACACGAATCCGCTTCTAAGCACGTCTCTGGTGAAGCCGTCTACATCGACGACATGCTTGTTTCAGAGCAATTGCTTGTTGGACGGGTTATGTATAGTCCGCATGCTCATGCGAGGGTCAAATCCTTCGACCTTTCAGAAGCGAAAAAAATCCAGGGTGTTCAAGCCGTCCTTTCTTATAAAGACATCCCGGGCCACAATCAAATGGGCCCCGTGGTCAAGGATGAAGTTTGTCTCGCGGAGGACGAGGTGTTCTGCGTTGGCCAGGGAATGTTTTTGATCGGTGCCGGGACAGAGGAACAATGCCTCGAGGCCGAGCAGAGAATCAAGGTCGAGTATGAAATCCTGGAACCGATTCTCACAATCGAAAAAGCTCTGGAAAAAAACAGCCTGCTCGGTCCTCCAAGGAAGATGAAAAGAGGAAACGCGGACGATGCGCTGAAGTCTGCGCCGCATGTCATCAAAGGTGAACTACAAACCGGAGCACAAGAGCATTGGTATCTTGAGACCCAGGTTTGCTTATGTGTGCCCGGCGAAGGAAAAGAAATGAATGTGTTCAGTTCCACGCAGCATCCGTCCGAGACTCAGTCGTTGATTGCAGAAGTACTCGGTATAGCAAAAAACGAGGTCGTTGTTGAAGTGCGAAGGATGGGCGGGGCGTTTGGCGGAAAAGAAACACAAGGGAACCACACGGCATGCTGGACGGCTCTTCTCTGTTGGGCGACGAAAAGGCCCGTGAAAATCAGGCTCTTTCGTGACGATGACCAAAAAATCACAGGGAAAAGGCATCGGTTCCTTTCCCGTTACGAAGTCGGTTTTGATGCAGAAGGAAAGATTCTGGCCGCGAAATACGAGCTTAATAGTGATGGCGGCTGCGCGACGGATTTGTCTTTTGCCATCATGGAACGCGCAATGTTGCACGTCGATAATGCCTCTTTCGTTCCTGATATCTCAGTGGTGGGAAGGGTTTGTAAAACGAACCTTCCGTCGAACACAGCTTTCAGAGGGTTCGGGGGTCCGCAGGGAATGGCTGTGGCGGAGACGGTTGTTGACCGGATCGCACGGTTCCTCGGAAAAGATTCCGCAGAAGTACGTCGCAAGAATTTTTACGGTCTCGAAACAAGCAACGTGACGCATTACGGGGAGACGCTGGAGAATAATCGGCTGTTCATGATCTATGACCAGCTGATGAAGACGTCGGCCTACTGGAACCGGCGGAAAGACATTGATGCGTTCAACTCGAAAAACGAATTCTTCAAAAAAGGACTTGCCGCCACTCCGGTAAAGTTCGGGATATCGTTCACCACGACGTTTTTAAATCAAGCCGGCGCACTCGTTAACGTGTATAAAGACGGTACAATCCTGGTGAACCATGGCGGGACGGAAATGGGTCAGGGACTTCACACGAAGATGCAGCAAATTGCAGCGTCGGAGTTCGGCGTGCGGCTTCACAGGGTAAAAGTGAACGCGACAAACACCTCAAAAGTGCCGAACACGTCGGCAACGGCAGCGTCGGCCGGGGCGGATTTGAACGGCATGGCCGTAAAGAACGCCGTCGAAACGCTGAAAGGAAGAATCGCTGAGGCCGTCGCACAGATCTTTACGGAGAAATATCAAACACCTCCGTCGAAGAAAGAGGACGTTGTTTTTCAGGATGACATGATCCTTGATATGATGCATCCCGAGCGGAAAATAGCTTTTGCCGACGCGATGCCGTTGATGCAGCTCCGACAGGTGAGCCTGAGCGCAACCGGTTATTACAAAACGCCCGGCATCGGCTGGGACAAGGAAAAAGGATGGGGCCGGCCGTTCCATTATTACGCGTTCGGCATGTGCGTCTCGGAAGTTTTAGTCGACGTACTGACAGGCCGACATACACTGCTTCGAACAGACATCCTGCACGATGTAGGCGACTCGCTCAATCCGGGAATTGACCTGGGACAAGTGGAGGGTGGTTACATTCAAGGTGTTGGCTGGTGCACAACGGAAGAAATCAAATGGGATGAGAAAGGCAATCTCCTAACGCACTCGCCCGACACGTACAAGATTCCATCCGTGCAGGATATTCCAAAGGATTTTCGGGTTGATTTGCTGCAGAACGTTCCGAACCCAAGCACGATCAGAAAAAGCAAAGCCGTCGCCGAGCCGCCGCTGATGCTTGCGCTCTCGACGTGGTTGGCGATCAAGGATGCAATCTCGGCTGCGGCGAACCACGAGATCGAGCCGGAGTACTCGTTGCCGGCAACGAATGAAGTCATTGTGTTGTCCGTTGAACGGCTGAAAAAACAAATGGCAGCGAGTGATGTTGAGGTAGCGGCAAAGGGATAACAGGGACGGACGATATGTTTGCCTTGTCAAATTTCCTTAAGCGATGAATTACGAGTTTTTGCCGACCCCCTGTTCATTTCCCCCATCCGAAGGGGGAAAATAAAGGGGTCGGACCGGATTAAGCCTGATTGGGAATTTTAGTTCTTCACCAATAATCGACTAATCTCGAGGAATCTTCTTGCATCGGACGCGTCTCAGTCTTTACTATCTCGTTTCATATCTCACCGTCGGCGGAGCTGCGCTGATTATTGCGCCGCAGTTTTTCGTCCAGATTCTTTTTTCCAACGGAAATTACCAAGATGTAACGCTTCGATTCATCGGCATTCTTTTGGTCTCTCTCGCCCTCATTGTTGCTCAGATTATACGTCGCAAAGTCGAACTGTTGTATCCAACCACGTTAATCGTTCGACTTTTCATTTGTGCCGGGCTTATTGGGTTGTATGCATCTTCCAATGACCCATTGTTCCTGACATTGCTCGGGATCGTCGGCCTCGGTGTGCTCTTCACTTCCACCAGTTATTATCTCGACAAGAAAGCTCAGTCTCATGGCTGATGTATTTCAGGAAATATTGAATTCGTTGAGGACCGAAGGCCGCCTCATGCTCGCGACGATCATTTCCACATCCGGTTCGACACCGGCCTCAGCATTCTCCAAAATGCTGATAAAGCCCCGAATGACGATAGGAACAGTTGGAGGGGGGGACCTCGAGGCCAACGTCATAAAAGCTGCTCATCGACTCTCTGAAGCGAACAAGGTGGAAATCATGTCATTCCATCTGGACGAAAAGGAGCTTGTGCAAGGATTGATTTGTGGCGGGGACGTCGAGGTCTCCATCGAGCCCGTTGAAAAAGAGGACCTTGAGGTATTTGAAACAATCGCAAACCGACGGAATAACGGAGAAGACTGCATCCTCGCAACGCTGGTAAGCCAGCGCGGGCAATTGTTGTTGCGTCAGGTCATAGAATCCGAGGAGAAGATCCTAAAATCTGCCATTCCGATTGAACATCGTACCTCGATGATCGATGAACTTCACAAAGCTCTTCACAGACATGAAACGAGAAAAATAGCCGTGAGCAATGGGATGCTGATTCTTGAGCCAATTCTCGGAAGGCCGGGCCTCGTGATCTTTGGCGGAGGACATGTTTCCAAACATCTTTGCAGGATCGCTTCCATGGCCGGTTTCCGGGTGACAGTGGTGGATGAGCGGAAGGAATATGCCAATGCTGAGAGGTTTCCCGAGGCAGAGGTAACGCTTTCAATTGAATTCTCGAAAGCGTTTCAATCAATCGACATCAAGCCCTCGACATATGTTGTGATTGTGACCAGGTCGCATCAATCAGACGAGGAAGTTCTCAGAAAAGCGGTCAAAACGCCGGCCCGATATATCGGCATGATCGGCAGTAAGCGAAAAATTGTGGCGACGTACGAACAGCTCCTCGAGCAGGGAATCACGGTCGGTGAATTAGAACGTATTCATGCGCCGATGGGAATTGAAATCGGAGCAGCGACTGCGGAAGAAATCGGCATTAGTATTGCAGCAGAAATGATTGCGATTCGACGCGGTGAGGGAACGCCATTTCACAACAAATCGGAGGTGTTGGGTGATTTCTTCACCGCTCGTCGACTGGCGACGCACATCAACACAGGGATGCGATGAAATCCGACATTAATCTGAATCACTTCATGTTTGAGGCGATTGAATTATCCATTCGCAATGTACG